>NZ_CP066356.1:7228189-7542737 GCF_023278185.1 Bradyrhizobium elkanii USDA 76 | reverse complement strand
ACGGCGAAACGGCCCTTGTCGTCCCTCGGCAGCAGGCTTGCGGTTGGCCGTTCCGTCACGCCGAACGGGAAGTAGTCCTGGCCGCCGACGTTGATACCATTGTGGCATGACGAGCATCCCTTTTCTATGAACAGCTTTAATCCTGCTTTCTGCTGAGTACTGAGAGCATACGCATCGCCCTCGAGGTATTGATCGAAGGGAGCGGCGGGCGTGATCAAGGTCGCCTCGAATGCCTCGATGGCCTTGGCGAAATTGTCAAAGGTAATGGGCGTCGCGTCGTTCGGGAACGCCTTGCTGAACATGACAATATAATCAGTCATTGAATTCAACGTATTAAGAAGGCGAGCAGGCGTTGCATTCATTTCCGCACTGGCCTGGACAGGGCCTACGGCTTGTGCCTTGAGGTCAGCCGCGCGTCCGTCCCAGAACTGTGCCACATTGAAGACCGCGTTATAGACCGTTGGCGCTCGACGTGAACCTAGCTGCCAGCGATGACCAAGCGACCTCGGGCCGGCATCTGCTCCGCCGGTCCCAAGATTGTGACATGTATTGCAGCTGATGACCCCGCTCGCCGATAGCCTCGGATCGAAGAACAGGATCTTGCCGAGTGCAACCTTTTCGTGGGTAATAGGGTTGTTCTTGACCGCAGGAACAATAGAGGGGATCGGCTTGAAAATCTGCCTCGCCGCACTCATCAAATCATCATCGGCGCCTGCCGTTGACGATGCCAGAATCCCAGCGGCCAGAACGCACAGCTTGGCTGCGATGTAAAGCGTTCGTGCCGCTGATTTCCTCATCCCAAGCCTGCCTTTGTCGTAATTCGTGGAAGTCGCGAGCAGGGTGCGGGTCGCAGCTAGCCTGCCTATCATCGAAATGACTCCCAGCGATCAAAGACGAGCGACATCCATTGGGGTACTCATCCAAGTCTGATCCGCTGTTGCTGCGTAGTAGCAACCGCCGTGCCAATGGAGGTCAAGGGGGGCCGTTGATTTGGTCTTGAACAATTGCAGGAATGCCAGCAGTCGGCTCGAACCTTTGGGATCAACCGGCGTTCCACACGCGACGATGGCCATGCTGACGAAGTATATTTCGGCCTACTATCTCAACCGATAGGCAAGCCATAAAGCTGTCGGTTGCGCGATTTTAGACGCGTAGGCTTACAACTAGCAGGCTGTTGAAGAACTCAGCCGCGTTCGCAAACGAAGGCTGAATCGTCGCCGTTGTGGATGTAGAAGTGGCCGACGAGCCTGTCTGCAGTGCCGACCATAGCCCATCCGCGACCGCAGGACGGATCGTTCTCATCGTGCCCTTCCCATGAGAACTCCGCGCACGCCGATCCGTCGCGGGTGCCGTAGCGCACGTCCAGGAACCCCTTGAGAGCCCCAAAGGCGATTT
This sequence comes from Bradyrhizobium elkanii USDA 76, assembly GCF_023278185.1. Classification (NCBI taxonomy): domain Bacteria; kingdom Pseudomonadati; phylum Pseudomonadota; class Alphaproteobacteria; order Hyphomicrobiales; family Nitrobacteraceae; genus Bradyrhizobium; species Bradyrhizobium elkanii. The sequence goes on along the minus strand of NZ_CP066356.1, from coordinate 7,541,342 downwards.
CGCCATCGGACTTGCCCTGGAAGGTGAGATGCGCCTCCTCGACAAGATCGAGGAAGTCGCTATCCCAGACGTCCATCTCGACGATGCGCCAGCGGCCTGCAAAGGCCTTGGCGAGACCGGGCACCTTGGCCATCAGCCGGTCTCCGCGATCAGCTTGGGCAGCCGCACCAGATTGTAGGCGGTGGCAGCGAAGGTAAAGGCCCATGCGACCCGATCACGGCCACGGAAGCGGGTCTTCTCTTGCCCCGCGATCGTCTTGATCCAGCCGAATGCCTCCTCGATCCGCTTGCGGATGCGCTGGCTGACCGCATAGCCGCCGTGCCGGGTTGTTCGCCCGTCAATCGTAGAGCGGCGGCCGCTGGTGTTCTGTGTCACATGCGGCGTCACGTTCATCGAGCGCAGTTCGTTGACGAAGTCTTCCACGTCGTAGGCTTTGTCGGCGCCAAGCGTGATCGCTGTCGGCCGGTCAGCACGAGGCTCGATCATGTGCAGCGCGGCCACCCGCTCGGCATGCCCATCGGCCTGCGTCAGGCAGGCATCGACCAGCAGACCGTGGCGGTTCTCCATCAGCCCGTGCCCGATGAAGCACAGCTTCGTCTCCTTGCCTTTGCCCTTGCGATACAGCCTGGCGTCTGGATCGGTGGTCGAAGCATGGGTGTCATTCGAGCGTTTCTGGCCGTGGAAGTCCGCATCAGCATTGCGGCCGCCTTGCGCCGGCGGCTCGCCGGAGCCGTCCTTCGGCTTGACACTCTTCATCGAGGCCCAGGCCTCGATCAGCGTGCCATCGACCGAGAAGTGATCACTCGACAGCAGCTTCTTCACCCTGGGCTGCGCCAGCACCGCCGCCAGGAACTTCGCCGCGATGTCGCCTTCCAGCAGCCGGTCGCGGTTCTTCGAGAACACCGAATGGTCCCAGGCTGCGTCATCGACGCCGATGCCGACGAACCAGCGGAACAGCAGGTCGTATTCCAGCCGCTCCATCAGAAGCCGCTCCGAGCGGATCGAATAAAACGCCTGCAACAGCATCGCCCGCAGCAGCTTCTCCGGCGGGATCGACGGCCTCCCAATCGGCGAATAGAGCGCGGCAAACTCGCGCTCCAGCTCTGACAGCGCCTCGTTCACAATCCTCCGGATCGCTCGCAGCGGATGATCACGCCGTACCCGTGCCTCCAGGTCGACGTAGCTGAACAACTCGCCCGTTCGATTATCGCCACCGCGCACGCCCCGTCTCCGAATCTCGTCGGAGCCAATGAATCACGCTCGCCGGTTGGCGGCGAGTACCTTTTTCAACAGCCTGCTAGATCGGACGCTGAGCAAAAACGCGGAGCATCGACGCAATTCGTCGCGTCATTTGACGCGACGAAATCGTGTGACCTTGCGAATCCATCAACTATGCGTTGCGTTCCAGCGTGGCCGAGCAGTTATCGGCCGTCGTTGGATAAGGCTTCGTATACGCTGCGTCCAGTGAAGCGTGCAATTGCCGAGGAACTCTCCTTGCGAGCTCCCGCCAAGATATGGATGTGCTGTTTTGCTGCGTATTGACACTTGTTCGACGATCAAAGTGCTTGAATCGACCGTAGCGTCAGGTTGTAGGCAGTGCCAAGCAGGATCTGCCGCCTTTGCAGAAATGTCATGTTGGGGACTACGTCGCGAATGTCACAAGCTTAAACACAATACCTAAATTGGGCTCCGTCCGCTGCAAATGCAGCCAGCCTGCGTTGCGTTTTGATCGTGGCAGCAAGGCCTGACACCCGATGCAACGATGAGTCGGAAGTCCCGCAAATGACGCCGGCCGCTCGTGTCGATGCGGGCGACCTACTTTCCTAAACAGACAATACTTGCGAGGCAAAGAACAATACTGAAGGTTATGCAGCTTAAGAGAGTTCTGTTGAGCCAAAAGCGACGAACGGGTTGGGCTTACCGCGCGCCTCGCCATGCCACCGCCCTTGTTGCGATCGCAGCCACGTGGGTCACGGGATACGCTAGCGCGCGAGAACGAAGATTGGAAGAGATCTTGACGTCTTGCAGACCAGACGTGATGCGATTCTGTGACCGTTTTACGGGGCGTAGCGATATGGACGCGGCCATGTTTTGTCTTAGGGACAATTTCAAAGGCTTGCGTGTCGAATGTCGCCGCGTGATGCCAACCGCGGCGGAGAGAAACGTTGGGCCGAAAAAACGAGGCGTCAACAACGTTCCGATCCTGCATCGAGAGTGAGGCATCGGAGCGGGGGTGTTTCTCCAAAATGCTCGCATTAACTGCCGATCGAGATCCGGAAGGAATCGGTTGATGCCGTTGCGGCGTTCTCAACGAGCGTTTCAGTGGATTCACTTGAACTGATGGGACTGCTTTTGGTTGAGTTCACTGAAGGGCTCAAGACCAGAGGAAATGCGGTCGTCAAGAGCCGTTCAAAGGCGGAAAGCTGCTCAAGCAGACGCTTCTCAACGGCAGCACTCTCCTCGCGAGGCAGTTCCGTCTTAAGCAATCTACGACAGCGCCAGATCTCGTTTCGTACCCATCTGATTTCACTTAATCTATCATCAATCGAAGTCATCACAGATGCAGTTCACTTGGGCATTGAAGGTACAACGCGTACGCGTCAGCACTGCGTAGTCGCTCCGTCGGCATTCATGCCGACGGAGTTGTACCTGTGCGATTCGTCGCCATTGCTTGGCGGATGTGGCGAGCGGTTCGATGTATTCAAGACTGTTATCAACCGATATCACCTTACGCTGGGGGCGTGACCGGAATTTGCTGCGGATTGCTGCGGGTTTTCGGCGCTACGATCGTCCGGGTTGAGGAATTCCTGCGTTCCAGGGGCGATCGATGTTGCCCCCCAGCGGCGTGTGCAGCGTCATTGCACTCTCGCGGTTTCCTTGACTGGTCAGTGTCGTTGGCCGTCGCACCATTACAAGCGTTTCCCAACGAGCATGTCTATGGGTAAGGTGCGCGCGCTCACCAACATCCCGGAAAGGGCATGGCGGCAATGTTTTCTTCCATAGATAAAACGAGCGTTACCGCGATATCCGGGGCGCGCCCCGATAGAACGAAGCGCGGGAGCGAGCGCAGGACCTCACTGGGTGAATGTCACTCGAAATCGTGTCGAACTGAATGGACGCCCCATTGCTAGCCGCTGCGATAGTCGGCTGGGCAACGCCACGCTTCGATACCAATTTAGTAGCTTGAACCCCACGCTGCGTCAGGTTGTAGTCTCGCAAAGACAAACGCAGGCAGGACGGGCGTCGAATGGTTCAGCATGATCGGACAGGGATGGCTTCCTAATTGCCGACATTGTCGCTTGCGGGCCATGGGCAGGACCTTGGGTCCATCGGCGGGGAGGGGGCTGCTGTGCTGGCCGTTGTCAATCGCGCTGCAACAACCGGAGCCGTGATATGTCATGAGGTGATGGAGTGATGCGCGCAGCAGGATGTCTCTGACAACTGCTTTAATCACGTTTCCTCGCTGTGCAGTGAGGGCCCGCCGAGTGAACAGCCGGCCCTCGCAAGAGATGCTTCAACTGCGTAGGCGGTAAACATTCAGCCATAAGCGGTGACTAGTCGCATTGAGCTTGTGGCTGGACAAGGCGCCGCGGTGAAAGCTCGGAAGATCCCATGTCTACTCAAGCCAATCTGACGACGGCGCTAAGCGAGATCGATTGTGCTCGCGACATCGTTGAATTCTCAACTGTGGTGGTTGCGCGCGACAAGCAGCTGCGCAAGGCGGACCATCCGGTCTTTCTGCAAAAGGCTGCGCTTGAGTTTCAGTCTAGATTCCTGCCGAATTTCGAGGAAAGCATCCGTGCCGGGAGATCGTGGGGATATGCCACGACATGCAATGCGGTGAGCCGGAAGGCCGGAGGTCAGGTCGGCCGGGACGTTTGCGAAAGAATAGCTTCTCGCGTGTCGCTGCTTGACCATGCGCTGATTGGAAAAATCGGGATAAGAGCCCTTTCCATATTCGCCGCATCATTCGGTCGGCATTCCAACAGAGCAGAATGTCGCAAAGGGGCGATCAGAATAGCGAAGTTTTGTCGCGAGGAAAGCAGGCCGCTTCAAGAGTTGAACAATCTGAGCCTGGCGGCGCTGATAAACGGCTTCAGCAAATGGCCGGAAGAAGCAGACTTTCGCCAGGCGGCGGTTGCAATTGCGGGCGATGTCATTCGGCGCGCAGGCCGCCATCACCAACTCTCCGACTTTACACAGCAAGGATTGGTGAGCCTGGTCAACGGATTCAGCAAGTGGCCGGATGAGGCGGCTTCGCGCCAAGCAGCAGCCACGCTTGCACTCGAAATTCTGCATCGTTCCGGCAGGCTCTGCGAGTTTCCTCAGCAGGGATTGGCCATCCTGGTGAACGGTTTCAGCAAGTGGCCGGAAGAGCTGGCGTGTGGTCAAGTCACGATTGCGATCGCAGGCGAAGTTCTTCGTCGGGTCGCCCGGTTTCATGAGTTTGGCGAGCAGGATCTGGCAAATTTGGTGAATGGCTTTAGTAAATGGCCGGATGAGGCAGTCTCTCGTCAAGCCACAATCGCGATCGCAAGTGAGCTCCTGCACCGTGCTGACCAACTTCCTCACTATAGCCAACAAGGACTGGCAAACTTGGTGAACGGGTTTTGCAAATGGCCTGAAGATGCGACCTGTCGTAAAGCTGCAATTGCGATCGCTGGTGAGGTACTTTGGCGTGCTGTCCAGCTCCCCGATCTTACCCAACAGGGCCTGGCGAACCTGGTGAACGGCTTCAGCAAGTGGCCGGAAGAGCCGGCGTTTCGCCGAGCAGCCGTCGCACTCGCTCGTGAGGTTCTGCGCCGCGCCACTCAGCTCTACGATTTTTCACAGCAGGGGCTCGCGAACCTAGTGAACGGCTTCAGCAATTGGCCGGAGGAGCTGCCGTGTGGTCAAGTGACCGTTGTGCTCGCGGACGAGGTCCTTCGCCGTGCCGGCCGCAGGACGGGACTCTCAGACTTCACTGCCCAGGATCTCAGGGGCCTGGTGATCGGTTTCAATAGATGGCCGCTGCAGAGCGCCGCTCGCCAAGCCACGATCGCGATCGTCAATGAGGTCCTAGGCCGCGGTATCCGGTTCTTTGACTTTACCAAACCGGAATCGGAGAGTCTGATGGATGGCTTCAATAGGTGGCCGCAAGGCGAAGCAGGGCATGAGGCGATAGCGAAGATCATCGAGGAGCTGCAACTGATACAAAGTGAAGCCACTCAGCTCCGGTCAGGGGAGAAGTGGTCCCACCAAACAAGGCAATCGGCCAAAGAAGCCTCTTCCTAGCGGTGTTCATGCGTAGTATGCGGCGAGGTCACAACACGACAATCCCACGCAGCGACCCTCTTGGGATGCAGTCGGAGGCGTGCACAGCCACAGAATTGAGTAAACAATCGGAAGGACGTAGTTGTTGATCCAGGCTGAGAAGGATGTCGTCGAGCAGATGCTCTCATCATTGGCGATCAGCTTGTTGCAGAATCGTGTTGCGCCCTCCTACGAACAGGTGATGCATCATTTCGGATTAGCCTGCGAAAGAGCGGGGCTGATCGCGACGGAAGAGGTGGCAGTTCGGATATTGAAGCGCGTTTCAAGCGAAATCAACGAGGCGCAGTCGGTGCTCGAGTTTATCGGACGCGGGGCGGATCTAATGCATTGATCTCGAAGTTAAGAAACTTCCATCGAATCAGTGTCAGATGCAGCCGGGCGCGCGTTGTTCGACTGAGAAAGCGCCCCGGCAAGGGCCGAGTCGTCCGCTTTTGCTGGCCGAAACCTGCGGCAGTCTGAACCGATCTGGCAAGATCGATCCTTGCCGCCGATGTCAGAATAGGTGGGGACTCGCCATCTAGGAGGTTATCAGCCAGCCTTTGCCGATTGCGCCGGGGCGTACCGCCTCGCAGTGAAGCGTGAGCGGTGCTACATGGGATCGCGGGCTTTCAAGCTAGCGTCCCAACGTGGCCATCTGAATGAGCAGGGGGCGGTTTGTTGCCTCGGGAGTAGGAGCCGCAACTCGCCGGCTATCAGCGCCGCGCCGCCGAGGCGCCGTAAACAGCGAGCATTTTGCCAAGCTTAAAACTCGGTTGATCCTCGTCTGCTTTTCGTCGGTCCGCTATCTACGCCTAAGCTTCGGGAGAGGCTGATGGCCAGCCGTCCGCCCATTGTTCGTCGCTCTGAAGCCCGTCAGCTTATCGACAGCTACGTCTCGTAGCAGGAACATCTTTACTGGCTGGTCCGGCTTGACGTTCTCAGATCTGGCAAGAGAATTGGATGGTATCCATCAAGGGATTTACCGCCGAGGCTTTGGCTGTGCTGCGGTGAGCTGCAGTTGCTCGCCTGCAGGCCGGCAGGTGTGCGCGCCAGCCGTGGGCGGTGATTGCGCCGTATGACCGCCAGCTTTGTCATCAGCCGATCAGCGCGCCAACCCTGGTGAGGCTGACGGCTTAAAGGTGCGGCTGCGGACGCGCTTGGTTTGGATACGGAGAGACGGCGATGAATACAGAGCAGCTTGGCTCAGGCACTCCTTCGGGAACTTCCGATTCGGAAACCTCCGAGCCGGCATCTCCGGCTGCCACGCAGTGGGGCGAAGCCCTGACGGATGCGCTGGCGTCCGCTGGCGAGGCGTCCAGCTCGCAGCTCGAGGTCTTGTCGACCTGGGCCGCCGAAGGCGGGCAGGGGCAACACGAGGACCGTCGAGAAGCGGTAAGTCGTACGAGGGCTTGGCAGGACAGAGGCGATGTTAATGAGGCCCTAGATTTGTCGTCCCTGTCCCTGACCGGCTTGCCTGCGTCGACCCTGGCCGGGCTGCGTCGCCTGAATGTCGACGACAATCAGCTGAACAGCCTTCCTGGGAACCTTCCGGTCAGTCTCCAGTGGCTCTCTGCCAGCAATAATCGGCTGACCGGCCTGCCCGAGCTTCCAAATGGCCTGCTGCAGCTCGATGTCATCAGCAACGGGCTCACCAACCTGCCCGCACAGCTACCGCCCGGGTTGCTGCGGCTGAGGGTCGATAACAATCAGCTAACCAGTCTGCCTGATCGCCTTCCGGCGACGCTTGAGGAACTGGACGCCAGCGGCAACCGCTTGACCAATCTGCCCGACCTTCCATCCCGGCTCCAGCGCCTCAACGTCGACCACAATCAGCTGACGGACTTGCCCGAGCCTCTTCCGGGCGGGCTCCAATGGCTCAGCGCTAGCCACAACGAACTGACCAGTCTGCCCGAAACGGCGCTTCCCGACCTAATTTGGCTCGGCGCCAGCAACAACCAGCTGACCAGCGTACCCGAGACCCTGCTGACACAGCTAAGCGGTTATTCTAGCGTTAATCTGGAGAATAATCCGCTCCCCGATTTGGTGCAGGCTGGCCTGACGGCAACGATACATGCAGCGGGCTATGCAGGCCCGCAGGTCTTTTTATCGACGGCCGAAGGCGCGCTGGAAGTCCAGCCGCGCTCGCTGCAAGAGGTTGTGGCGCACTGGCTCGAGGCCGAGCCGTCGGTAATGGCCACTTGGCAGCGCTTCGCCCAAGAACCGGGTGCGCAAGACTATGCACGCTTCCTCGACCGGCTCGGGGGTACCGTGAACTATGGCAACGAAGCGTTCCGGCAGGCGGTCGTCGAGGATCTGCGGCAAGCAGCCGTCAGGCCGCGTTTGCGTGAACAGTTTTTCCAACTGGCCTCGGGAGCGAGCGAGCGCTGCGAAGATCGGGTTACCTTGACCTGGAACGGCATGCAGAGCGCACGGCTGAACGCTGACGTTGAAGACGGCGTCTATGACGGCCGGTTAACCGAGCTGCTCCAGCAGGGCCGGGTCCTGTTTCGTCTGGAGGCGCTGGACAGGATCGCACGCGAGACGGTCAATTCCCTTCGTCGTGCCGATCCTGACGCCGACGTCGACGAGATCGAGGTCTACCTTGCCTACCAGACCCAGCTGCGCAACCCGCTGCAGCTGCTGCACATCGCTCCGGATATGCGCTTCTTGAATGTCTCTAACGTGACCGAGGACGATATTGTCAGAGCCGAGGCGTCGGTGCGCAATCAGGAGGCAGCGGAATTTCCGGACTACCTGGCAACGCGCTGGCACCCATGGGAAAGCGTGTTGAGGCGCATCGCACCCGAAGACCATGTTGCAATGGAGAGGCGGCTCGTCGACGCGATGGGCGATGAATTCCAAGCCCGCTTGGATCGGCGACTGGCCGAGAATGGTCTGACGGGCGATGCCGATGCAGAGCGAGTGCTTGGCGCCCAGATTCGCAAAGAGATCGCCCTCGAGATCAAAGGCCCGGTCATGCATCAGGTCCTCGAGAGATTCGGACTTGAGCTTTGAAGCGCCCTCGAGCGGGAGCCGTCGATCCGGCCAGCTGCGCGCAATCTCAGGCGGCTATCGATCCTTATCGAGGAACGAATGGAGAAGTTTCGTCGAGCGAATGAGTTGCCGGCAGGTCTCGGTCGCTAGGTTGTGCGGACGATCAAGAGAAATCGTTCTATCGACTACTCGACCAGGCGAGCACTCTGTCGAATATCACTCGTTCATCTCTGATAGCGAAATGGATAGTGAACCGGTCCCACAGTCGCCCTTGTGCCTCGTAGGCTCTCGATATTCGTTGCGCGAGATCGATAGGACCCTCGCTGCATCACGCTCGACTCCAAATCACGAAGCATGGTGTAGTTTCGCCGGATCCACTGATGCAGTTCGGTGGTCCAGTCCTTTTCGTCGCGCAGATACCCGGTGAAGGAAAAACTCAGCCGATCGATATATCTCTTTAGAAACAACGGGAGCGCGGAAATCCGGAGCACTCGCTCACAATCCATCGCGTCAGGTAGTCCTTCGCGCAGCACGAATTCATTGTGGACGGTGACCAGCGCCGCCGGTGGAATCTGCCGCCGCAGCATTTGATAACCACGGAAGGAATGGCGGTCAGCGCCCGCGACGAAGAGGATGACAGGCGCGACACAGCAGCGTGCTGTTTCCTTGATGAAGCCGATCTCCTCGCACATCTTGAAGAACTCGTCGAAGGCGTGGAAGCCGAGGTCGATCACCTTGGCTACCCGATCGTGTATGATCAGTGGGTCCATCAGTTGCATCTTACCGTAAGTGTCAATTACATCTGCGGTCTCCGTGATGTTGGGGAGATAATCGAGCAATGACGGTTCCTTGAGATTTACATCGAAGGAGAGCGCCGTACCATTTTTCAGCAGCAAGTACTCGCTCACGAGGCGAGCGACGAGAGTTTTGCCGACCTGCGGGCTAGGAGAGCAGATGATGTAGATAGGAGTCGCTAACATAGCCAGCAGATCAATCTCACTTCGTCCCTGGGCTCAACCCGTCGCTCGCCGATAATGCGACTACTTATCGTCGCTCCGAGTCGCTGACTTGGCGCCGGCCAATTCCGTCAAGTTGATGCGATCAAACTCGCTCCAGACATTTGCCAGCCAGTGCCGTACATAGCCGCGCAGAACGAAGGAATTGTTCGCCGGCTCATCGTTCCGGCCCTTGTTTGCGACAAAATCGACGAATGGGACAGAAGCGACTTCGACCTGCTCGTAGGCCATCTCGTTGAGCTTCGGGATGGTCAACTCGGTCGCATGCTTGATGCGGTGAAAATAAGAATTATAGGTCGACTGGTCCCACTGGAAGAATTGAGTATCGTTGATGAAGTTCTTCACCAGATAGTACTTTGCGCCGGCCATGTAGGTCGCGGTCTCGGCGATCTCGTCCAGCGAAGCGATGGATGATCCCAGAATATGGAATACGGCAAAAGTGATCTGGCCGGATCGCGCCGAATCCAAAAAGCCGATGTCGCGCAAGGAGGCCAGTGCTGTGGATAGTAAGCCGGCGCGAGCATCGATAACGGTGACGGATAGCCCTGAGTTCAGGGTATCGAAGATCTTCATCTGGTCCGCCGTCGTCGCCATATCGACGATCTCGGTGATTGCGGGATAGAATCGCTTCAACGTTCCCCGCGGCGACTCCGTGTCGAATGCGCGTGTTTGCACGTTATTGACGTTGAAGTAGTCCAGAAGCGTTCGTGATACGGTCGTCTTGCCGACGCCTCCTTTGTCCGCGCCCACCACAATCACAACCGGCTTCACCATGGAATTCTCCTGAGACACTCGCTATTGCCGCGCGCGACGTGCGCAATCGGCGTGTCTTTGCTTTGGATGCGAACATGGCAGAAAGAAGGGGCTATTGAATCTTCGACGCGGGTGCGGCCCGATTGATGAGGTTTTCCAGTGCCGAGCCATCGGAGCTCTTTGATTGCGACGACGATGCAATTCGATGACAATAACTAATCTCTCGTGATCGCGTTTCACGTGAGGTTTGTGGTGAGCTGAAAGGACAAATTATTCGAGCAGTCGACCATGCGCGCTGATGATCGCGATCACCATCATGCTAATTCAATTTGATCGTTGATCAGCGCAAACAATTCGAGAGTCTCACGTACGTCAGGAAAGTTGGGCTTTGGCGTGGGCATGACCGGGGTGTTCCGCCCCGGTGCTTAAGACGCTTTCGGCGCGTTGGGTCGCACGGCCGTGCTGATCCGGTTGATCGTCAGACATCTAACTCGACAATCATGGCGGCCGTCTCATCCGGCAGGCAACGTGACGAGCGAACACAACAAGAAAACTATCGAGCAGCGGCCTGTTTAAAGCCTCGTTGCACATTCGAATGTCAGAGTATAGCGCGACAATCTGGGTGGGAAGCGCACGACAATCAGGATGGCGAGTCGGTGTCGCGGCGAGGTGATGATTGCCGCGTTGATTGTCGCGCGCAAGAGTTTTTTGAACTCTGATTGTCGCGGAGCGTCAATCAGAGACGGTTTTGGGTGTCGCGTGTGACGGCGGGCGTCCAGGTCCGCGTTTTCGTTCGAGCGCGGTCCGCCTGCGATAGCTTTCGACGTTCATCTCGACGATGGTAGCGTGGTGGACAAGCCGATCGATGGCGGCGAGGGTCATAGCGGGGTCCGGGAAGACCCTGTTCCATTCGCCGAATGGCTGATTGGCTGTGATCAGCATCGAGCGTCGCTCGTAGCGTGCGCTGATGAGTTCGAACAGCACGCTGGTCTCGGCCTGGTCCTTGGTGACGTAGGCCAGGTCATCGAGGATCAGGAGATCGAAGCGATCAAGGCGGTTGATGGCGGCCTCGAGGTTGAGCTCGCGCCGCGCCACCTGGAGCTTTTGCACGAGATCGGTGGTTCTGGTGAAGAGAACGCGCCATCCGTTCTCGATCAGAGCGAGGCCGAGAGCACTTGCGAGATGGCTCTTTCCGCCACCGGGCGGGCCAAACAGCAGCAAATTGGCGCCCTTGCCCAGCCAGCCGTCGCCGGCGGCGAGCGCGGTGACCTGCGCCTTGGAGATCATCGGCACGGCCTCGAAGTCGAAGTTGTCGAAGGTCTTTCCGGCTGGCAGCCGTGCGTCGACGAGGTGCCGCTCGATGCGACGGCGGCCGCGTTCGGCGATCTCGTGCTCGGCAATGGTGGCGAGGAAGCGGGCCGCCGGCCAGCCTTCCTTGTCGGACTGCTCAGCAAATTGCGGCCACAGCACCTTGATGGCGGGCAGCCGCAGCTCGTTGAGCAACAGATTGAGGCGCGCGGTGTCGACGGTGTTGGCCGTGTTCATGCGGCACCTCCGATCTCGGCGGTGCCGATAAGGCACTCATAGGCGGCCAGTGGCGCGAGATGCACCACGACCTGCGGCACACGGGCAGGATCGGGCGCGAAGTGCGTGCGCAGCTGTCCGAGATCGGGCAGTTGGCCGGCGTCCAGGTCGGCGGCGAGCTGACCGGCGAGTTCGGCCTCGCAGCCGCGCTCGTGCGCCAGCGCAAGCAGATCGACCATGAGCCGGCAGGCTTTCTTGTCCGGCAGCCGTTCGCGCAAACGATCGAAGGTCTTCCGATAGGCATCGCGCGGGAACAGCCGATCACGGTAGACGAGATTGAGCAGCGCCATTGGCTTGCGCCGCAAGGAATGGATCACGTGCCGATAATCGACGACCTGGTCGTGCTTGCCGTTGGGATGCGGCCGCCCACGCGGCAGGGTGACGAGATGGGTGCCGCCGACGAACGTGTCGAGACGATCATCGTAAAGGCGCACCCGCAGCTGGTGGCCGATCAGGCGTGACGGCACGGTGTAGAACACCTTGCGCAAGGTGAAGCCGCCGCTTGACGTCACGCGGACAATCACCTCCTCGTAGTCCGAGGTGCGGCGATCTGGCAATGCCTGCAGGGTGGCGCGCTCGTGGTCGATGCGCTTGGCGTTGCGGGCATTGCGGCGGCTGACGATCTCGTCGATGAAGCCGCGGTAGGCCGCGAGATCATCGAAGTCGGCAGTGCCGCGCAATAGCAGCGCATCGGCGATCGTCCGCTTGAGATGGCCATGCGAGCTCTCGATCGCCCCATTCTCATGGGCGATGCCGCGATTGTTGCGGGAAGGCCGCATGCCGTAATGGGCGCAGAGGTCCTCGTACCGCCGGGTCAGATCGTCCTGAGCATTCCGGTCCAGATTGCAGAAGGCGGCCGACAGACTGTCGGTCCGATGCTCCCGCGGCGCGCCGCCGAGCGACCACAGAGCATTCTGCAGTCCTTCCGCCAAGGCGACGAAGCTCTCGCCACCGAGCACGACATGGGCGTGCTCAAAGCCGGAATAGGCCAGCCGGAAGTGATAGAGGCGATGATCGAGCGGCACGCCCGCGATGGTGACCCCGAGCTCGCCCATGTCGGTGAAGTCGGACAGGCCGACCTGACCCACTTCGTGGGTCTGACGGAAGATGACTTCCTGCTCCTCGCCGTGGATTGCCCGCCAGGCGCGGATCCGGCGCTCCAGCGTGCGGCGGATTCCAGCCCCGAGCTCAGGGTGGCGGCGTAACATCTCCTCGAAGATCGCGACAGCCCGCACGCCGGGGGCCGCCTTCAACATCGGCACGACCTCGGTCTCAAAAACACTGGCCAACGGGTCCGGTCGGCGCCGGCCGCGGGCTCCCTTCTTCTGCAATGGGAGCCTTCGATCCTTCTCAAAGCGATACGCGGTCGAGGTACTGAACGACGCCTTGGCGGCGGCCACTGGCGGGGTATCGGTCTGACGGTACTTCATGTAGAGCCTCATCTGGTGATCGGTAACGTGTCGGCCTGGCAAGCGAGTGATTCCTCTTGGCGGAAGAACCACTTGCACAACCAGCCGGCCGCGATCACCAGTCGGCGCGGTCCCCTGTGGATCGCGCCGACGCCGGGCTCGTAACTCCGGTCGGGCTACGCCCTCCCTGCGTCACGAGCCCGGCGAAGCTCTCTCATCCTGATTGACGCTCCACTGTCACCCTGATTGCCGCGCGGCAGTCAGAGCGCCGAGCTGAGAGCTCGGCCCGGGACCTCGGCTCTGTGGACCTGTTCGACGGCGGGAAGCGGTATCCGACGGGCCCTTCTGCAGTTGCTTGATCGGCGAGCCTGATGACCATCTCAATTAGGGATCTTCACTTTGGGCATGAGCGTCACCGACCATCCCCCATACTTGCATCTAGCGACACGGAGGTTGGTCGCTCGGAGAGTCGCCCGTTCCGCGACATGTCGAAAGCGATAATTTTCTCGTGCATATAATCAGGTCCGCCACAATGCGGCCGATCAGGTGGCATCCCAGGCGGCGCCGTCGAGGGAACCCGCCGTTATTGTGGGGCTGCCGCTGCCACGATGGGCCGCTGCTGATCATCGTCACAGGTATTCAGGATCGGGCCGCGTGACACCACAGAACATAACGCCAGTTCGCCAGGGTCGCAGTAACTGAGCACACCTGTAAAGCGCAAGGCAGCTAAAAGCACATATTTGCTAGCAAATCGGGTAAGGAGCGGAAACAAGAAGCGTCGACTTCATAGCTCCTGCTTCTCTGCCCCGGAGTCCGCCGACAGGAGCAAACTCTAGCTCTGCGAAGGCCCCAGGGCCAAGAATTCCGCTTGGGCCAGCAGTGAGAGATTAGCAACGATCGGCAAGCGGTTAATGTGTGATTACGCCGCTAGTGCGAGAATTTGAGCGCAATTTTTTTGCTCCGCCGCAGCAAACTGCCGGTTCTTTACCGGAGGACGTGGAGAGCGAGTCTCGTGCCTGCGGCGCTGAGGTTGCCTGAGAGTTAATTGGGTTTCCTCGGTAAAGCGGGTGATGGTGTGGCGCCTAGCTGCTCGGCGTGTGACGGGGTCGTCGTGGCGGAGGGAACAGGTGCCGACTCGGCCGCGACCGGTGGGGAGCGGCCGACGATAACGGTGAGCAGACCCTGGCCCCACAGCCGCTGCGCGACCTTCCTGGCGTCTTCCAACGTCACCGCATCGACGATGGTATTGTAGTTTTCGATATAGTCGATAGGTAGCTTGTCAAGCTGATGCTGCAGCAGCGTTCGCGCTAGCTTTGATGAAGAATTGAGAGCCAGCATCTTCGAGCCCTTCAGGTAAGATTTTGCATCGTCGAGTTCTTGTCGGGTCGGGCCCTCGTCGGCGATACGGCGGACCTGCTTCTCAATCTCTTCAAGCGTCTCGCCGGCACGATTGGCGCGGGTGCCGCTGTTGCCTACGAACACGGCGGAATGATTCATCCAGACCAGCTGCTGACGGACGGAATAGGCCAGCCCGCGCTTTTCGCGAACTTCGCGAAACAGCCGTGACGACAGACCGTCGCCGCCGAGAACGTGGTTGACGATATTGGCGGCCATGAAATCGGGCTTACTGCGGCGGACGCCGGGACCACCGAAAGTCACAGCCGTCTGGGCCACATCGAGCGGAATGAAGACGCGCTGCGGCGGCTTTGCTGCGACGACGTCGCGAATCGGCACCGAGTCCGCCTTGGCCGGCAGGCCGCCAAACGCCTTGTCGAGCAGTCCGCAGAGGACGTCTGGCTGAATGTCACCGACCACAGCGATCTTGAGGGTGTCTTTTGCGATCACGCGCCGGACATAGCCCTTGAGATCGGTGACGCCAATCTTCGGGACGCTCTCGAGCGTGCCTCCGGCTGGCCGAGCATAGGGATGATCGTTAAAGGCGACTTCGAGGAACTTGCGATTGGCGAGCGATGAAGGATTGTTTGAATCATTCCTAAGATTCGCGAGCAGGCTGGCACGGATCCGTTCGACATCGGCCGCGTCGAAACGGGGTAAGGTTAGTGCCATCCGTAAAAGGTCGAAGGCCTCATCCGCGTTTTCCTCGAGCGTGCGTAAGGCACCGCGGAACTGATCGCGCGTCGATCCAAAACTCAGCTCAATGGCGCGACGGTCGAGCCGCTCGTGAAAGCTCTTGGAGTCGAGATCGCCGGAGCCTTCATCGAGCAAGTCAGCGACCATGTGGCCGACGCCGGCTTTGTCGGCGGGGTCCTGTGTCGCGCCGCCGTTGAAAGCGAATTCCATCGCAATAAACGGGACAGTTGCGTCTTTGACGAACCAGGCTTCTACCCCACAGGGCGAGACCAGGCGCTGGATCTTGGCCGCGGCAACGCTCTTGGCGGCGCCGAGCGAATCTGGCGAAACAAGCATTCCAATTGACAATGAAGCTCCGCCGATGAGGACGGAACGCCGTGTAAAGGAACAGGTCATGATCGTTTCTCCGTGTGCTTTGACGTCGCTTTGGTGAGATAGCCGGTCACCGAGCGCTTCTTGTCGAGCCATTTGCGCGAGGCCTCGAGTACCTGCTCCGCCCGTACGGCGCGGATGCTGTCCGACCAGCCTCGGACGTCGTCGATGCTCAATCCGGTCGTCAGTCCGCCGCCATACCAGGTCGCGAGCTCTTCCAAGTTGTCGTGGGCATAGATTGCTTGCGCGATCAGCTGTGTCTTGACCCGCTCGAAATCCTCTGCCTGCGGGGAATTGTGCGCAATATCGGCGACCGTCTCGTCAATGGCGCAGTCGAGCTGCCCGAGCTCGACGCCCGGTTTCGGCGTGGCAGAAATCTCGAATTGCGAGAGATCGATCGCAGTAGCGCTGTAGCGCGTCCAGGCGCTGATCGCGAGCCGCCTGTCGATTACCAGCGCGCGATAGAGATATGAGTTGATGCCACCACCCATCAATTTGCAGAGCACCTCAAGCGCTGGACTCTCCCCGGCGGTCGCGGTGCGAGCCGAGGGTACGAGATAGAGACGGCGCAAGGCTGGCTGCTCGACGCGGGGATCTGCCAACGTCACGGTGCGCGGCGCGGCCGGCGTTGGCTCCTGCGGTCGCAGGCGTTCCGCAGGAATCGATGGCTGCGGGGGAATGCCGCCAAAATTCCTTTCCACCATCGGGCGGACCTCGCTGACCTTGACGTCACCCGCGATGATCAGGATGGCGTTGTTCGGCGCGTAGAAACGCTTGTAGAAAGCGAGCGCGTCTTCGCGGTCGAGATTTTCGATCTCCTGCCGCCAGCCGATCACAGGGTGACCGTAGGGATGGTTGAGGTAGAGCGCCGCCATCATCTGCTCGACAAGCCGCGCATCCGGCCTGTTGGCGACGCGCATATTATATTCCTCCAGCACGACGTCGCGCTCTGACAATACGTCCCGGTCCTTGAGAATAAGACCGGTCATGCGGTCGGCTTCAAATTCCATCATCTTGCCGAGCTGTTCGCGCGGCACGTGCTGGAAATAACTGGTATAGTCCCTTCCCGTGAAGGCGTTCTGATTGCCGCCGACGCGCAGCACGGTCTGGGAGAATTCGTCCGCCTGATGTTTGGTTGTGCCCTTGAACATCAGGTGTTCAAGGAAATGCGCTAGCCCCGATTTGCCCGCCGGCTCATCGGCGGAGCCAACCTTATACCAGATCATCTGAGTCACAACGGGTGCGCGATGATCCGGAATCATCACCACTTGCAGGCCGTTTGGAAGCATGAGGGTAGCCGGTCGATCCGATCTGGCCTTGTCCTCAGCAAAGATGCTCTCCTCCGCAGAAGAGTATAGGTTACGATTGGTGCTATCAGCCGTCCTGTGCTCGACCGCCGGGGAGGTGGGTGTCACTGAATCGATAGCGCCAGTAGCGATGCTCGACGCCATGGCGTTGACGGTACTCCGGTTCTTCATGGCCTTGCCTTCGCTCCATAGAGATCCATGTTTTGTGGCAGATAGACCGACAAAACAGGAGGCTGTACACGGTTTGGCAAGGAGCAAAGGTCGGGCCAAATGCCCGATGTGCGGCACGGGCCGCACGGCGCGCCAACCGGACGCAAGACCGATCCGGCGCGCGTGTTCTGGTCAAAGGTCAACGGCCGGCAGGTCGTGAACACGACATTGCGCAAGAAAGCACACGACAATCTGGCGCAAACCGTAGAATGGCAGCGGGGATAGACAAATTGAACCGCGATATGACTCCGGATCAAATCCCTGTCGCCTGTTGCTGTCTCGTTCTACGCCGGGAGTGGCTTGACGATGTTTCTCATGGTGGCGAGGCGAGAGTTGGCGAGAAGCTCCTTGGAGTACGCTGTGCCGAAGTAGTCGAGGACGAAGGTGCCAGAATAGCGTAGATTATCGCACGCGCGGATGAGGCTATCGAGTATTGCGCCGACTTGCCCAATGCGGTCGCGATAGCGCGCGCGAATGACATTAACAGCGTTCATCGAATGAACCGCCTCGTCGGCAATTATCTCTCGCAGCCAATGATGAAACGTGTTGTTCCCAAGAGCGTCGTAAAACGGCTTTTCTGCCGCGTAGGCGCGGCAAGTGCACATTTCGTCAAACGCAATCATAACTAACAAGGAGAATTCGTCCTTCAGGTAATCGGTAATCGGACCAAAATCATGCGATCGAGCGCCCAACCTCTCGCGAAGATGCTTTTCGGATCCGTTCGCGACAAGTTCAATGATCCGGATGAAGCCATTGGTGTGGCGCTCTTCATCAATCACCCAGGCGCTGAGAAATGCTGCAGCTTCATCGGTCGCGATGAGATTTCTGGCGGCAAGTTCTTGTTTCAAATGCCGGGCGTCATATTCCGTGTATAAATCAGGCCACAATTTATCCCAACGTGCGCGTATGGCTGATGGTTCGGCGCTGAACATCGCAGGTGTAAGAGCGCTGAACAATTCGCTTGGATTCCAGTCCCGTCGAACCGGCGTGATCATCCCTGTCCCCTAGCCGCGAGCGCTTAAGCGAACGTTTTTGTCTTTCCGAACCCTGGCAAATATTAGCTGCATACGAAACGGCCGTCGCCTCTCAGTTTTGGTGGGGCAAGTCCGGGTCGTACTGTTCTCGGCCCATCCAAGGTTGCGGTCAATGGCCAGCGAAAGTTCATCGCGGTGAGAAGCAAGCCAAGAAGAAGTGGAATACGCGCGTTTACCAGCCGACTGGTTTCGTCGTACTGATCGACACGCATAGCATCGTCAGTCTACCATCGGCCGGTTGCTCGGACTGCACGACGCCTTTGCCGTCACTATATGCTGGCGCGGAGTTCGAGCGATGGGACATGCACCAAGCAACGGTCTGTGCGAGAATGCGCGCTGAGCAGGCTCGGAGCATTGAAGCGTTGGCAATGCTCCCCGATCCACCTTCGTCGCTGTTTAGTACGAACTGCCATTGCCCTTATTCCTGTCGCACTCTGCCCTGTCCGGTGTGATACTTATTATGTCCAGAGTCCGACGCTGCGGATCAGGGCTGCGGGAGCGCTGTATCAAGTACATGTTTTTCCTGTTCGTGGACGGCAAGCCCTCACGATCGTTTGTGGCACGTCGCTTGCTCGGTCGAGAAGTGACAATAGTGGCCTCACAATCATGAGATGGTGTGTGGGCGCGTCAATTAGTGATCATGGGAGACATGCGGGAGCGCTGCTCAGGCGTCGTCTCGTCCATATACAACCATACAGGAGATGGCGATGACGAAAGAAACCGGGATCAACGATGACATCGGCATTGCAGCCGGCGCATTTCAGGACTTCACGAAGCGAGCCATCGGAGCGCAAAGCGAGTTTGTGAAAAAGTACTCAGAGGCCTATTGGCACTGGCAGGAGCGCATTCAAATCGAAGCGACGCAGTTGACAGAGTTCTTCAAGCATGTCTCCTCGACGTCTTCAGCGCCCGACCAGATCGGCATTCTTCAGGGGTGGATGAAAGGCGCCAAGCAGCGGTTCACGGAGGATGTTGTCTATTCTATCGAAGCCGCGAAAGCTCTCACGAATGTCGGACTGCAGGCTTAATTTGGTCTCTGCCGGCGCAAGGTGGCGGTGTCATATGCAAGGTAAGTAACGGATGAATTGCAATGTTACTACACGTGGCGATACAATTATCGATCGCATCTCTAATTACTTTTGAGGTTTTGCGGCGGCGTATAGTGCGGCCGATTAAGGGGAGCCTAGTTATCGGCAAGCCGGCCACTCAAGCGTCAAGCTTTTGCACGCTATTGTTCGCTGCGCGCCAAGGCGTCATCCATCCGCGGTTGTGACCCGGCATCCTCGGTCTCCGTCTTACTTTCTAGCGCAAGCGACAGTTTGAGATTGTTGTGCAACATCGCATTTGAGGGTTCTCTTTCGAGAGCTTTGCGGTATAGCCCTTGCGCCTCTTGATGGCGGCCCTTCTGATCGAGGACAACGCCCTTGGCGTTCAGTGTGCGCAGATCGCCGGGAGCCGCCAAGAGGACATTATCGAGAACCTCAAGGGCTTGATCGGGCGATTTGCGGGCCAGCAGGACCCGCGCAAGAGAGATCGCCGCATCGACATTGTTTGGTTGTTGCTTCAACGTATCGCGCAGAGTTTGCTCATCAGCATCCCGACCGAGGCTGTATGGAATTCGTTCGCGCACGCCAGGATCGATCGCCTTGGCGTCAGCTAGGTCTGACGAGGGCGTCTGCCGCGATGAAAGGGCCGACCTATCCGGGTTAGCGCAGCCTGCGAGCAGAACGATAGCGAGCGAGCTTGAGCACAAGGCTGAGCGAAGGAAGCATGCGCGTCGCCAGAGGCTTATCTCATAGGAATTCATAGGCTATCTCACGACGAGCTGCTGTGCTCTGTTAACTTGCGGCTGGAAGCAGCCCGCCACGCTCCGAGGAAGGAACCCTTTCCTTGGTAGCCGGAAGTTTCACGGACCCAATCGGCTGGACTGTGAACTCCGAGGCGAGATCCTGATAAGACAGAACGGGCAGATCGAGCCCGTTGCGGGTGAGAAAGCCGCGTACGAAGCGCCGGATATCCATCGAGCCGAGAATGACGGGCTGGCTTTGGCTTTGTGCGATGGTCGAATGGATCTGACGGAATTGTGAAAGCAGCTTCTCGCTCTGCCAATCGTCCAGAACGAGATATGGTCCGACAGCGGTTTCGCGCACCGAAACGCGCACTATCTCTTCAGTCTCACGCTCGATGATAAAGGCGGCCACAACGCGGTGGGCATTGGCATAGCGAAAGCAGATCTGCCGCTTCAGGGCGGCACGAACATATTCAGTGAGCAGGACGGCGTTCTGCTCGCGTTCACTCCATTCTGCAAGGGCCTCCAGGAGGAGGCGAGTGTTGCGAATGGGTATCCCCTCGTCGAGCAGACGGCGCAGGACCTCTGCGATCCGAGGAATGGTCGCCGTACGAAGCACTTCCTTCACCAGATCGGCGTACTCCTGCTCCATTCGGGCAAGCAGTTGACGTGTCTCTTGAATGCCTACCAGGCGCTGTGCGTAGCGTGTCAATGTGGAATGGAGACGTAAAGCAAGAATTTCGACCGGACGGTGGTGTCCGATCCCGGCGGCTTTGAGCGCAGCTGCATGGCGTTCTTCGATCCATACGCGAGCCGTCTCCGGATCTTGCCGAAATGGGATGCCGCTTAGTTCAATGTTCGCAATATCATCGTTGAGAACGAGTTGCGTCGGATCGATCACATCCCGTTCAACCGGCACGCTATCGACATCTATCCTGAACTGCGACTTGGACAGGTTCTGGTCAATCCGGGCCGGGATACGCGGAACCGTGATTCCAAGGTCTGCCGATACCGACGTGGAAACGCGCGCGATGCTTTGTTCCAACTCGTCTTTGTCGATTGAATGTGTCAGGTTCGGCGCAAGGAATAACGCAATCGGAAGTGCTTCCGCATGAGCGGCTTGCTTCTGTGCCTGTGCCTGTGCTGGAGCCGGTGCCGAAGCAGTGACGTTTGCGCCTGTCTTCGCGGCAGGCTCGTCGCCTTTCGCGCCGACCTTGACATAGCTTGCGGCAGCGAAGAGCACGGCCAAGATGACGAACGGGGGCAAGGGGAAGCCAGGAACGAATCCCATTAACAATAAGACGCAGGCCGCCAGCCGAAGCGCTTGTGTGCTCGCCGTAAGTTGGCTGACAATATCGGCCCCAAGCTTGAGCTTGGAAGGCCCGTTGACCCGTGTGACGATGGTCGCGGCCGTAATCGACAGCAACAGTGCGGGAATCTGTGAAATGAGCGCATCACCTATCGTCAGCAGCGTATAGTGATGCATCGCGGCATCGAGCGACATATCCTTGGAGAGCAGGCCGATGCTGATTCCGCCCAGCATATTGATGCAGATGACGATCAACCCGGCGATCGCGTCGCCTTTCACGAATTTCATGGCGCCATCCATTGCACCATGAAGTTGGCTTTCTTGCTCAAGTGCCGCGCGCCGGCGACGTGCTTCGTGTTGATCGATATGGTTGTTGCGCAGCTCCGCATCGATCGCCATCTGCTTGCCCGGAAGTGCATCGAGCGTGAATCGCGCTGACACCTCTGCGACGCGCTCGGCGCCTTTGGCAAGGACCATGAACTGCACCATGGTCACGATCAGGAATATGACGATTCCGACAGCGATATTCCCCGAAATGACGAAGTCGCCAAAGGTGTGGATGATGCTGCCGGCGTCGCCCTCCGCAAGAATCAGGCGTGTTGTTGCGATGGTCAGCGCCAGACGAAAAACCGTCGAAATCAGAATGACGCCCGGCAGCGACGAAAAATCAAGCGGCGTGCTGAGATAGAGGGCAACCATCAGCAGCAATATGGCAAAGCCGAGGTTGAAGCCGATAAGCATGTCAATCACGATGATCGGGATCGGCATGATCATCATGCCGATCGCCAGAAGCAGCATCAGTGCGACCATGATATCCGGATGGGCCGGTGCGCGGGCGACGAGATTTCGTAGGTGACTGGCCATGCAAAGCCTTATTGTTTGACCGGAGCCGGGTTGCCCCGCAAGGAAACATAGCGCTTGAAGGTGGCCTGCGCCTCGGCCATGCGGCCAGCCTGACGCAGAGCATGGCTGCGCAGCAGCAGCAATGGCAGACGCGACGATGGCTGATCATCAAGCATGTCCAGCCTGTCCAATACCGATAGCGCTTCCTCGCCGAGGCGCTCCGAGATGAGGGCATAGGCGAGGATGCGAAGCAGCTCGACGTCTTGAGAATGTTCGTGAACGACGAGCCGCAAGAGCGCCAGACTGTGTGCGCTCTGCCCGCACGCAAGGTGGACATAGGAAAGCGTGCAGAGCAAATCGCGCTCGGGCCCAGAGATCGGAACTGCCCGATCGGCTTTGGAAACATTCGACGACCGGGTAGGTGTGAAGTGCTGCACTTCGTGCGGATCTGGCATTGCTAGCCTTGGATCAAGCTGTTGTGATTCTGCCGGAGCAGGATTAAACGCCGCAGCTCCAGCCGCAGAAGCGCAGCCCCTTCGCCTGCCACCGAGCCCTCTGGCGCGGCTGACAGCGCATCGGCCAGACGCTCGAGGAGAAGGCCGTGTTGCTCCGGACGTACTACATGCGAATGACGCAGGCGGGGCGTGACGAAGGAGAGCAGGCTATGCGCGAGATTGGGGCCCTTCAGGCAGGCAAGTTCCGAACTCGTTTCGATCTTACCTGCGTGCTCGGTGGCATCGGTGGGATTGATCCGCGAGATTGGATCGATTGACTTGAGTTCGAGCGCGTTATCGATCGTGCTGGCAGCCAACCGCTCCTGCGCTTCGCGCTGTTGGACAACTGACGTGTGACCCTTGCCGTTTCCATGGACCTTGTCGATGCCGACGCTGCTGGCCTGAGGTGTGGCCGGGGCGATAACAGGTGCATGATGCTCGTTGTTAATTCCCTGAAAGGCGATGCCAGGCTCTACGGACCGCTGCGGCAGCCTAGTCATGAAACGTTCCTTCGTTGGCCGCGGGCTAAAACTCTAATAAGACAAAGCAGCAAGCTGGCCATTGCGTGTCAGCAGCACACGTCCGTCCTCGATCTCCTTTACGGTCCATCCATTGCTCAGGAGTGCACCCGCGAAGTACTTTTGACCAGCAATGACCAGATAAGGGGCGCTTCCGCGCCAAACTGCCTGGACGGCAATTGCGGGGGGCGCCTTCTCCTCCTTGATGGCGACCGCACTGACGAGCGTATAAGCACCATTGCTTTGGACATCGAACCGCTGCTGGACTTCCCGCCATTTAGCGAGCGAGGCAGGCGTAATAGTGCCATCGGCGGTCACAACGCCCGGCCCGGAACTGACTTTGATGCCGAGCAGGCCCGCCGCGTCAACTTCCCCTTGCAGCCGTTGAGCCGCTGCGTCGGTGGCCGGAACATCAGGGGTCGCGAGCGCGATTTTGGGGGCAATGTCCGTGGCGGAGGACGAGGTGCTCAGCGCTGCGGCGCTGTCGAACTGGACAAATCTCGTTGAAAGGGTGCCAACTGCGGCAGAGCTGATGAGGACCAAGGCAAGCGGGATAATCGGTACATGCCAGCGCCCGGTAGAGCCGGCTTGCTGAGTGCCTTCGGTCGAGCAGCGAATGGACATCGCGCCCATATGGATGACGGCAGGAAGAGGGACAACAACGGTCTCATTTGGCGAAATAGGGCCGCGACCCTCGATCGCGACGTCCGCGGCAAGGGCCTCGATCTCGATCGAGCTGATATGCCAGCTGACGCGAAGATGGTGCGGTTCGAGGCCTTGCTCGATGAAGACCAAATCAGCATCGAGGCTGCTGCCAATCAAGCAGGAGCCGCTCCCCGCTTTGCCGGTCAACCCGGAATAACACCCCGACAACACTTCGAATAGCGGGGAAGCTGGTTCATTCACGATCGTCTCCTGAATGAAGAACGAGACCGTACGGCAAAGCCGTACGGTCTGTTGCGACTTCACAGATCATGCGGCCGGCAAAAGCGGGAGGATATAATTTCGTCCCGCTTCATCCGTTACTGCACCCGCTCGTCGGCCACTTTCTTGACGGTCGAGAGTTCTGTCGAGACGACGCGAAGTTCTACATCCCTTTCAGCAGCCTTCGTGCTGCTGGCAGTCAGGGCGGCGAGCTGCCTGTTGAATGCCGCTTCTCCCGCAGCTTCAGCTGCGGCGGAACCCGCGGCTGCAGTAGCAGTACCAGCTGCGCCACCCGCCGTCGAGGAATGAGAAGCACCAACCTTATCAGCCATATTGTCTCTCCTGTTTATTTGAAGATTGCCGCGCCTTGCGGCTCCGATTTTCCTGACGCCGCAACATGCGAGGTCAGGAATCCTCCTCTGTCTCGGCCATGGCGTCGTCGAAACGACCCATTGCACTACTTACAAACTGCATAGCGACGGCGCCGAGAGCGACGTTGAACGCTTGCTGCATAGCAGCGGCTTGCGAGTCAGCGTCTGGACCAGACGCGCCGCCATTTAAGGGAGCGCCTGCACCATGCGATTGGCCATGATCATCGTGCTCGCCAGGCGCCCGAGATCCTTTTTTGCCGCCGCCAGTCGCGTGGAGGTCGGAATCAAGGTGCCCAGCGGCGCTAGAGCTGGAAATGCGCATCGGGTTCTCCTACTTCAAAACTTCGTTCGTGCGGAGGGAGCGGTCGCCGTCACGGCTACTATGGAAGCATTAGCTTTCGACAAGCTGACGAGCCTCAGAAATTCTGTGAGCCGATCTCTTTGATGTTGCCTCTGGACAGGCCGCCTCATATTTCGGCAGTGTGTCGGCGTAAGCTGCAGATCACAGGGTTGGTACAAGACCTCGCCTATGTGGCACTTGATCAGGCAAGCCGTTGTTCATCAAAGCGCAGCGTTGACAAGCGGAATGTAAGCGCCGGACGGATAAAACGGGCTTAAGCTTTGACGTGGCCCATCTCGGGACTCGCCCGGCTTTGGACCCCTCGCAGCTCGTTCGGCAGTTTAGGTACCTCGAACCACGCAGCGATTTGTCTAGATCCTGTCCCGGGCTGCTGCGCCAGGATAAAGTTGCTCATGCGAGTCAGCGATGAAGAGCGATCTTCCATTCCCGCTCGGAGCAGGCCCATAAAAATGGATCACTTTCGTGGACAGCGATCAGGAGGCGCTGGAGACAAGGACCTTGAGCGTCACCTCCATTAATGTGCTCTCGATCCGACGACGTAAACCGGTCAGGCACGCCACTCCACCGGTTCCGTCGCGGCGTGAAGGCATCAACAAGTTTACCGTCCGCGATGGGTGGCGCAATCGGCCCGACGAAATCTTCGCGGTGGCGCACGCGATGTGAGAACGCCCGTCGGGTGCTCGAGTGCAGCCGACAAATGCGCCGGTTTAGCTAGCGACAAGCACGCTCGTCGGTGTAAGCATCGAATATGCTTGCGCGACCTGCGCGGCGGGGACGACCCTACCGCGCAGGCCGCGCAAGCTGGCCTTTCGTTAGCGCCGCTACGACTAGGCGTAGGCACCTGCAGCTTGCGTGCGCTCGGATTCAATCCGTGCCTTGAGGTTATTCAGATAGTCCTCCGCGTAGGACTGGGCCATCGACACCGGCAGATTGATGCCGGCCGTCGCCGCTTCTTGAATTGCCTGCTTCACCAAGCCTTCTCGAATCGCTATCTTGACCTCGGGGCCGGCGATGCAGCCCACGGCCTGCGCCGCAAGACTCAGCCCGGCTTCCTCCAGCGCCTTCTTCATGTTGCCGCCGCTGATCGCGGTGTGCAGAAGATTTGCAGCTTGCGCTTCGGCCTCGATCACCATTGAAGCAAGATCGGCCAGTTCGCCCAGCCCTGGAATGAAGCCGAGTACACCAACGGCCGTCGCTGTCCAGTCGAGTACCTTCGAGCCTACCTTGAGCACGTCATTAATTGCGTGCATGAGGGCGCCACCGTTCTTCTTGGGAGACTTGATGTCGGGCTGATCTGCCGCGCCAATCATCATGTCTGCGGTAGCCTCCTGTTCGGCCGGCGTTTGAGCGGCATGCGTTTTCAATTGCGGAGCGGCGCGGTTCGCACCAGACATGTTGTTGAAGAACTGGTTGAAATCGTTTCTGCTGATGTTTCCGGAATCGACCGTATGGCCGCCGCCGAAGTCGAAAAACTTGTGGTGGGTTTTGTAACCAGTAATCGCGTTGTTCATCAATCCGAACAGCACAGGATCCGAGAGCAGCTGGGAAGCCGCGCTTCGCACCTCAGGGGAAAGGCTCTTGTCGTCCACCATACTCACGAGCTTTTCCCGGGTCAGATCGCCATTTCCAAAGAAAGCGTCCTGGTTCTTGTTGATCGTGTTTAGTGTGCTCAGCTCGGGTCGAGTGAGACTCATCGATGACGAAGCGACCTGCAGGAAGTCCTCCTTGTGGACCTTATCTATCGAGCCGCCGTACAACTGCTTCCATTGATCCGGGTGGTCGAGAAAATATTGAGCCGCGGCGAGGACCTGTGGGGGGCATTTGCCAATGTCGGCGTTGCCGTCCACGATGCGCCTGAAATCCGCAAGGCTCAAGTTCTTGGGCAGGTTATCGGAATAGCGGTAGAGTTCGCGCAAGGCATCGGTCAGTGTCATGACCGATGGCTCACCGTTCCCGGTACCGTCGGATGGCATGTAGTTCTGCTCGTAGATCCGCGCCCGCTGCTCCTGGAACGCGGCAACTTGAGGGTGATGGTCGGAAAAGCCGCTGAGATCGCCCGCTTTGATCTTGCCGCCACAGCGGCCGTCGCCTTGCGAACCGATCGCATAGAAGAGCTCCGGGTCCTGTTGCAGTGCCTCGATCGCCGCCTTTAGATCCGGCGGTGTCGAGGGATCGTTGGCCAAATCTCCCAGAGACTTCCAATCAAGCGGGCATTTGTCCTTGTGGCGGTTCAGCACAGAGACAATCTGCAGTTCCGCATTAGTCAGCGTGCCACCGTTCCAGGTGATCCTTGAGCTTTGTACGGGCGCTTCCGCAATGATTGGGCTGCCGGCAGCACAGGACGGCTGTGGGTCATCCTGATATGCATCCAATGCTGCCCTTATCTCTGGTGGCAGGATACTCCGCGCCTCCTGCGTGAGTTCCTCAGTCAGTTGCTTGGTTGATTCTGTGGAGGCCGTCACTTGCGATGCTGAATGATCGTTGGTCGTGTCTTTCGAGGAGAGGCTGGCCAGCATCGCCTGAAAGCTGGAAAAGTCCTGCGCCGACGAGGGAGGGGCGGGCATTCCGGAGAAAGCCACAGTTGAGTTGGCGGTTGGCGATAGGTCGACTGACATTACACGTCCTCCGATGTAAGTGTGCACCACAAGACGGTCACCGGCGCGGCCCGAGATCGCGACGAACAGGGAGTGTTGATCGGCAGAGTTCAACAGGTCCTACCACTTGCATCCTGTTGCTCAGTGCGCCTTCAGCGCTCAGT
Organism: Bradyrhizobium elkanii USDA 76; assembly: GCF_023278185.1. Taxonomy (NCBI): domain Bacteria; kingdom Pseudomonadati; phylum Pseudomonadota; class Alphaproteobacteria; order Hyphomicrobiales; family Nitrobacteraceae; genus Bradyrhizobium; species Bradyrhizobium elkanii. The sequence continues at coordinate 7,513,913 of NZ_CP066356.1, read as the reverse complement.
TTCGCGACTATCCATGGGAACGCCGCCGTCTAAATATTCGCCCGTATGGTAAAACGGACAACCTTTCGAGAAGCTGACGGCGCTCAGACGATTTCAGGGTGATTGATGAAGTAGTCTTGCCCGCAAGGGACCTGGACGTATTTCAATGCCGGTGCCAGCTTCGCTTAGTTGCGTTCGCCTGGCCTGGTGCCATGTCAGCGAGTTAAAGCTTTACGTCTGCCTATCGGGAGCATTCGTTGATTTGGTCCAACAATCTCGCAAGAGCTCCGGAACACCTTAAGGTGGGCGCTGATTTCGCAGTAGCCACCCCCGCGCCTGCGCCAGAAAAAGTGCTCGCTCTTCTGAGCTGCTGGCTCTTCTGAGCTGCGCATCCAGCATGGTCGGCTCAGATACCGGTCGTCGACCAAGTCCTCGAAAAACTCCATCGTCAGACGCGTTGAGCGGACCCAACTTGCACTGACAAACATCAAAGCTCGGACGCCCGGCCTAAGTCCTTTTGTTCGTCCTTGGCCGCTGCGCTCTTCGACCCTGCATCGAATCCACGTCGCGGGCTCAATACGAGATAACAGTTGGGTCACGCGGTTACGAAGGGCGGACGCAAACTAGCCGCAAGAGCAGGTTTAACGACTTGGGAGACGAATAAGTTTTCTCCTCGCGGTTCGGCCATGTGCGGCACACCCGCGATGGCGAAAGTTGTTGTCCGCGGGTGCCTGCCTGACATCACATTGCAGTTTCTCAGCATGTCGATCTAAGGAATGTGGCGGCTTGGCGAGTGAGGACCAGTGGTGGCGGCACGTCCGCCGTCGAATGATGGCTCGGCGCGTGACGGCGCGGCTCCAAGCTTCGGCCAAATCCGATGCTAGTTAGTTAGATTCGTCCGCTTCATGCGGTCCCGTCAGTTTCTGCTCAAAGCTCCTTGGATTGACCGCGCATGTCTGCTTATTGCCGGTTGAGGCCCGTGTTACTCCTCACAGCGGGAACGTCTCTCATCCTTAAACGTCGAATTTCATCCGTATGACGAGTCTTTTAGAGCAGTTCAAAGGTTCGCATCAAAAAAAATCGCAAGCTGCGATGTAGGATGCCGCTACCTCCTAGCTCGGACAGCTGTTGCTCGAAGCCTGTGGCGTCGTTGCGATACGCGACGGCTTTGCCGTCTCTGAATGCATCAAAGCTGATCGGATTCAAGATCAGTAGTCGGCTTTGCGCCTTGTGCGCGTCGGATACGTAAAGCACCCGCCCATCGTAGTACCATTGAAAATTATAGAGCTTGATCAAGCGGTCGAGAAATTCTCGCGGTGGGAGTTCCGGTAGCCGCCCGCGAATCCGCCCCTTCACCCCAGTACTTACATTGACCCGGATATTCCGATTGTGACCGAATTCCTGTAGTGCGGTCGCGAGGTCCTGATCCAGAACATGTAACTGTAAGGCGTCGATGGCAGCGTCAGCGGCGCGCCGAGCGTCCTGGCGACGTCAGGCAGGTGAAAACAGGAACACATAGCACTTTCTTCAAGATGCAGCCTCCGAGATCGGATGAGTATACCTGCTATTTTCACGACAGGATCGACACCAAAATTCGTCCCAAGTTGGAGGCCGATGCTTCTTCCTAAATGGAAACCTGCCGCGGTCATCGGGTAACGAACGCTCGTCAGCTTTCGGTCAGCTCGCTTCTCTAAGGTGCTGGCCGATTCGCGCTCACGAATGCTGCCAATCTTATCACGCGACAGAAACGGTTCTTCTCATGTTGCCTGCCGTTGCCTCGACCCGCTCTCAACTCGGCCGAATGTATCTCCAGCGGCTGTTCATCGGTGCGGGACCAGTTTCATGAAAATCTTACGCAGGCGGATGCTCTTGTCCGCTTGCCGCTTCTGCTGTCGCATCGGCGGGTGTAAGACCGACCTGTATACCAAAGTGCGGGCGAGTACGAAGGCACTGTCGTCGACTCGCTTGCAAATGAGATGGGAGGAACTGTGTTGCGGATGGATTTTTCGCGTATTAATCGGTCTAAAGCTATATTCCATAATATTTATGCTTCTGATGATCCGAGGGCATATTTCTCGATCCTCGGAGACCTAGATTATATGATTCCGGACGTGGCTGAGCCGGTTGTGCGCCAAATCCTGGCAGCGAAAGCTTCGGCAACCGGCCTTAAGCCCGTCGTGCTCGACGTTGGATGTTCATACGGCATCAACGCAGCAGTGCATCGCTTTCCGCTGACCTTCGGGGGCTTGCGTCACCGCTACGCCCGGCGTGAGATGAGGGCGATCAGTTCTGAAACACTGGTGAGTCTCGATCGCAATTTTTATGCAGCCTGGCCTGATGTCGGGTTGGCGCGCTTTATCGGCCTCGACGTGTCGGTACAGGCGATCAGCTATGCAAAGAGTGTTGGCCTCTTGGAGCAGGGCATCGTCGCTGACCTTGAAAAGGAGGCGCTATCGACGGATAGCGCGCGCATTCTCCGCTCCGTGGATGTTATCATGTCAACCGGATGCATCGGCTACGTTACCGAGAAGACGTTCAGCGAGATTCTCGATGCGACAGAGAAGCAACCATGGATCATCTCCTTTGTGCTACGAATGTTCCCATTTGAATCGTTGGCCGAAGCGTTTGCAAAGCGTGGTCTTGTGACAGAACGTCTTACCGGCGCGACGTTTATCCAGCGTCGCTTTCGCGATGCTGAAGAGTTTGAAAGTTGTTTGGCCAGCTTGGCGGCCCTTGGCGTGGATGCGACCGGCCTCGAATCAGAAGGGCTGTTGCATGCGGATCTGATCTTGTCTCGCCCAGAGGCGGATGCGCGGGCCACGCCTCTGGAAGACGTTGTCACCGTCGCCAGCGGCAGGGGACGGCCGATTGGACCCCGTTACGTTCATGTTGAAAGCAACGAGGGCTTGCACGTTGCGCTGGAGCCCTGACAGTTAAGGACCACTGTGCAGCGCGCGAGTCTCTTCGGCGCTGGATCAAGACGTCGAAAAACAAGGCCATTCTGGTCGAAGGCGCGCCAGGGCCAATGTTGTTCGCCGACGATGGATAACGATTCGTCCAGATGCCATTTGTCGCGGCGAGCGCTGCGATTCAGATCGGAGAGCGCCTTGCCGAATTCCCTCTCTGCTGACGCGCGGTTTCATAGATCGCATCAATGCGACACGTGGGTCAGAATTTCCTCGACTATGCGCAAGCTTAACGGAAACTGAAAGGCAGCCCAAGGCATCTCTGCAGCAAGAAGTGACAGCGGCGATAGAGTGGTCCGGGCGGTCGGTATGTTTTTGCCTTCTAAATCTTGATCTCTCCAATTGACGAATCCCGGCGCGTAGACCTATCTATAGTCAGTCACGGTCTTCCGTTCCCCACATCTTGTAGGGTGGAAGCTAAGAGGGAACCCGGTGCGCCAAAACGGCAACTCCGGGGCTGCCCCCGCAACTGTAAGCGGCGAGCGGTTGTCATCATGGTCACTGGCGCGACACAGCGCCGGGAAGGCCGATGGCCGCAGTGACCCGCGAGCCAGGAGACCTGCCGCGACCGAATGAAAGTCCTCGGGCGGGGTGTCCCGGTGGGTCGCTTGCAGCCGGGGACATTTGCCCGGATTCCTCGCAAGTCGTCCGCGCCGGCCCGCGCCCAACATCGCGGGGTTGCCGATGTCGCCGTCTTACAATTTCGATCAGCAGGGTCATCTCATTGAGCCGCCGCATGTGCAGCCGCGCCCAGCGCAGGCAAGGCCTACCCCGCCTGAGTCGGGTCTTGTCTTGCCATCGCCGGCTCCGCTGCCGCGCCCCCTTGCTCCATCGCCAAGGCGGGCCGATCTCAAGCTCGATCGGACGCGCGACGACCTGTTGACGCCGTTCGGCAAGCTGACGGTGACCGACCGTTACCTGCTCGCCGGCGAATTGCTCCAGGACATGTTCGCGCGGGTGTCTTGCGCCTTCGCGGATGATGTTGCGCATGCCCAACGTCTCTATGATGCGATGTCTCGGCTGTGGTTCATGCCGGCCACACCGGTGCTGTCCAACGGCGGCACCACGCGCGGTCTGCCGATCTCATGCTTCCTTAACTCGGTGTCGGACTCGCTCGAAGGCATCGTCGGCACCTGGAACGAGAATGTCTGGCTTGCCTCTAACGGCGGCGGCATCGGCACCTACTGGGGCAACGTTCGCTCGATCGGCGAGAAGGTGAAGGGCGGCGTTACCTCGGGTATCATCCCGTTCATCCACGTCATGGACGGCCTGACATTGGCGATCAGCCAGGGCTCGTTGCGGCGCGGCTCTGCGGCGGTCTATCTCGATATCCACCATCCCGAGATCGAGGAGTTCCTCGAGATTCGCAAGGCGTCCGGCGACTTCAACCGCAAGAGTCTCAACCTGCACCACGGGATCAACGTTACCGACGCGTTCATGCGTGCCGTGGGCGCCGGCACCGCGTTCGCTCTGCGCAGCCCGAGGACCAACGATGTCATCCGCGAGATCGACGCCCGCCAACTGTGGCAACGCATCCTGGAGAACCGGCTGCAGACCGGCGAGCCTTACTTGTTGTTTATTGACACCGTGAACCGGTCGCTCCCCAAGCACCAGCGCGAGCTCGGCCTCAAGGTCTCTACCTCCAACCTGTGCAGCGAAATTACCCTGCCGACCGGCATCGATCATCGCGGCGAGGAGCGCACCGCGGTGTGCTGCCTGTCGTCGCTCAACCTCGAGACCTGGGATCAGTGGAATGAGAAGCCAGGCTTCATCGAGGACGTCATGCGCTTCCTCGACAACGTGCTGACCCACTTCATCACGGTGGCGCCGGACGGCATGAAGCGTGCCCGCTACGCCGCCTTGCGTGAGCGCTCCGTCGGCCTCGGCGTCATGGGCTTCCATTCGTTCCTGCAGGCCAAGGGCATTCCGATGGAAAGTGTCGTGGCCAAGTCGTTCAATCTGAACATGTTCCGGAAAATCCGTCGCGATGCCGACGCGGCATCCGTGACGCTCGCGCGCGAGCGTGGGCCGTGCCCGGATGCACTGGAACGCGGTGTGATGGCGCGCTTCAGCCATAAGATCGCGATCGCGCCAACCGCCTCGATCAGCATCATCTGCGGCGGGACTAGCGCTTGCGTCGAGCCGATCCCGGCCAACATCTACACCCATAAGACCTTGTCCGGTGCCATCTCGGTGCGTAATCCGCATCTCGCCAAGCTGCTGGCCGCCAAGGGCGCAGATACTTCGGCGACCTGGCAGTCGATCATCGCGCACGAGGGTTCAGTCGCCCATCTCGACACCCTGTCGGAACACGAAAAAGCGGTCTTTCGCACCGCCTTCGAAATCGACCAGCGCTGGATCGTCGAGCTTGCCGCCGACCGCGCCGCGTTCATTTGCCAGAGCCAGTCGATTAACCTCTATCTGCCGGCCGACGTCGATAAGTGGGACCTTCACATGCTGCATTGGACGGCATGGAAGCGCGGGGTGAAGAGCCTCTACTACTGCCGTTCAAAATCGATCTCGCGCGCGGCGTTCGCCGGCAACATCGCTGACGGCGACAACGCGGCGCCGCCGCAGCCGCAGCGGCACACTGACTATGAGGAGTGCCTCGCATGTCAGTGATCGATCTCTCATCCGTCGATCCGCGCACACTGATCGGCAAACGGTGCGTCGGCCTCCTCGACTCGACCGGCAGCTATGACGTCGATCGCTACGCCTGGGCTTACGAGTTCTGGAAGCGCCAGCAGCAGACCCATTGGATGGGCGAGGAGGTGCCGCTTGGTGCCGACCTCAAGGATTGGGCATCGGACCGCGTTACCGACAGTGAGCGCGCGCTGCTCACTCAGATCTTCCGTTTCTTCACCCAATCGGACATCGAAGTCGGCGATAACTATCTTAAGCGCTACATCCCGATCTTCCAGCCGCTCACCGTCCAGATGATGATGGCGGCCTTCACTAATATGGAGACGGTCCACATCGACGCCTATGCGCTGCTGCTCAAAACGCTCGGCATGCCCAAGACCGAGTTCGAGGCATTTCGCGGCTATTCCGAGATGCGTGCCAAGGCGGACTACATGCACGAGTTCGGCGTCGACACAGTAGCCGATGTCGCCAGGACCTTGGCGATGTTCGGCGCCTTCACCGAAGGCATGGCGTTGTTCGCGAGCTTCGCGATGCTGCTCAATTTCCCCCGCCACAACAAGATGAACGGCATGGGACAGATCGTAAGCTGGTCGGTTCGCGACGAGAGCCTGCATTGTGAGGGCATTATCAAGCTGTTTCACGAATGGAACCGAGAAACCGGCGCGGTGACGCGCTCCGTCCGTGACGATATCGTCGACGTCGCCAAAACCATGGTGAAGCTGGAGGAGAATTTCGTCGACCTCGCCTTCGGCCTCGGCAAGATCGAGGGCATGAGGCCTGAGCAGATCCACACTTACGTCCGCTATGTCGCCGACTGGCGACTGACCCAGTTGCGGATTGCCCCGGTCTTCGGCTTCTTCGAAGCCAAGGAGGGCGGGTTCACCCAGCTCAAGGCGCATCCGCTGCCTTGGCTCGTCGAGATTCTCAATGGCGTCGAGCACGCTAATTTCTTCGAGCAGCGCGCCACCGAGTACTCCAAGGCGGCGAGCCGCGGCAGCTGGGACGGCGAAGACGGGGTGTGGGCAGCTTTCGGCCGGACGTAGCCAGACGGAACGGCGCTTTGGAGCGCCCCCGCATTTTCGGACGTTTGCGAAAGTCGGCTCTGCCGCTGCTTGCGGGGCCGCAGCGGACCTTGATCTATGCCGCTCGAAATCATGGTCGCGGGCCTTTGGGATGGACGTGCCAAAGTGGAGGTGTTGAGCACACCTAAGGTGTCCGCCAGTATCGGAGTTCATCAAAAACGCTCCGGCTGGGATGAGCAGAGGCAGCGCGGTATCGGGCAACCGATCGAAGAAAACTGCGCCCGTTGATGTGCCGATGCGCAAATGAACTCAATCCCGGTTTCACGAGGCGCGCGACGTAACCGATGTCCACGCGGTTTGCGCTAAGGCCGCCTGCAATGCGGCTTAAGAAGAATTGGTTGCACGCTAGCCGTCCTTTTGGGAAGGGCGGACGGAAACTGTTTTACGCACCTTAGCCAAAGGGACGCGGAAAAACCTGACTTGAATGCTGCGGGCCGGCGGCTGTGTACGTGACAATCACGCGTGATGGTCAAGGTGGCCGACTCCGCGGCGTCGGTTCATATAAAGTGCAGGGCGGAGAAGGCAAAAGTGAGAAGAGGGCGCACTGGTGATCGTTTGTCTCTCGCCGTGCATCTATCTTGACGTGACCAGGTCTCTGCACTGATCGATTGGGCCTTAAAGTGGGAGCTTGGCAATTTTTCGCCGGCCGGGGGCCGTCACCGACTGCCGTTGCCGTCCGCAATTTCAATCTGTCGGCGCCAGAGACATGGCCCTGCCGAGGCGCGAGCCATGGTTGCTAGTGGGGAGGCCGATCTTCCCCAGAGTCCGCAGGCCGATCTTCAGCCGGCTTCGGGCCAAGGGATCGAGTCCAGCGATGGCGTGAGACGAATGAAGCCCTCTGCTCTGCGTTCGGCTGTGTGGGCACCCCGAGAAGAGTGAAAACCTTTGTGGCGGTCCTTGCTCGGTCTCACTCCGCTGCACTCCAGCATATCGATCTGAGCGCCTGTGGCTGTTTGGCCAATGAAAACCCAGTAATCCTTGGCGAGACGTCCGTCCAACATATGGAACTCGGACAGTTCTGGTGGTGCGGCTTCGGAAGGACCTGGCTGAGACGGTCCGGCTGCAAGGGTCGAGCGTGGGGTCCGGCCTGCAATGGCCCTGCAAGCGATAGCCCGGCATGCGACGGCTAGGCATGCCACGGTCCAGCGAAGGGCCGGCATCCTCATCCTGGCATATCAGATCCTGATCGACACCAGGATGAGCCTCGACCGCCTGCTGGAGAGATACTGCAGGGGACGCGCCGCGTCAGGACAGCATCGTGCGCAAGTCTGCGCCAAGCAGAGATGAATTGAAAATGCGAAGCAGCTTGTGGCGAAGGTCAATGCCTTCTCCATTGGCTCATTGCGAATCCTCTTGACGCTCGTCAGCTTCTCGAAAGCTAACTCTCTTAGCATGAGAGAGCGGATGTCTAGAGGGCGATGCCGCCTATCCATCTTAATGGAGATGCACATCGAACACCCGATGCTCTGCCGGCGGCTCGGAGGGTGCACTCCACACGAGCCTTCGAAACAGTTCTCTGGAGGTCGCAATGCAAATGGCCTTCGTCGAACTATGGCTCGAGCCAAACTTTCAAAGGAGGAGCAGGATGGATTTCAACTCAATCAGCCCAACGAACACAAGCCCGCAGCCCGATTCACCATCAGCGCCCGCGGGTCCAGCGGGCTTTGAGCACCAGCTGCGCGAGGTCGAAGATAGTGCTCTGCCACCTGCTGCGGGATCTCCCGTGCAGCAGGGCAAAGCCTACTCGCCATATCTGGACGCCCGGCATCCCTATTCGCAATATTTGGAGTCGGGGCATCCCTATTCATCACTGTTGGATCGGGAGGATGATCTATATGCGCCGGCTGCGCCCTCCCCCGGGCCATTGGTGGCCGCCAGAGAAAGCTCTCCACAGCCAGGCTCGCAGCAGCCGATCGCTCAAGCCATCGCGGAACTCCCAGAGTTTGATCCTGATCTAATTTGGCAGAATGTGGAAGCCGGGTCATCGCAGGCTGGACCGTCTCAGGCCGGACCTTCGCAAGCCGGGCCATCCTCGTCCGCCGGGGCTGCGCTGTCGGAGCTCACAAATTTCATTCCCGAGGACGAGCGTTTCATAGCCGACCACTGGGTCTTCTGTCCCCATACGGCCTCGGATGCCCAGATCAACATACTAAGGAGGGCCGGCCTCTTGCCTAGCAATAACTCCCGGACCACAAGTTTCACCATGCTGGGTATGCCCCACACAGCCGAATTTCGACAAGAGGGGTTCGTTCGTATCAAACCGTCGATGGACGCGGGCCTCTGATCTGGACAATTACACGGCGAGCGCCCACTGGGTAAGCATTCCATAGCAGCCCGCGGAGCGCGGACATAGTCCGCCGCCAGCAGACCTTCGCGACGTCGCCAACGGCAGGAGCACCTGGCAACGTCCTTTCTGGCAGGCTGTCGACTATCTTGGCCATCTTGGCCTCCCGCCAAGATGAATATACTAAATCATTAGTTACGCGTCCTTTCAGAAAATTGGTCAGGCATTGGCGGCTCAGCGAAATACCAAGAGTCCACACGGCCTGGCATGCGCGCCACTGAGCCGCTGCTGAAAGCCGATCGCGTCCGTAGGCGGTTCTGGTGAGTCGGGCTCTCGGCTCGTATTCATGCCTGCGGCTCCGACGCAGTTGGTTCGGAAGCTCGTGTCGACCTTTAAGCCCTCGAGCCCCCGTCAAAACTGGCGCTTACCAACTTCCGCTCGCGCCTAGCGTGGCTGGTTGCCCACGTCCGTTGCGGTCGGGAGCAGGCGCCGCCGTCCAGACATCCGCACGCTCATGCTGGGCGCATTAGCGTTCGAAAAGCTGACGATCGGACGGATTTGAGCCAATACAGATCGGATCGACTTCGGCTGAAGGTGTTTTCGCATCGGTTAGTCACTTCTGGCCCGTGCCAGCCTCCCGCACGGTGCCGTCCTGATGCGGCGCGTCGGGCGAATAATGCCCTTCCGGGCGTCCGTCCCGAATAACCACGCTCGAGGAGCCGCGAAACAACATCAAAACCGAATCCCGCGGCGGCCCTTCGGCGGCGGCAGGATTGCGCCGCGCCTGCGCCTCCGCCACAAGGCCCTTCAACGTCTGGTCCACCAGCGCGATGAAGCGTGGCGGGCCCGAAGCCAGGACGAGGCCATCGCCGGGGGCCGGTTTCACGATATAGCGTTCATCGGAGATGTTGAGCGCATCGAGCGCGGTCTTGAACGCATCGAAGCTGATCGGGCTCAACACCATCAGTCGGCTTTGCGCCTCGTGGGCCGCGGATATGTAAAGAACGAGGCCGTCGTAATACCATTGAAGATTGTAAAGGTTGGTCAAACGCTCGAGGAATTCGCGCGGTGGCAGGTCCGGCATTCGTCCGCGAATCCGGCCCTTCACTTCAGTGCTGACATTGACCCTGATATTGAGATTGTTGCCAAACTCCTGCAGCGCGGCAGAAAGGTCCTGGTCCAAAACCGTGTAGCTATAAGGGGCCGACGGCAGCGAGAGGGGGGCGCCAAGCGCGCTGACCATTCCAAGACAGATGAAACCTCCGGCGTAAAGAATTCTCTTCAATACCATCGTGGATCGGACAAACATTCCTGAAGGCCTTCTGAGAATTAAACTTGGAATTTCGGTCCAGCCTGGACGCCAAACGTGATCTTTAGATGACGCAAGGCGGCGCATCCTCGTCAGGTTTTCGTCAGCTCACCGTACTACGATCTTGATCCGTTCAGTGTCAGACAACGCCTGGTTTCATCAACGAGCGCAATGACTCCTTATATGATGTTAGGCGCAACGCCGATCTCACCCAATTCAGCCGACTGTCTTGCCAATGCCTGCTCGCCGGCAGCCGCCGGCGAGCAGGCGCACTTTGAGCAGTCTCTTGCGCAAGCGGCCTCCGACCAGAGTGCCACCTCATCGGTCGCAGATAGAGCCGCAGTCGTTCCGCCGGTATCGGAAGTGCAGCGCACGAACACGCTAGCGAATCCGCCGGGCGATCGCATCCTTCAAGCGCTTTCTACCATGTACCACAGTCATGTCGGTGCTCCGGCGGTCGGTAGTGTGTCGTCTGCGCCGAGCGTCATCCAGCCCGGACCTGCCGCGCAGCCGCTATTGCAGCCGCTCGACATCGGCGCGCATGAGACAGTTAAACCGGTAGCGGCAGATTTCGATTCGATGGTGGTGAATCTGCGGGATGTCTACCGGGACGTCGTTCAGGTTTCCCTTGTCTCTAAGAGCACCAGCGCCGTGAGTTCGTCGCTGAACAAGCTGCTTTCGGCGGGCTGAATGAAGCTGATGCGTGGTGTGATGTGCAGTGCGGGCAACGGCAGCCGTCAATCGTGGCGACGGCTTCGCGTTTGCCTTGCTCTGCCCCTTCTTGTTCCGTTGCTCGGCTGCAAAGCTGATCTCTACAGTAAGATTCAGGAGCGTGAAGCCAATGAGATGCTTGCGCTTCTCCTTGGCAAGGGTGTCGATGCAGCTCGTGTTGTCGCCAAAGATGGGACCAGCACGATCCAGGTCGAGGAAAGGCAGCTCGCCTATTCGATTGACTTGCTGAATGTTGAGGGGCTGCCGCGCCAATCTTTCAAGAATCTTGGCGAGGTATTCAAGGGATCGGGCCTCGTTGCGTCGCCGATCGAGGAGCGGGCCCGTTACGTTTATGCCCTCAGCGAGGAATTGTCGCGCACCATTAGCGATATCGATGGCGTCCTTTCCGCCCGGGTCCATGTGGTCCTTCCTAAAAACGATCTGTTGCGGCAAGATGCGACCCCGTCCTCAGCGTCGGTTTTCATCCGACATGGCTCCAACGCAAAGCTCTCGGCGCTGTTGCCTCAGATCAAGATGCTCGTAGCCAACAGCATCGAAGGGCTGTCCTACGACAAGGTGGCTGTGGTCTTCGTGCCGGTTGAGCGAACTCCGCTTGAGCAGCCAGCGTCGCCGACAGCCGCTTCAGCTCAAAGCGCAAAATCTGCTTCAACGCCGTGGCTTGCGCTTGGGGTTGGAGGCGCCGGCGCCATATTCGTCATTGCATCTTATGTGTTGCTCGGTGCGCGTCTTCGTCAGTTCGGGCAATCATCGCGCAACCTGATCATGTTCAACAGGCGTTCGAATGTGCCCGCCGTTCAGGCTGCTGGTAAAAAGATCATGTCTGATTCGACATAGCCAGGACGCTCATGTCGGTATCAATGTCTTCCACCGAACCCAATCGTTCGTTCACGCTGGCTTCCGATCGATTGCGCGAGCTTGTTGTCTCGATCCACCCAAGCCGTTTTGCTGCCTGTCTTGATCCGCTGCTGTCGCCTGCCACGTTGCTCCGACTACAGCAGAGTTTTAGGCTGCAGCCAAGACTGGCCGCACTGTTGGTCGGCCACGAAGTCGATGTAAGCGGAGCGGGCTGGAACGAGGATCCTTTGCTCGGGCATGATCCGCGGCGGGCTGCCCTGTTCGCCGGCAGTATCTGGCATGCACGCTCCGTCCTGAAGCTGGTTTCAAAGCACGATCTGTCAATTTTGGTCGAAATGATCGGTGCTGAAGCGCATGCTTTCGCCATCCGGCATTTATCCAGTGCGGTCGCAACAACGCCTATTGCCGATCCCGAACGCCTGTCGCGACAGATTGAACACGACGGGCATGCCTGTCTTGGCGCCTGGCTCGACAAGGCTCCAGCGCTCGACCGTATCCGCGTGCTTCTACGCCTGCCCGTTGGGACCGCCGTGGACAATCCGGCGGCTGAGCACCGTTGTGCCGCGGGCCCGCTGCTCTCCTTGGTTATGACCCATTTGCGGGCGGAGGCCACCACGGTATGACAGTCGACGTCCCAGCATTGCCTGTGACCCCGCAGTTCCGCCCGCTTGGACCCCTGATCCCGGCAGCCGAGCTCAAGATCTGGCATGAAGCCGTGGACGCGCGGGCCGCTGCCGAACGGCACCTGCAGCGTGTTCGCAGCTGGGGACGCAAAGCTTATGAGCGGGAACGGTGGCGCGGTCATGCCGAGGGCGTCAAGGCGGGCGCAGAGGAAATGACGCGACTGATTGCGCAGACTGCGTGTGAACTCGCGCAGCGAAAAGCCGTTCTGGAGCAGCAGTTGCCCGAATTGGTCATTGAGATCGTGCGCGATTTGCTTGGCGCCTTTGATCCGGGAGAGATGCTGGTGCGCAGTATTCGTCACGCGATCGAGCAAAAGTACAAGAACACGGAAGTTTGCCTTCACGTATCGCCCTTAAAGGCCGATCTGCTTGCCAGCGAATTCGCAGTTTACAATGGACAGGAGGGCCGGCCCAAGGTCAGGATCGAGCTGGATCCGGCGCTCGCGGCGGACCAATGCGTTTTGTGGAGCGAGTTTGGCAATGTCGACCTCGGACTTGCCGCGCAGCTCCGCGCGCTTCGTTTGGGGTTTGGCTTGCCTTCGCACGAAGGTGAGCCATGACCACGCAACGACCGACCCATAATGCTGCGGCTGAAGAAGGGGCAGTCCACTCCGCACTGTCATCCTTGAGATCTTCCGCTAAGCATATCGACACGCGTGCCGTCCGCGGTCGGATCACGCGGGCGATCGGTACACTGCTCCATGCCGTCCTGCCGGAGGCCCGGGTTGGGGAACTATGCCTCTTGCAGGATCCCCGCAGCGGATGGTCGCTCGAGGCCGAAGTGATCGGTTTGTTGCCGGACGGGGTGTTACTCACGCCGATCGGTGACATGGTCGGCTTGTCCAACCGTGCGGAAGTCGTCACGACCGGGCGAATGCAGGTAGTGTCGGTCGGCCCCGATTTGCTCGGCCGCGTGATCGACAGTTTCGGTCGTCCGCTCGATGGTAAGGGCCCCATAAAGGCTGGCGAAGTGCGCCCGCTGCGTGGTAAGGCGCCTAACCCCATGAAACGACGCGGTATCGAACAGTCTTTTCCGCTCGGCGTTCGTGTCCTGGATGGGCTCCTGACATGTGGAGAAGGCCAGCGGATCGGAATCTATGGAGACGCCGGTTGTGGCAAGTCGACACTGATGTCGCAGATCGTCAAGGGTGCAGCCGCCGACGTCACGATTGTCGCGTTGATCGGCGAACGCGGCCGAGAGGTGCGTGAATTCATCGAGCGCCATCTTGGCGAAGCGCTCCGCCGCTCGGTCGTCGTTGTTGAGACCTCCGACCGTTCGGCCATGGAGCGGGCTCAGTGCGCCCATATGGCGACGGCGCTGGCCGAATATTTTCGTGATCAGGGGCTGCGCGTCGTTCTTATGATGGATTCCTTAACGCGCTTTAGCCGCGCGATGCGCGAAATCGGCCTTGCCGCAGGAGAGCCTCCGACCCGGCGCGGATTTCCGCCGTCCGTCTTTGCACTGCTGCCGGGCCTGTTGGAGCGCGCCGGCATGGGCGAGCATGGCTCCATCACGGCCTTCTATACCGTGCTTGTCGAAGGTGACGGCACGGGCGACCCAATCGCCGAAGAATCTCGCGGCATTCTTGACGGGCACATCATTCTCTCGCGCGCGTTAGCCTCGCGAGAGCATTTTCCGGCAATCGATGTGCTGTCGAGCCGAAGCCGCGTCATGGATGCCATCGTGTCTGTTCAGCATCGCAAGGCCGCTTCCTTGTTCCGTGATCTGCTTTCGCGCTACGCCGAGGCCGAGTTCTTGATCAAGGTCGGCGAATACAAGCAAGGCTCCGATCCGCTGACCGACCGGGCGATCGCCTCGATCGAGGAGTTGCGCACGTTCCTGCGTCAGGGCCAGGACGAAGCATGCAATTTTGGGGAGACGGTGGCATGGATGTCGCGTCTGACCGCATGAACTGTGTTCATGCGTCGAAATTGCGGCTGGTGAAGGACATGAGGGAGCGGAGTGCCCTTCGTGAGCTGTCCAACATGGAAGCCAAGCGCCGCGTCGCAGATGAAGCTGTCGCACAGGCTTGCGAGCGGCTTGCAAATGCCGAAAGACACCGCGCAAGGGTCGAAGCCGAACTCTATCGGCAGATGTTATCGGAGAACGCGATATCCGTCAGCGAACTCGAGCGCCGCCACCATCTTATCATCGGCCGACTCGCAGAGGACATCGCGGCAGCCCAGCGGGTTCTTGACGAGGCGCGCTCCGCTCAAGATCAGGCCGAGACTGCAGTCCGTGAGGCGCGGACGCTTTGGGCCAAACGTTCGGCGGCGTCCCACAAATGGCAAGAGATCGAGCGTGACGTTGAGCGAAGCACCAATGCTCATGTTGAAGCCGCGACGGAAATCGAAGCCGATGATGAGGTGTTGCTTCGCTACCGCAGAGGCGCGTCCGCCCAAAGGGGAGACGAGCCGAGCTGATGGTCGATACTTCTACCTTAACGCCAGCATGCCGTGAGGAGCAGGCGTCGCCTGCGACCCAGAGGCCGGACGGATCGGTGCCATTCAGAGCGCAGCCGATCCTCTCGCATGCTGTGGTCTCGTGGCTCAATGAGATCGCGGTTTTCCGCGGACCTCTGCAAAGCCGTCTCGGCGACAAGCCGCTATCGCTGCGTATAAATCGGCTTGTCTGGCAGGTCGAGCCGACTGAGACATCGATGCTTGATTGTGTCTTTGACGCAGGCGGCGAAATGCTCGTCCTGTCCTTGCCCGTCCCGCTTGCTGAAGCGCTGGTTGCAACCGTACAGAACGGCCTGAGCTTACCTTCCGAGCCGACGCGTTCGCTGGTCCTTGAACTGGCGCTAGAGCCGTTGCTCGCTCCACTGGAGCGACTGATGCAGCGGAATTTGCAGCTTCTGCGCACCGATGAAGCGGCGAAATCAGGTCCATACCTGGAATTCGACGTCGCCTATGGTCAGCTCGCGAGTAAGGTTCGCCTGCTTTTATTCTCGTCTCTTGACGCTCTGGTTCCGCCAGCGTTCAGCGTCCTGGGCGAACTGCTTGGCCGATTGCCGCGACAGACGCCCAAGCTTCATTCTGAACTGCCTGTCATTGTCGCAGGCCAGGTTGGTTCGCTCCGCATCACGATCGGCCTTGTTCGTCAGGCACAGCGAGGCGATGCGCTGCTGCCGGACGCTATTCCGCTTGCTCGAGGCCAGGTCATCCTCACTGCGAGCGCATTGTGGGCTCCTGCCAAGATCGCCGGCGAAAGGCTGGTTCTGCGGGGGCCATTCCGCTCGCAATCCCACCCCCTGAAAAGTGGACACATGACGACACAACCCCAAGCACAACAGCTCCCCTCCGAGGCCGATATCGACAGTCTCGAGATCACGCTCGTATTCGAATGTGGCCGCTGGCCGATGTCGATTGGAACCTTGCGGAGCATCAACGAAGGCCATGTGTTCGAACTCGGCCGTTCGCTTGACGGCCCCGTCGATATTCTTGCCAACGGGCAGCGTATCGGCCGCGGCGATATCGTGCGGATCGGCGAGGAACTTGCCGTCAGGTTACGCGGCAGGCTGACGGTCAATGACTGAGATTCAACCCAGCATCCTGGCGCTTCTTGCGATCACGGTCGGCCTCGGCCTGCTCGCCTTCGCAGTCGTTACAACGACCGCTTTCATAAAGGTCTCCGTTGTGCTTTTCCTGGTGCGCAACGCGCTCGGAACCCAATCGATACCGCCCAACATTGTCCTGTATGGGGCGGCACTGATCCTAACGGTCTTCATCAGCGCGCCGGTGTTTGAGCAGACCTACAACCGCCTGACGGATCCGCAACTCCGCTACCAAACGTTCGATGACTGGGTGACGGCCGCCAAGGAGGGGCAGGAGCCGCTGCGCGCCCATCTGAAGAAGTTCACCAATGAAGAGCAGCGCCGGTTCTTCCTATCGTCGGCCGAACATGTCTGGTCGGAGGAGATGCGCGGCAGTGCCACGGCTGATGATTTTGTGATTCTTGTGCCGTCGTTCCTGATCTCGGAGCTCAAGCGCGGCTTCGAAATCGGCTTTCTTCTCTATCTTCCCTTTATCACCATCGATCTGATCGTCACGACGATTTTAATGGCCATGGGGATGTCGATGGTATCACCGACAGTAATATCTGTTCCATTCAAGCTCTTTCTATTCGTCACCATCGACGGCTGGTCACGTCTCATGCACGGGCTGGTGCTAAGCTACACGACGCCCGGAGGTTGACAATGAACGAAGCCAGCATCCTCATGCACCTGAGCCAATCGCTCGTGCTTTTCATGATCTGGGTTCTGCCGCCGCTCCTCGCAGCCCTGATTTCGGGATTGATCATTGGCCTCATCCAGGCGGCAACCCAGCTCCAGGATCAAACCTTGCCCCTGACGGTGAAGCTTCTGGTCGTCGTCGCCGTGCTCGCCGGCTTCTCTCCTGTGCTCAGTGCTCCGCTCATCGAACAGGCCGAGCGCATTTTCAGCGAGTTTCCTGCACTCACCGCAAGATACTAGCGGGACCTGGATGGCTGGCCTTTCACCCACCGATGCGCACGCTCTCGTCCAGGGCGGCATCGAACTTGCCGCGGCAACCGGCCTAAGCGCGGCCCGCGCCTTAGGCATCATGCTTGTGCTTCCCGTTTTTACGCGGCCGCGTATCAGCGGCCTGATTCGGGGCAGTCTGACGATTGCGATCGGACTACCGTGCCTCCCGCAGATCAAGCTCGGCCTGGAGGCGCTCGACCCGAACACGCGTCTGGTCAGCGTCGCCATGCTCGGCTTGAAGGAGGTCTTCGTCGGCCTTCTGCTCGGCATCCTGCTCAGTATTCCCCTATGGAGCATCCAGGCGGTCGGCGACATCATCGATACCCAGCGAGGAATCTCGAGCCAGGTTGCGGCAGAAGATCCTGCAACGCACAGCCAGGCGTCGGGAACCGGGCTTTTTCTCGGTGTCACTGCGGTCACGATCTTCGTTCTGGTCGGCGGCCTTCAGACCATGGTGAGCAGCCTTTATGGCAGCTATCTGATCTGGCCCGTGTATCGGTTCCTGCCTGCGGTCACGGCACAAGGGGCAATGGAATGCCTCGCCCTTCTCGATCATATCATGCTGACGACGCTATTGGTCGCCGGGCCCGTGCTGGCCCTGCTGCTGCTGATCGACGTGTCGGTCATGATGCTCGGCCGCTTTGCATCCCAGCTAAAGCTGAACGATCTTTCGCCTACGATCAAGAATGTCGCCTTCGGCGTCATCATGGTCAGCTACACCGTCTATCTCCTCGAATATGCGGGAGCTGAAATCCTGACGTCGAACAACGTACTCGAGCATTTCAAGAAGCTCTTGAAATGAGCGGCACGAGCGAGGAGAAAAAGCTTCCTCCGACACCCAAGAAGCTGCGCGATGCACGCAAGAAGGGGCAGAGCGCGCGCAGTGCGGATTTGGTGAGCGGGGTCAGCGCCTGCGCCGGTCTTTCCTGTCTGTGGTGGAGAGCGGGAGCGATCGAAGACAAGTGGCATGAAACGGTCCGGCTGATCGACAAACTGCAGGAGCAGCCTTTCACGAGCGCCGTTCCGCAGGCGCTCAGCGGCTTACTGGAACTTTCGATCGCAACGGTCGGGCCTTTACTCGCGGCGGCCGTGGCAGCTGCCCTTCTGGCTAATGTTCTGGCCAATGGCGGCTTCATGATTGCTTTGGAGCCACTCAAACCGAAACTTGAGAAACTGGATCCCATCAAGGGCTTGACGCGGATCGCATCGAAACGATCGGCCATCGAGCTTGGCAAGACTCTGGTTAAGGTGGTGCTCCTCGGGACGTGCTTTTTCTTCACCGTGACCGCTAGCTGGAAAGCGTTGGTGTATTTGCCGGTCTGTGGCATGGGCTGTTTCGGATTGGTCTTCACCGAGGTCAAGCTGCTGGCCGGGATTGCGGGCGGGGCGTTTCTCGTCGGCGGATTGACTGATCTTCTGATCCAGCGCTGGTTGTTCCTGCAGGAGATGCGCATGACCGAAACCGAGGCCAAGCGCGAGAACAAGGAACAGCAAGGCAATCCGCAAGTGAAACGCGAACATCGGCGTCTGCGCCAGGAGTCCGCGAACGAGGCTCCCCTTGGCGTTCATCGCGCCAACCTGATCCTAACGGGATCCACAACCCTGGTTGGGCTGCGCTATGTTCGCGGCGAAACCGGCGTGCCGATCCTGGTCTGCCGTGGCGAGAGCGAAACTGCTTCCAAACTGCTTGGCGAGGCGCGCGCGCTGGGCCTCAAGGTTGTGGATGACGACGTCCTGGCGCGACAGCTGCTCGGCACAGCAAAGCTCGGCAACCCGGTTCCTTCGCAATATTTCGAGGCGGTCGCAAAAGCGCTTTACGCTGGCGGCCTGGTCTAGAGTGCTTCCGGGCGAAGCGGGTCCCGGTTCGCGTGAAGAAACGCGCCAGAGCGAAAATCTATAGAGACCCGTTCTAATTCAATCGGAACGAAAAAACCCTGGATCATCTTGACGGTGGCGCCAGCCCCTCATCGAGGGGGCTGTACGTCCCTCGTCGTCGCCGCGGGGGCTTCCGGTGTTGCCCTGTTGCTCCCTCCATCTTCCTCTTTGCTCTTGTTGGGCGGGGCAAAGGTGCCGTAGCTGGCAAGAGGACTAGCGGCGCGATCGCCACTACTTGTCATGACAGATCGATTGTCCAGCAAGTCGATCGGATCGTTGACCATGACTGCCAGATTGTTTCTGGTCGAGCAGCCAAGGGTCGGATCGAATGAATTGTCGTTTACCGCAGGTCCGACGATGGAAAGAGATGGACAAACGGGAGGATGGGCCTCAAAGGTGATGGCCTCGATCCGCACCCCGAAGCGGGCGGGCAGATCGATCGGGGAGGCGGCCAGGCGGATGTTATAGGGGGCGATGCCCATGGCACGGGCCTCGTGGGCCACTTGTGCAATGAGCCGGGGTGAGCCGGTGACATCAATATGGAGTGCATCCCGGCGACCGCCACTGGCATGCGCAATGAAATTCCGCAGCCGATGCCTTTCAGAGCCACGAAGGCTCTGCAAGAACAAGACGCTGCTCTTCTGTTCCACCTGGATCGCCTGCTCAGCCGGCTCGGAACGGACCGAAGCACTATTTGCGCATCCACCCAACGTTGCCGCCATAACGATCAAATGGCACAGATGTCGCAGAGTCATTTGACGATCCTCATTCGATGATAAAGCCGGCGCTGCCGGTCAATCCTGGTGCGCTGGTGCGGGGCGCATCGCGGTCTTTTGGCGGTCGCGCCAGCGTATTCGTCAAAATGCGGCCCGCGTCCGACGGCGGTGCGATGCGATCGCTCGGCGCACTCATCCGGCTCGGGTTCGATCCGGGCCGCACGATGTAAGGCGTGACGATAATGACAAGTTCGGTTTCTCGCTTTTGAAACGATGAGGAGCGAAACAGCGCGCCGAGGATCGGCACGTCGCCGAGCCAGGGAAATTCACCGATGTCGTTGTTGAAGTTGCGCCTAATCAGTCCGCCGATTGCAAAGCTCTGACCGCTGGCGAGCTCGACCACGGTGCTGGCCCGCCGCGTCGAGAGGGCAGGGACTTCCATGCCATTGATCTTGACTTGGCCTTCGCTCGACAGTTCGCTGACTTCGGGCTTCACACGGACATTGATCTGATTATTGTTGAGAACCGTCGGAACGAATTCGAGGCTCACGCCGAACTGGCGGAATTGAACCGAAACCTGGCGATTATCCTGCATCACAGGAATGGGGAATTCGCCGCCGGCCAGGAAGCTTGCGGACTCGCCGGACATCGCCGTCAGATTCGGCTCAGCCAGGATCGAGGCGAGGTGTTCGCTGGCGAGCGCGTCGAGAACAGCGCTGAGATTGGTATTGCCGGCGCTGAACCCGATACCGATCGTGCCGCCGCCGCCGGCGGCGCCAGACCCGCCATCTTTGCCGCTGATCAGAAAAGCGCCGTTCGGGCTGGATGCGGTGAAATGGATATTGAGATCCTTGACGGCGCTGCGGGAGACTTCTGCGACCCGTACGCTGAGATTCACCTGCAACGACCCGGCGACCTGGATCTTGTTGACGACCAGTGACCCGGCCCCAAGAAACTGCTCGGTAACTTTCTTGGCGGTCTCGACGACTTCGGCATTGGGCGCCGTACCGCTTAGGATAGCGCCGCGTGGGGTATAGCTCACGTGGATCGGATAGTCGCCAACCTCGGCTCGAAGCGTTGCTCGCAGGTCCTCGATCGGCTGTGTAACGACCACGCGCAGCTCGGCGAGAGCCTCGCCGTTTTCGTTCAGGGCAAAGAGGCTGGTCCGTCCGGATTTCTTGCCAAACACGAAGATCGTCGTGTTCGACGGTGCCTGATAATCCGCAATCGTCGGGTCAGCAACAAAGATGCTGGTCGCCGCAGCGGTCAGATGAACTGTCTTGCCCTGTGAAGAAGTCAGGTTCAGCGTGCCGGAGGTGCCGCCCGGCGCCGCGCGTGGCGGTTCTCCTTTGCCATCCCGCTTGATCTCGGCTGCCGCAGCAGATGAAAACAGCATAGCAAATCCGCACAGGACGTAGCAGAGGCGAGATAAACCGGCAGAGCGCGACGCGCTGGCGACCATCGACGGCTCATCGGTGCCGGCAGCATTGTAAATGACCTTCAAGGGATTGTTGCTTTCGAGTTCGATTTAATCAGGCAGCCGAGGCTGCCTCAATGAGTTCAAGGGTGTAACCGACGCCGCGCGCGGTCTTGATCCTGAGCGTCGCACCCGACTGGCTCAAATGCGTGCGCAGGCGATAGATCCCGACTTCCAGCGCATTGGTCGAGACCTCATCGTCGAACGCGTACAGGCTGTCCTCCAGTGATGCGCGCGGCACGGTGCGGCCGGCACGGTTGAGCAAATGTTCAAGAATGCACACTTCGCGGCGGGCAATCTTCAGTATCCGACCACCGACCGCGACTTGCCTCGCAATGGGGTCGAAGTGCAGATTGCCGAATGTCACGAGCGGCGCCGTCATTTGCGTCGACCGCCGCAGAATGGCCCGCATGCGTGCGATGAGTTCCTCGGTCGATACGGGTTTGGGGAGGAAATCGTCCGCGCCCGCATTGAAGATCGCAATCCGCCGGCCGAGATCGTTGAGACTGCTCATCATAATGGCCGGCATCGAGCGTCCCTCGCGCCGCAGCTGCTTCAGCCAATCCAAGCCGTCTCCATCGGGCAGAACCAATTCGAGCAAAAGAATGTGATAGTTGGCGCAATCCAGCGCGGCCGCCGCCTCATCCAGCGTGCGTGTCACGTCAACTGCGAACCCGCAATAGGGGAGCGCTTCCTTCACAGCACGGGCAAAGTCCGCATGATGATCAACCAGGAGAATTCGCATTTCATCGCCTCTCGTCCATACACGCCAAGACCTTAAGCGCGTCACGGTTGACCAAGAGGTTCGACGAAACTGACAGACGTCCGCCTTGGCGTGAGCGCCAAAGTGCGGCAGCGACGAAGCGGAGCGTGGTGGCGGGCGATCAATCCCGGTGACATACTTATCATGAGATTGAAAAATGCGATGACCCGACGGTGACTGCATACGTCGCCGGCGATGCCGAGCGGGCCCTTTATGCCGGGAAGAGATGCAAAATCATTCACGAGGCCGCAAGCGGTTGCAGCAGATTGGCGGATCTGAGCATTGATCGCAGAGATGTCTGCACGCACTGAGTAGCCGTCTTCGATCGTGATGGCGTTAGAGCGCGCAATCGAAGCCAATACCCAGGAGCGAGCCGATGGATTTGTGGCTGAACAGCCTGGCGAAACCGACATTGTTGGAACTCCCCACCACTTCCACCTTGCCCCGGCCCCGCGGTCAATCTTGCTATGCTGTCGAGCCTGTGGCGTCGCCAAGTCCCGATGAGGCAAGGTGTTCCGCGTGAATGACAATTTCAGGCCACGCATCTGGACGATGCCTCCGGCGCAGCGATGTACGACGAACAGATCGATGTGCCTTCCGACTACTGAGAAAACCGCTCCCTAGCCGGTGATAGACATGCAGGGCGCCAACGATCCCGATGTTTTGCCGCGTCCAATGCTGCGCCCCATCGACAAGTCGTGAATGAGGGGCAGATAGGGGCGCTGCTTGTCGGGGTTAGGACGCCTCTGATCGAGGTCATTGCGCCAGCTGCATCTCATCTTGGATGAGCGGCGGCGGAATGATCGAAGCTCGAGTTTTTGGTTGCGTGGTGCACGGACAGTGCGAGGTAAACAGAGCCTGCTTTCGGCCCGAATGCTAGATCCTGATCCGGCTGCAACAGGGGTCGCACTGATTCCTTCGCGCTGCACGTAAGCGGTGTTGAGAACACGCCGTCGACAGGAGTGATCGATCCGTGTGACCGAGCGAAGTGGTGTGGCGTTGAGTTTGAGAGACGTTCGCAATTCTTGCTACCTGTCGGGAAGTGTTCGCGCGAGCGCGGTTGTGTGTCGCGAGGTTGTCGGAAATCCTACAATCTGACGTTGGGTGAGATTCAAGTGTCTTTAACAATTGGTTACAACGTACCCTCAAACTTGTGCGCGTCTTGAGGCGACAGCGAGGCAGTCTGGACACGGTCACAGCTTTGAGGATCTCTGTCGGTCTTACTTTCTCCAACGTCGTGAGCATCTCGTCTCTCCAAATTCTATGACGCGCAGTCTGACCTGCAACGATGGCATGAGGCAGCCATACTTGCTGCGCGTTAAGGGCGAAGCCGTTGCGCGCGTAAGCGTGCGATTGCCGGATCGCCTCACACGTGGCGATTGGCAGGCTGACTTTGGCTGGCCGCAAGAAGCGTTGATCTGGCGCGTGATCTTCTGGATGCAGACGCGCGATTGCCGAAGTGGAATTGACCGGCAAGGGATTGGACAGAGAATCGATTGTCACACCACATTCCTGAATGCTGCCTCCAAAGATCGCAACCGACTATGGGGGCTTCATGCAGGATCGGCAAAATCAATTGTTTTGATGGAACGCATTCAAAAGGCGGATAGGCGTAGAGCGGCTGCGCGGCTTGCCGTGTTTGATGCGGCGTTTACTGCGCTTGACGGTCTTCAAAACGCGCGTCCCGTATTTCGCCGAAGGCGTTCTCCGGCTCACGACACGGGTTCGGTCTCGGGCACGAACGCGGCGACCGGATCGATGTCAGGCAATAGCCGAAGCCCGCCCGAATGAGTGACGTCAAAGATCAATTTGGAAGGGCAGGTCGAAATGGGCACCACGCGTCGGACCTCAAGTCATCTAGCTGCTGCTCAAAGCTTGCTTGATGCTAGGACCTGTGTGCCGGCGCGTCGGTGTGTGCGCTCAGCTCGTCTGGCTGCCGGTCCACGCGGTGAGGCTGCTTCAGGACGCCGTGAGCCTCAAAGGGAGTATCTGCGGGATTCCGTGGATCAACATTCATTCTTCTTCCATCTCCCCTCGAGTGCCGGCCGTTGGCATGGAGTTTTGCAGGTGCAGCTTTCGAGAAGCTGACGGACCAGGAAGGAAGCCAGTATCCGTTTGAGGGGTGCCGGATGAATTCAGTTCAGTGAGGTGAGCGGTCAGCCAGACAGAAGCCACGCAAAGCGATATATTTGAAGTCGACACTGCTTTGTGCCATCTGGCGTTCCTGTTTTCGACGAGGGCGAGATCGGGTGTCTTGACTGAGCTTGTTCGCCCAGCCACCCATTGTCGGCCATCCCCGCGGGCAGAGAGTCCTACCAGGTCTCAACGTGGACAAGCTGGCAGATGCGGTTGGTCGAAGTCTTCTTTCGGAAATCGCCCGCTTAGGCGCATTTGGGGCCGCTCGGTCATATCGGCCTCCGTTGGATTGGCGCGACCGGTTGCCGTTTGTAGTTCTAGGCGGCCGGCGGTCGATCGAATCGTTCCAGCGATGTCGTACGAGCTCAGGCCACTTTAGTAAACCTGACCTACGAGGTTGTGACGTCGGAATGGCCGTCACAACCACTTGTGCTTGGTCGCGACAGGTTGTTTTTGTCGCAGGGCGCGGCGTGCTTGATGTCTGGAATCCGCCAAACGGCTTGCGAGGACGACGTCTTGCAGCGTGCGATCTTTGGTACTTATCGAGGGAGATGAGCATATGAAGTGTACTGGCAAAGGGCTGACGATCCTGTTGTCCCTGCTTTCGGCCGCAAGCATGAGCACGATGGCGAGAGCCGACGAGCCTTCGCCAAAATACACGGAGGTGCTCAATGCCCTGCAGACCGGAAAGAACGTGAAGCTCATCCTGGACATGAGCCGCTGTGCCAACGCGGAGGGTAGCAAGCCTGCGTCGGCGACGCAGGCCGGTCTGGTCATCAATGCCTTCAGGGTGACGCCCCAGAACGGCATCAGCTTCGCCAATGCGCACCAAACGGTGGACAGCGCGGGACATGCCGTCACCGAGTACATCCGCCATAGCCTCAGCCGCGAAGGCAAGCTCACGGTGCGGGCCTCGAAGCTTGTCGTCGGGACCACCGAACTTGTGCACCAGGGCGAATTCATCTGCGACCTGCCTGATGGCGCGAAGTTCATCTGGTAAGAAGAGCACGGCGCAGGACCCCACTTCGAAGCTGTTTCCTTAACCGCGTGGATGCTTCACCGAGCATGGCACGATAATATAGATCGTGAAGACGGCCGGATTGTCTCTGACCGTCTTTCGTCTGGGCGTCCGAGTTGCACGAAGGTGCGCCAGTTCGCTCAAAGGCGCCATATGAGGGCTGACGATCCTCATCGGATCTTTGTGATCGGAGGATCGCCAGTGCCGGCTATGCTGGTATGATCAGGAGCCAAGGGCCCTCATCAAACCAAAAACCGGGTCGCCAAAGTACGTTCGCATCCTTGTCCGCGACCCTAGTGAGACATTCTTTCCAATCCGAATGGTCCACCGGCCGGTGATGATTCACGTTTGATCGTCGGCCAAGCCATGGTCTTGTAGCGCGTTCGCATCTTGTATCCCGATGGTTCTCGGGTCTGCTCGGCTGAAAGTGCCGTCGCTGCCGAATGCGACGACAACGTGATAGATACATCGCCGACGAGCCCCTTGTTTAGCCAAATAGCGGCCGATGGAAGAGAAGAACGCGGCCTCCAGGTAGGCTTTCGGCTGTGTACGGTTTGGCGCCAGCGCCGAAGGGGCGTCCTCGCGCCATTCGAAAGGTGCGGGTGCATCAAACCCTGGCGCAGGACCGACGTCGATACCCGGGGAAGCCCTCCCCACCGCACGCGTCGCTTCGCCCAGCAAAGCGGGCCGAGGGTGGTGAATGAGTTGAACGTCGTTGGGTCCTCCCGGTCCCAACATGGCCGTGTAGCGTTCGCCGCCGATCTCGTAGTTCATGACCGGATATTCCGCAACAGGCAAGAAGTCCCACTTGCCCAACGTGGATAGCATCATGTCAGGAGCCAGCTGGGTGCGATGCGAGAAGTCCTTGGGAACGGCAAACGACACATCGAACGTATCGCCGACAGCGGGAGACCGCAGATGGATGAGCTGAACATCATTGGGCCCTCGCGGTCCCAACACGCCCGTATAGCCTTCACCGCGAATATCGTAGGTCTTTACCCACTGTGCTGCATCGGGCAACAGACCCCATCGACCCAGCTTGGAGCGCATCATATCCGGCGCAGGCTGGGTGCCGTGGGAGAAGTCCTCGGGAACGGCCAAAGAAGCATCAAAGCTGTCGCTGGCTGGAAAGGACGTCCGCTCAAGTGGTCTGGGCCGCAGCGCCTTGGTCCATCATCCGTCCAAAATAGTTTTCAGGGACGAAATTCGGCCGCGGGCTGGGTCGCCAGGTCACGGCATCGAAAAGCTCCTCCTGGAGGAAACTTTGCACGGGCGATGAAGTCGCCGAGTGCATTCGTTGCCAACCGGTCACGGCATCGAAAAGTTCTTCCTGAGTGAAACTTGGCGCGGGCGATGAAGTCGCTGAACGCATTTGCTGCGAAAGCAATGGTGCATCGAAGCCAGGAGCTGAAAGCTCGCTGCTCTGCTCCGCGGTATCGAAAAGCTCATCCTGGGCCACACTATGTATCGGAGAATGAGGGGCTAAACTTGGCTCGTGCCAAACCTGCAGAGTATTGAAACCATCAGCCGGTAGTGAGGCGTCGCGATCCGCAGCGCTCCCCAAGCGCTGTTCATCGACCGGCCGCATGGGCAAAGGAGAGGGCGGTTGAATGACCTGCCGCGAACTGCCTCCTTCTGCGCCCAAATTACCCCGCCCGACGATCGCGCGATAGTCGCGGAGAGCGTTCAAGGCGGCGATGAGCGTCTTGTCATTTCGAAACAAACGGACTGCGTGGCCGAGCAGTTTGTCATCGCTGAGCTTGGCAATGGACGACGGGCGGAGCGCTACCGCCAACTTCCGCAGCCCGCTCGCATAGCCCCCGGCCTTTTTCTCGCCGATCTGTCGACCAAAACGTGCCTCGGCAGCCTCCCTGATGAGACGCTCATCTTCCCTGGAAGGACGATAATGTGTTCTGAGGGGGAGAGCGTCTGCGTCAGGCTCGCGGTACCGACTGACCATTGACAATGCGGGGCGATCACCTTGTCGTTCGGCAGCAGCTTTCTAGCGTGTCCGAGCAACGCATTGTCATCGAGGCCAGAAATTGATTTGCCATCCTGCTTCAGCGCTTCAGCCAATTTGCGAAGCCGACGATCATAAATACTGACGGTGGTAGGCCTCGGCGGTAAATCTCGCTTGAGAGCAGCGCCGGATGCCGCCTGGATGAGGCGATCGTCCTCCTCGGTGACATCATAAAGCTCTCTATGGGAATATATGGGGTCGGCCCCTGGCGCGTCCAGCAGGTGCTGCTCGAACTCCGCTTGCGGCTGTTGCGGTTGTTCCGCGGCCGCATTGGATGCAGCCGAATCATGATCAGCTTGGTTGATAGTGCTCAATCGGTCCATGATCTCGTCCGCCAGCATAGCTCTGTGGTTCCTCGCTACTGATGTTAACTTTCCAAAACCTGACGTGACTTCCCGTCAGGTAGAGTGAACGAGGTCCGGAAAGTGTCTGCTCCGAGGCGCTGCAGCGCGGATCGCAGACACAAAGAGGGGATTGTGATAAAAGTGGGCGCGGGTTGAGGAGTTGAGCTGCAACAAGGGTATGCCGCTCCATTGATGATCGCCTCCTTATCTCGATTCAGGCGATCGGCGCTATGATGGCGAAGGCCGGTATGGCGTCGGCGAGTTTTCGATCGTCGGAGGCAAGCGCAGGGTGAAATATCGCTTTTTCTTAAATCAGCTAGATAGCCATTGGGGCGGCATCAAATCGTGAATTGTGCGAAATCTTGTCTATTCCTGACGAGCTCTCGTCGAAGTTTCCAGGTCGCAACTTCTGATTTCCGGTCAACCTGCCGTGAGAATAGCTGCGAGAATAGCCGCAACACGAAGCCATTCGTACGCCAACTTGGTCATACGTGTTCGGAGTCCGACACCGCCGGAGACAATCGTCGGGGCGGCAGAACATCAGAGCTGCCGGCAGTCGTTCTCCAAGGAAAATCAGAAGCCGAGCGCTTTGAATTCCGATGGCACGGCCGTTGCTTATTGAGAGGCAATGACAGTCGGCGAAGGCGCAAAGCGCATTCAGACACGTTGGGACAAACCTGCCCGAAACTCTTTAAACCGGTAGGCCCTGTACAGTGCAACAGCAGGCGCACTTGCTCAATAGGGCGTTCCATCGATTGGATGGCAGGACGATGAGGCAAAGCGCGCGCCAGGGAACTGGAGATTTGAATGACTGCCCCCAAAGCCATATCGGCGCGGCGCCAAACGACCGATGTAGACGCTATGATCGCGGATCTGCGGTCATGCGAACACCCGCACGACGTGGAAGTGTGCGGTATGCTCTTGCACATTCTCCCCGGCGTTCTGTCGCCACGCCTAAGTCACGCTCCCGACGCCTTGATATCGAAGTGGCACATCCAATCTGGAGCAACAGTATGGGATTTGGGATGCGGATCAGGCGTCCTGGGGCTGGCGGCACTTCGCGCTGGGGCAGAACACCTGGTGGCTCTCGATATCAATCCGCAAGCCGTTCTCACCACAAAGTTAAACATCGAGCGGTTAGGTCATTCCAAGCAGGCAGAAGCGCGCCTCAGTGACATCTATTCTGCGCTGCAGCCTGAAGAAAAGTTCGACCGTATTTTGTTTGCCGCCCCGTACTGGAACCGAAAAGCAAGGGACGATTTGGAGCGCTCCTGCTTTGACGAAGATCACAGCGCCATGGCCTCAGCTCTCGGCGGAGCGCATAATTGGCTCAACGCCAACGGCCTGATGTATGTCGTCTTTTCTGATCAGGGAGATATTGGGCGCGTCTTGAACTTGATCGATAATAGTAACCTGCGTGTTAGAAATATGCATATTTTCCGACCATCGATTCATGGCGGGCATATCCGGATCATCTGGGAGCTCACGATTCGATGAAGCCTCTTCGGCTCCTGGATCCGCCAAGCGCTGCTGCTGGTCAAACTGCTAAAGTACCGGTTCACGACTCGTTCGGATCGGTAGTTCGATAGCGAAGACCGCCGGCCGAGTTTGATGCGTTGCAGAACGAGTTCGTCGGATGCAAGGCAATCGCAAGTCGCACGGCTTATGGGAGCTCACGGCGCCGGCGCCGCCGTATACCGGTCCTCTCGTGGGTGATTTGCAAGCCGATGTCGTTGTGATTGGCGGTGGATATACTGGACTCTCTGCGGCTATCCGCCTCGCGGAGGGCGGCGTGCGCGTCATTCTGCTGGAGGCATCCGAAATTGGATTCGGTGGTTCCGGGCGCAACGTCGGGCTCGTCAATGCGGGTATGTGGGTCATGCCCGACACGCTCTCAGACACGCTCGGCTCCCCGTTTGGAGAGCGGCTCATCGAATTACTGGGTGGAGGACCGCAGGAGGTTTTTGCACTGATCGAGAGATATGGGATCGACTGTGAAGTTGAGCGCGCGGGGACCCTGCATTGCGCGGTCGGCCGCAGGGGCTTGGAGGAAATCCAGATTCGTGCCGAACAGTGGCAGAAACGCGGCGCTCCGGTCGCGGTGCTTGATGCGAAGGAGACGCGCAGAAAGATTGGCGGTGGCAACTATACCGGCGCGCTGCTCGATACGCGCGCCGGTACAATACAGCCACTGGCCTATGCGCGCGGCTTGGCGCGCGTTGCGCTTGCGGCGGGCGCGAGGATATTCGCGCAGACTGAAGTCCTCACAGTCCACGAAATGGGGTTGCGCTGGAGGGTCGGCACGGCAATGGGATCTGTGTGTGCTGAGTGGGTAATCGTCGCTACCGACGCCTACGGCAAAAGACCTTGGTTGCGGATTCAGCGAGAGCAGATCCGTCTACCTTACTTCAATTTGGCAACGCGGCCCTTACCAGATCGTCTCAGGACCTCAATCTTGCCCGAACGACAAGGGGCATGGGACACCCACGAGGTCCTTTCCTCGTTTCGCTTCGATCAGTCCGGCCGTCTGGTGTTCGGCAGCGTTGGCGCTCTAGAGGGTATCGGCACCTTGGTTCACCGAGCCTGGGCGGTCAGGTCGCTACGTAGGCTGTTTCCGCAGCTCGGCGACGTCGAGTTCGAAGCCGGCTGGTTCGGGATGATCGGGATGACTTCCGACCACCTGCCGCGCTTTCACAAGCTCGACCGTAACCTCGTGTCCTTCGGCGGTTACAACGGGCGCGGGATTGCACCTGGGACCGTCCTCGGCCGGGTGTTGGCGTCCTACGTTCTCGGCCGCCTTGCGGAAGAGGACCTACCACTTCCAGCTGCGCCGGTTGAATATCGGCGGTTTCGTGCCGCCCGTGAGGCCCTCTACAGCGCAGGCTCTCAACTGGTTCACCTCACTGAGGCGCGGCTCTGATCCGCCTCGTGTCAATCGCATATCCGATCCGGCGGTTTCCATCGGTTTGGCCGTTCCCGGCACGTGGCGAGCGAATTGGCATCGGTCGCGTTCTTCAGAGAGAATCTTGACATCCACACTCGTGCAGGCCGGCCGTCACGTCTGTTGGTCGGCATCCATATAACATCCCGACGTCTGCGGGTGAGCAAACTCGCACATCCTGCAGAGCAGAAAGCCATCCATTCCGTTCATGCGATCGGCGATTTCGTGAAAAATTGGGCTTTCGAAGAGATATGCGTATTCGTCGCGCAAAAGATTGCCCAGGACATGACGCCGCTCAAAATCCATCCCGCACAGAGTAACGTCGCCGTTTGGTAGAAGGACATTCCGATGTTGTTGTTTGCCAATACACGTCAAGGGTCCGACGACGGGCTGTCGCGGTTTGATGATATTCGACTCTAGACGTCCTCGGCTGTTACTCAGCGGACGCAAGCGCTGCAGCGCTTTTGCGGGAATGGTGTCGGCGAGGTCCGGATGGACTTTGCCCAGGACAACGAATCGAATCGAGGGAATGTTCGCCTCGACGAGTCGGCGCATGACATTGAGATAGGACTTTCCGACGAGCCGGCTGTTCATATAAGTGCCGTCATCAGGAACGTGGACGATGAAAGCCCTGAACTGCAGCATTTGCAAGCGCCGAATGTCACTCCCGTTCATTCCGACGAGGGTCGTGAAAATTCGGATCTGATGCCCACGTGCGTAAGCATGCTCAACCATCCTGGTGCATTTCGGATGGAGCCAAGGCTCCGAGTAGCCGGCAAAACTGATCTCGGTAGTCCTCGGCACGCGTGCAAGACACCGCTCGAAATCCTGAAGACCTAGGTACTTCGCTTGAGACACGGGTCTTTGCCGATCAGCGAACTTGTCTTGGTGGCAATAAGTACACCGGACGATGCATCCTGCGGTCGTCGTTATCTCCAATACCCGGCGACCAGGATTGGCAGCGCGTAAGTTTTGTAACACCATGGGATATGCCGTCATTCTGTCTGGTCCTTTCAGGCGCCGGAGCAAGAAATTGCGAGAGGGAGCGCAGCGTTCGATGAGCAGCCGCTTGCTTTGCTCCTCACGGATTGCAAATACAGGATATGCAGGTTGGCGAAATGACCTAGACCAAGCTCCTATCTCGTCGCTAACAATGCTCCGAGCTCGGCCACGCCTACCGAAGCCTGGATAGGCCTGGCGTGCCAACTCGGCTCTCTATGCGTTGGCCGTCGCGTAGCACCGCTGGCTGTTACTTACATCTTCGTTCCGAGTCAGCGCCACGCCAGATGCTGGGCTCGGTGTTCTCGCTAGAATGGTCTGCGGAGATGCTTCCGCAGCCGTAGCGATGCGGAACCGGCGCCGGATCCGCCCAAGCGGCACATCCTAAGGCTTTCCGATGGCAGCGCAGGTTCTGAAACATCTTTCTATTTGTCGCGCAAGCGATTGCGCTCGCGAACTGTTTGGGCGCCATCAATGCGATGGACAAGCGGTCGAGCATCGCAAGCTCTTGGCGGCGATAGTTCCTATTCCCGTTAGATGGCAAGTTGCTGGTCAGGATGATGAATGAAGCACGCTTGTTGCCATGTTGAGAACCAAATTGGCCTTTCTCGGCGGAGCGGTGCTAACTGATTTCGTCGACGACGATCAGCGTGGGTCGTGGTCACCGCACGATCCCGCGGCCAATATGCGGCCGCGGGGAGCCGAAAACGTCGTATCTGGCACCTAGTGGCTCACATTGCGCTGTTCGGTGGCGCGAGCAGCGATCTAGCTGGCATTGGGCGACGCCTGTGTAGCGAGGATTGTTCTCATCAATCCACTGGGGCAAATCGAGTTAGAAAGTCAACGCCATCCTTACCTGCCGGAACTGGTAGGGGTGACTGCCCGCGCTTTAGGATACTCTGTTGGGGCGACGATCCGCTCGCAACAAAACGTCACGGCAGCTCGAAACGATGGATCGCGACCTGTGGATCCGCAAGCTCTCAAGAGAGCAAAATCTGCGGAGGCGATCGTGATAACGCAATTGGTAGACTACAGAACCGACGGCGCGTTTAAGATCCCGCTGAGCAATCTGGACGTAAGCGAAGCCAAGCGCTTTCAAGATGA
Organism: Bradyrhizobium elkanii USDA 76; assembly: GCF_023278185.1. Classification (NCBI taxonomy): domain Bacteria; kingdom Pseudomonadati; phylum Pseudomonadota; class Alphaproteobacteria; order Hyphomicrobiales; family Nitrobacteraceae; genus Bradyrhizobium; species Bradyrhizobium elkanii. Next base: position 7,481,482 of record NZ_CP066356.1, on the reverse strand, counting down.
TAGCATATGGGGTTATTTCGAGCGGCTGCGAAGGGAAGATCCCGTTCACTACTGCCAGGATAGCCCCTATGGTCCATATTGGTCCATAACGAAATACCGCGATATCGTAGAGGTAGATACTAATCACAAGATATTCTCGTCGGAGCAAGGCGTCACTATTGTCGACGTGCCTGACAGGCACTGGACGCAGAGTTTCATCAAGATGGGTCCGCCTAAGCATCGCGAGCAGCGTGATACTGTAAGTCCGATAGTCGCGCCGGAAAACTTGACGAAACTCGAGAGCTTGATCCGTCGTCGCGTCAGGACGATTCTGGACGGCTTGCCGCGCAACAATGACTTCAATTGGGTGGATAGGGTCTCCATCGAATTGACGACGCAGATGCTTGCCACGCTATTCGACTTTCCATTTGAGGATCGGCGTCTGCTGACCTATTGGTCGGACGTAGCTGTTGCAATGCCCAGAACTGGCCAGCCGATCGATAGCTGGGACAAGCGAAGTGCGATCTTGTCCGAGTGCCTGGATTATTTCACAGGCCTTTGGAACGAGCGCATCAATGCCGAGCCACGGATGGACCTGATTTCCATGATGGCGCACTCGCCTGCAACTCGACACGTGGAGCCGAGTGAGTTTCTTGGAAATCTGATTCTGCTGATCGTCGGTGGGAATGACACCACGCGCAATTCGATTACCGGCGGCCTCCTGTTCATGAACCAGCACCCCTCCGAGCTGCGAAAGCTACGCGATAATCCGAAACTTGTCTCGAGCGCCGTGTCCGAGATTATTCGTTATCAAACGCCCATCGCACATATGCGCCGCAACGCCGCGGCCGATAGCATCGTCGGTGGGAAACAAGTCAGGAAGGGCGACAAGGTCGTCATGTGGTACATCTCAGGAAACCGCGACGATGAAGTCATCGAGAACGCCGAGCGCTTCGTCATCGACCGCAGGAACGTGCGGCAACATCTTTCGTTCGGATTTGGGATCCATCGCTGCGTTGGTCGACATCTTGCGGAGCTGCAGCTGAAAATCCTCTGGGAGGAGATTTTGAAGGCACGACTGGAAGTCGAGGTTGTCGGCGAACCCGAGCGAATTGCGTCGAACTTTGTGCACGGTTATTCCGCTCTTCCTGTGCGGATTGCAGCCTAGGCTTCGATCCCTCGAATCTGGCGACCGGCCCCGGGGTGCGGCTTGGTCGGCGCGAAACAATCGCTGCATGTTGAGATCCGGTCTGCAATTGGGCAGGCTTTGAGACGCCTGCGAGCAGCGATAAGTAGCGACGCATAATCCACTGGCACCTCCAAGAGGCAAGATCACCGATACCTCCGAGTGTTCATCTGCGGCGCTGACTTGGATAGTTGGAATCAAGGGCCGATGAGCTTGACAGTGAAGATTGTAGCAGTGGCCGCGATTTTCGTTGGAGAAGCGCTTTCGATAATCGCGGAGTTGATTGCCTCAAGGCAGTTTGGCAAGGCCGGCGGGGATGTCACAATGCTCCTGCCGATGTTTGTGCTGATATCCGTCGGTGGCGTCCTGCTCGTCTTCGGATACGCGCTGGGCTACATGCATCTCAAGAATATCTGGATCATTGTCGCGATTTCAGTCGGAGCTATTCTGGTCGTGGAGCCAGTTCTCGCCTTTATACTTTTTCGTGATGTGCCGACGGCCGGTTCGCTGGTCGGGTTGACGCTCGGTGCGCTTGGCACGGTCGTTGCCATTTTTTTATGAGCGTTGCTCAACGGGCTCGGATGGGCGGGAGCTGCGAAGGAGTCCCTCAATATGGGTTCTGCTCGATCCGAAGGTGAATACAGATAATGCGATTTTGATCGAAGATTTAGACCTATTTAAATTGTGTGCGACCGTGGGTGTGCAGGTTCTTGGATTTAAGACTCGTATCTCCTCCTCGATGATGGGACGTACGGCGGCCGAAGGTCTCTCCCCCTCGACAAAGTCGGGGGATGCACCTCGCCGCAATGATCAAGCCGTTTCAAGATGCTGGCATTCTCGTGGCGGCTCTCCGCTATTCGAGATAGCCCGCCAAGTCCGTGCAGACGAACGCGACGCTGGATAGTGTCTTGCCCCGTCGCATCTGCCGCGGCTTGTCAGTATGGATTTTGGCGGGATCACGCCGAAGCAACGTTACGGTGCGGTCATGCACTGCAGCGGATGATCCCCGATTTGATGCGCTCATCCGCTGCATCGCTGCCTGTTGCAGCACTGGCAGCCTCGATGAACCGGAGCCCACGGTGATCCGGCCATTTTCTGTGTAGCCCGGAAAGAGCTGTTCGTCAGCTGCCCGTCAGCCAAGCTGTCTAATCAGACAGGCTGCGCATTCTCGATTCGATCGGAGATTGGATATGACGGGCATTGGCCGAGCTGGCAAATCGCACGTTGAGCCTGCAGAAGCTGATAGCATGTGGGGATCGGGCGGGGAGCCTGGACCGGTCTCCGGAGAAGCCAGGCAATCGTTCGATTCCGTCGTGGAGCGGATGCACTCCAGGTCTCAAGATGGAATGGCGCCGCTCGTCGGCGAGCCGCCGGCTTCGGATGTGGCTGTCCCGACGAGAGACGAGGTCAGAGCAGCGCAGAAAAAAATGCGCGGCCTACTTGTGGCCTTTGTTGGTGCTTCTAAAACGGCGGCCGGCCAAGCGCGGAACCGGTCGGAGGCGCAGGACCTGATTGATCAAGTCGTCAAGGCGGGCTCGGAAGTTCTGGACTATTATGCGAGCTTCCCTCCCGACGTGGCACGCAGCCTTCTTTCCGACGATCAGGCTTGCGGAGTCAGAGTCGAGACTCTTGCTGCGGGGGACCAATGCAACGCCGTGGCTACCTCGATTGTCTACGACCTGGAGGCCGGTAGAGAGAAAGCCGCAGCCGTGCTCGAGCAGCTGCGCAAAGCCAACGCTGCGCCCGCCCAGCTAAGCCGAGCGGTGTCGACCGTGGCGAAGCACTACATGGCCTGCATGGAGTGGTGGGGAAAGAAGGCATTGCGCTCGGAACGGATGCAGTCCGTCTGCGTGGCCACCGCCAGCTTGCCGGGGTCCACGCCCGAGATGCTACGCCTGCATACCGGCTGGGCACTTTTTACGAAGTGCACGTATCTGCAATCGCGGATCGCTCTCGCGCGGCTCCTGATCGAATCGCGGGCGAGCACGCTCGAACCAGCGCTGAGTAACGCCCTCATCGGTGAGGACGGGCGGATGCGTCTGCTCGGGACCTTCATCAACGATGTTGTTCCGGCATTCGCGTCGACGGGCGAAGCCGTTCTGTACAACCGCGGAGCGGCGCTCGACGCGGAGCACAGCACCGTTTTGGAAGGGGTCATGGAACGGCTTTCTGAATTTGCGTCGGGGGTGCACGGCATCGTCGCTGGGCTGAGGGATGCTGGAATGGGGGCGGACACTCCATTGGACCTGTTGGACCAGATCGAGGAAGCTGCCTGGGTCACCGCAAACGACGTCACGCGGTTTTTGGCGGTGCAGCCAAAGACACCCGCCGTGATCGAGCCGCCCGCCAACTGGATACCGGAAAATACCGGCGCAGTGTCTGAGGGCCAGGCTGCGCGCAAGAAGGGAAAAAGCAAGCGCACACCGGCGGCAGGTGAGGGGAGTTCGGCGGCCGGTCTACGCGAGGCGCAGGTCGCCAGGCCCGACGCTGCTTCGGCTCCGACAGGTAAGGTCATCGTTCTCTCGGATCTGGGCACCAAGAAGCTTGCGACCCCGGAAGAGGCGGCACGCGCAAAGGAATCATCGTCAACGGCCGGCCAGGAAATGTGGCGTGCTCCGCCCTCCAGGAAAGCGCTGAACGGATTGCTCAATAGATTGGACGAGCTGCTGCAGTTCGATCTTCCAGCGCAGCAAAGCGCCGTCTCGCAAACGCGCCAAATGAAGCCCGAGGATGCCGGCCACATCGTGGATCTCGTCGTTAAGCGCCTTCAGACGCAAGCCGCCGAGATCGAGGCCTGTGTAGCGGCGCTAGAGGAACCTCGCCGACGTGGCCTGCTTACGCCTGCGCAGGTGCCTGAAGTGCACGAAAAAATAGTCCGGCTCAAGGCGATGTGGTCCGAGGTGCAGGGACAGGCAAATTCTTTGAACGCGCGGAAGGCTGCGATCACGATGGATTGCATGAAGACGTACGCCTTTCCGTCGCAGAAGTACCTTGAATACCTGCGGGCGGCCGATGAGTTGACGTCTGCCGATCCGCCGCGTGCGTTGAAGGGGGAGCCAGGCACGCTGTTCGAGATCAAGCTGCAGCCCAGGGCACTGAGCAATGGTGCGATGCCGGATCCGGTGTGGGTGCACATCCATACGAAGAGGCCGGTATATGTCTCGCAATTGGCGACGCTGGATGGCGCCGAGTTCGCTGCTTGCCACGTGAAGTCCAATGAACAGCGCGGCTACAATCGGCTCTGGCAGAATGCTCGAGCTGCAATGGGACACGAAGACGTGTTGATCCACCGCGGCAGGCTTGCGCCGGCGTTCTGCAAGTCCTTGTTCAGCAGAGGTGGCGGCCAGCCATGGTATCCCCGTCTTGAGGCGGAGTTCGGCTCGATGCAACTCGCTCGACACGGGATGTAGTGCGCGTATCTGGCGAGGAAGTGCCGCTTGGGCTGCGCTGAGTAGTGGTTCGGCTGGCTGAAGCCGGTGAATCTCAAGCGATTTCCGAGTGATCGGCGTTCCGCGAGAACGCACACCGTGGGCCGGTTTGACGAATCGAATTGACGATGCACAATAAGGTGGGCCTGTCCGTTTGCTACCCCCGGATGTGGCCACGACGGTCCCAGCATCGGCCTCCATGGCCCCCAGAAGGTGCTGGGACCTGTTCGTTCTGCACTCTCGATCGGGTGAATAGTTCGTTTCTCGCTTGCCGGATTCTCACGTAGGCCGCGCTCTCGTTTGTTCTTTGTCGCGCTGGCCGGGCTATCCCGCTCATTCTGGTTGGTAACCCGTCGAAGTTGAGGCAGAAACGACGGATCGCGCGCAGAGATTGACATGCAGATCTGCGCTGCAAGATCTGTACTCGGCGTCTGCCGCATCGCCTGGACCCGCTCCTCAAAGATTTTCCCACGGTTCGCAAATCGCACCTGATTCAATGGTCGAACGGCTGTTCCATCGTGGTCTCCTGCCGGATTCGGACCAGCCGACGATGACCTGTGAATCCAAGGTCACCGCTACACGGCCGGTTTCGATGGTTCCAATTGCGTTCGTCTTGTTCATAACCCTGCGGAGGACCAAGTGGGGTTGGGGCAGGCCGGGCGAGACTTCGGAGCCTTATTCACGGAGAACCGGCGCTTCGGAACGCCGCTACCACGCCAATGGGCGACACCTGCTCTCATGGATAAGTTGCGCGAAGAAGGTTTCATGCCGACCGCAAACACCCCCAAAACAATCCAGCTTAACGGAAGAACCTACCAAGCCGAGTTGGCCGAAGGAGGGTTCGTTAAGCTTACGCGGGTATGAGACGCAACCCGACTGTGACCGATCGCGCGCTGGGCTAGAACCCTGCGATCGCTTCGGTTGTTGTTGCCGACATAGGCAATTCATCGCTCTGCAGCGAGTTGCTCGCGCCGCCAGTGGGTACGCATCGTCGGACCCCTGGCAGGCAGCGAGACGCCGATCGAGGCGATTGCGGTAAGCTGCGTCGTTGCGCAAGGCCGGCGTCGAGCATCCCTCGACAATGCTTCAACATTGCTCTCAGCTGACGGCAAGACAGTCGCAACCGCGTCGCTCCCTAGGCGATGTGCGAATGACCAGCGCTATCGCCGAGCGAGCGGAATGCAGCACCAGTCTTGCCGATGCGCTCGATCAAGCTCATTTAGCTGGCGGGTGCTGCGGCCGAGCCGGTCCAGCCTCGTCACCAGCACCACGTCGCCGGGGTGGAGGCGCTACCATCAACGTGGTGAGTTGTGGCCGATCGGCGCGGCACCGCTGATCATCTCGCGGTAGATCGCGGTCGCCGGCTGCCTTTAGGAGTTGAACTAGCGGATGAGATGTCGATCCTGGATGCTAACGCGGCATATCCGAGAATGGTCATTTGGTGCTTCTACGTCTGCAGAAGCTATCGCCTCGGTGATAATTCGTTTGGGCCATGATTCTTCTCGTTGGCAGTGAGTACCGTGTGGATTTTGTAAGGGCAGCCGCGATCGGGACCTTCGAGCAAGTCTGAGGTGATGGTTGCAGTCAGTGCCGCCGTCGCTGCGCGACGAAGTCGGCCGCGCGCTCAGCAACAATATCGCCCTCGGTGGCAAGTTCTGGTCAGGAATGCAGTCTCGCTGAATTAGCAGTATGCCGCCGTACTTGAACGGGCCGAAGCCATGCGGTGTAGCCTCTAGCGCAGCCGAACAAACGAATGGAATTTCAGCGATCGCGCAGTCGTCGCATCCGTCATAATGAGTTCGCTTGTGCACTCATCAGGAATGTGACTCACCGCCTCGGGCAGCACGCGTCCAGCCTCCAAGCCGTGCAAGTCATTGGGCCGAGACGATGCAGTTACCGCGTTGTCCGATTGCTCAGATCAATGCGGACCGCTTAGAGGCCGGCGAGAAGCCGACCATAAACGGCTTCTCCGAGCAACTCATAACCGAGCCCGCAAAGATGTCCGAACTCATCCATCCCGTAGATAGGCCTGATCAAGAAAATCAATTTTACCACTTGTGGCAACGTCATATATCCATGAGGACGGCTTGGGGCCGATCTTAAGGGAGCGACTCTGGAATGAAAAAATTGCTGTTTGTGACTGCGAGCGCCGCCGCGCTTGCAACGGCGGCAGTGCCGGCCTGTGTTGCTGAAGCCGCCGCTCAACCCGTCGCTGCCAAGGTGCAGGTCGCCGACACGTCATATCCTCAATGCGCGGACGACCCGTTGAATGGTATCTGCGATCTGTTTTTTTGTTTGACCGATCCGGCGTGCGTACAGCACTAACCACCGGATACAAACCAAGCAGAAAATGAGGATCGAGGCCTCGCGGCGCGGCCGCTCGTGGGAACAGCGGCCGCGTCCTCTTGCGTAAAGAAATTTGCGCGCCGCCTCTGAAGCCGTTCCGGTTCCGCCGCTGGAGCATGATCGCAAGGAACGGATGAGGATGTTCCAGCACAGAGTGGCCATCAATGATCATGCAAAAGCACTCCGCGGAGCTGCACGTTATCATCCGAGCGCGGGACGAGAATCTAAAACGATAGCAATCGTTGATTAAATTGAGATCTCGGCTCTCGATATGGAAAGGCCTAGCGACCGCGCGGGGTATCGCAGCTCCGTCAACCGTTAGTAGTCATAGGTCCGACGAAAGCCATTCCAATGCGTTCACCAGGAGAGTTCTTCTGGTGATCTAACGGTAAGTGCAGGCCGAAGAGCCCTGTCCATATCCTTATGGCTTGCCGGGATGCGTGACAGAGTGCGCGCCAGACGGCGCCTCCCTTCGCGAGCGACCCGCCTCCAAAAGACGAATCTATCTAACGGAAAAAGGGCTAAACGGCATGCAACGACAGGGGTAAACGATAACGTCCAGTGTCGCGTTCTCTGCCGATAGCCCCGCGATACACGCCGACACAGTCTAGCTCCATCGTGCCGATGGGCGAGAACGTCCAATTCTCAACCTTTCTTTGATGTAGCAGGTGTTCTAACCGGTGGTTGTTGATGGTGAAGCTCTCAACATAGTTGCCGAACGAAGCGTTCCGCCCACAGGAAGCGAACCAAGGCGCTGGTTGCAGCAACTTGCGTTGTTAATACCCTATTCAAGAGCGCCATAACGGACTCTCGCGAAACCAAGCCGAAGTCGGCCAGGGCGCAAGAGGAAAGCTGCGATGAAATCGTGTCTGCACGAGCCGCAATCGCCTTTGGTAACACAAGCGCGAAAGTCTCCTTTGCATAACCGTGCGGAAACACATCGCAGCGCAGCCGATTACGCAGGTAGGAACGGAATATTTCCTTGCCCGCGCGAAGTGCAAGCGGAAGCTTCGCTGCAGTATTAATCAATCTCGGATCGCCTAGCGGGCGAACGGGCCAAAGTCCTCGCCTTGCGAGTGGACGAGCATGACAAAGGCTTGCGAGCAGAAATGTGGATACGGTCGCGCTAAGCGGCGCGCTGAAAAGGAAGGATGAATGAGCGGCGTCGAGCGCGCGATTTGTCAACAGGCCGTCTGCAAGTTCAACGGCGATCTCCAGGTGACGTGAAGACGAAGATCTTGAGCCGCCCTCCTCGGCGGTGGAGCAAGCGCAAAGCTTGTCGCCGCCTATGCCGGACCAGACGATTTCGTAGCCGTCCGCGCGAAAGCTGTCGCAGAGCGCCTCAAATGCCTCCAGGCAATACTCTGAAGTGAGTGGCAGGCGTCGTTCTGGGGCAAGATCCAGATCAATCGCCGGCATGTGGGTATGCATTTCAAGGGGGTGATCGCGGCAATTCAGTGCGCTCAGAATGCGCGCTCGCCGATCAGACTGCCTGGGGCTGCTCCCGTCGCCCAACAGGATGCCGCCACACCTTACGGTTTTCACGCTTTTGCCAACAGCAATCGCGACCGAAGCCGAATCCATACTTCCGCTCAGCTCCACAGCGCTTGCACAAATGCCCGTTGGCCGCGAGAGCACAACGTCCTGCAAAGTATCCGCAAACTCAAGGAGACCATTGCTCTGCTCCGGCCCAGAGAGCTCGTTAGGGCGTGCACTCATAACGCGCAGCCAGCCATAGGCGGATAGAGGCGAGTTGGACGAAGGCAAGGTAGTTTCCCGCAAGCCTGTCGTAACGCGTCGCCACACGACGACATTGGTTGATCCTGTTGAAGAGCCGTTCGACCTAGTCGCGAGCGCGGTAGAGATAGGAGCTGAAGCAGATCGGATCGCTGCGATTGCGTTTCGGCGGGATGTTGGCCCACGACCCCTTTTTCATGGCAAGCTCTCTTATCCAGTCGGCGTCATAGCCACGGTCGGCAAGCAACATTGACCCGAACTTCAGATGAGAGAGCAGTTGTCCTGCAAGTCGAACGTCGTGGGCCTCGCCGGGGCTCAACGTCAACCGTACCGGCAAACCATTGCTATCGACCACCGCGTGGATTTTGCTCGTCAAGCCGCCGCGCGACCTTCCCATCGATAGGCGCTCGTTCCTTGTGATGCAGGCCCCATGTTGATGCCGCGGACAATCGAGTTGTCGATCATTTGGACAGCGGCATCATGGGCAGCCGCAAGTGCGTCCATGATGCGGCTCCAGACGTCAGCTCGCCGCCACCTAACGAAGCGGTTGTAGCAAGTGGTGTAAGGACCGAACGCCGCCGGCAAATCGCGCCAAGGTGCTCCGGAACGCAAGACCCAGAAGATGCCATTGAGGACACGACGGTCGTTAACCCGAGGAACGCCGCGCGGCTTGTTCGGCAGCATCGGCTTGATGGCAATCCATTCATGATCGGCGAGTTCGTAGCGCATGATTCCAGCCCCCAGTTTGGGAGTTTGAATCACAGGGGGTCTGGCCTGACGCGACGCTTCCGGGCAGGCCCCGGTTGGACGCTTACGTATAGCGCGACGATCTGGGTCGGAAGAGCGCGGCGATCAGGATGGCGAGTCAGTGTCGCGGCGCGATGATGATCGCCGCGATGATTGTCGCGCGCAAGAGTTTTGTTTGCTTTGATTGTCGCGGAGCGTCAATCAAGCGAGCGTTTTTTGTGTCGCGTGCTCCGGTGGCCGCCCTGGACCACGCTTTCGCTCGAGGGCAGTCCGCCTGCGATAGCTCTCGACGTTCATCTCGACGATGGTGGCGTGGTGAACAAGGCGATCGATCGCCGCGAGGGTCATAGCTGGGTCCGGAAAGACCTTGTTCCATTCTCCAAAGGGCTGATTGGCGGTGATCAGCAAAGAGCGTCGCTCGTAGCGTGCGCTGATGAGCTCGAACAGCACACTGGTCTCGGCCTGGTCCTTGGTGACATAGGCAAGATCGTCAAGGATAACGAGATCGAAGCGATCGAGGCGGTTGATGGCACCCTCGAGGTTGAGTTCGCGGCGCGCCACCTGGAGCTTCTGCACGAGATCGGTGGTGCGGGTGAAGAGGACGCGCCATCCGTTCTCGATGAGAGCCAAGCCGATTGCTGCTGCCAAGTGACTCTTGCCGCCACCGGGCGGACCAAACAGCAGCAGATTGGCGCCCTTGTTCAACCAGCCGTCGCCGGCGGCGAGCGCGGTCATTTGCGCCTTGGAGATCATCGGTACGGCTTCGAAGTCGAAGCTGTCAAAGGTCTTTCCGGTGGGCAGCCGCGCCTCGACGAGATGGCGCTCGATGCGGCGACGGCTGCGTTCAGCGATCTCGTGCTCTGCAATGGTGGCGAGGAAGCGCGCCGCCGGCCAGCCTTCCTTATCGGACTGCTCGGCAAATTGCGGCCACAGCACCTTGATGGCGGGCAGCCGCAGCTCGTTGAGCAACAGATTGAGGCGCGCGGTGTCGACTACGTTGGTTGTGCTCATGCGGCACCTCCGATCTCGGCAGTACCGATGAGGCATTCATAGGTGGCGAGCGGTGCGAGGCGCACCACGACGTTCGGCATCTGGGCGGGATCCGGGGCGAAGTGAGTACGTAGCCGGTTGAGGTCGGGCAGCCGGCCGTCGTTCAGGTCGGCCGTGAGCTGATCGGCGAGTTCGGCCTCGCAACCGCGCTCATGGGCGAGTGCGAGGAGATCGACCATGATCCGGCAGGCCTTCTTGTCCGGTAAGCGTTTGCGCAAGACGTCGAAGGCTCGGCGGTAAGCTTCCCGGGGGAACAGCTGGTCGCGGTAGACCAGGTTGAGGAGCGCCATCGGCTTGCGCCGCAAGGAATGGATCACGTGCCGATAATCGACGACCTGATCGTGCTTGCCATTGGGATGCGGCCGCCCGCGCGGCAAGGTGAGGAGATGCGTGCCGCCGACAAACACGTCGAGGTGATCGTCATACAGGCGCACCCGCAGCCGATGGCCGATCAAGCGCGACGGCACCGTGTAGAACACCTTGCGCAAGGTGAAGCCGCCGGACGATGTCACGTGGACGATCACCTCTTCATAGTCCGACGTGCGGCGGTCCGGCAGATCCTGAAGTGCGGTACGTTCGCTGTCGATCCGCTTGGCGTTGCGGGCATTGCGGCGGCTGACGATCTCATCGATGAAGCCACGATAGGCAGCGAGATCGTCGAAGTCGGCGGTGCCACGCAGCAACAGCGCGTCGCCGACCGCCCGCTTGAGATGGCCATGCGAACTCTCGATCGCCCCGTTCTCGTGGGCGATGCCACGATTGTTGCGGGAGGGGCGCATGCCGTAATGGGCACAGAGGTCTTCGTATCGCCGCGTCAGATCGTCTTTGGCGTCGCGGTCGAGATTGCAAAAGGCGGCCGACAGGCTGTCGGTGCGATGCTCCCGTGGCGCTCCACCGAGTGACCACAAGGCATTCTGCAGGCCTTCGGCCAGAGCGATGAAGCTCTCACCGCCGAGCACGACATGGGCGTGCTCAAACCCGGAATAGGCCAGCCGGAAGTGATAGAGACGATGGTCGAGCGGCACGCCCGCGATCGTGACACCCAATTCGCCCATGTCGGTGAAGTCGGACAGGCCGCGCTGACCGGGTTCGTGGGTCTGCCGGAAGATGACCTCCTGCTCCTCGCCGTGGATCGCCCGCCAGGCCCGGATCCGGCGCTCCAGCGTGCGACGGATGCCGGCGCCGAGCTCAGGATGGCGTCGGAGCAACTCCTCGAAGATCGTGACCGGCCGCACACCGGGGGCGGCCTTCAGCATCGGCACGATCTCTGTCTCAAATACGCGGGCCAAGGGATCTGGCCGGCGACGGCCGCGAGGAGCCTTCTTCTGCGACGGAAGGCGTCGATCCTGCTCGATCCGGTAAGCGGTCGAGGTGCTGAACGACGCCTTGGCGGCGGCCACGGGCGGGCTATCGGTCTGACGGTACTTCATGTAGAGCCTCATTTGGTGATCGGTAATGTGTCGGCCTGGCACGCGAGTGATTCCTCTTGGCGGAAGAACCACTTGCATAACCAGCCGGCCGCGATCACCAGTCGGCGCGGTCCGCTGTGGATCGCGCCGACGCCGGGCTCGTAACTCCGGTCGGGCTACGCCCTCCCTGCGTCACGAGCCCGGCGTAGCCCTCTCATCATGGTCGACGCTCCACTTCCATCCTGTTCGCCGCGCGGCACGCTTACGGGGAAGCGGACGTCAGCCAGCCGACTATCTCCGCAGAAACCGTCGAAAATGACCCATTGCAGAAGTCGCTGAACCAATCATTGCTCGCAACCGTCCATCGGCACTTCACGCGCATGTGTCCCCAGCAGGTCGCCACCCCGATTGAATTACGATTGTAATTTAATATTATGACCGTAATGGCATTGAGCTGGACCACCGTTAGGTGGCGGCCGGGTGCCGCCAAACAGCTCCTGGCGAGGATTTCGTGGACGACAAGACAACTGCCTCATCGCGACAAACCGCAGATGTCAGCTCGTTTGGGCTCGCAACCGCTGCAGCAGCGGTTCGCAACGGCGACATCACCTCCGAGGCCTACACGGCGGCTCTTTTACAGCGCGCCCGAGCGCTTGCCGAACTGAACGCCTTCATCACCATCGATGAGGCGGAGGTGCTGGCGGCCGCGAGGGCCGCAGACAAGTTGCGTGCGGCCGGATCGGCGGCCCCGCTCCTTGGCATGCCGCTTGGGGTGAAGGACAGTTATTTGACGAAAGGGCTACCCACCAGTCTGGGAATCGAAGGTCTGGCTCATTTTGTGCCGCGCGAAGATGCCGACGCTGTCCGGGCAATTAAGAAGGCGGGCGCGTTGATTTTCGGCAAGAACAACCTTGTCGAGATGTCTTACGGCTTGACCGGTCACAACGCACGTTATGGTCAGGTGAAGAATCCGCACGCGCGGGATCACATGTCAGGCGGCTCCTCAAGCGGCTCCGCCGCATCCGTGGCTGCTGGACTGGTTCCCGCGTCCTTGGGCGGTGACACCGTTGGGTCCATCCGGGTACCCGCATCGTTCTGTGGAGTCGTGGGCTTCAAGCCAACCACCGGGCGTTGGCCGCGCAACGGCGTTGCTCCGATCTCCCATACACTCGACACGACGGGCGTGTTTGCCCGAAGCGTTGAGGACTGCATTCTGGTTGACCACGTCGTGACTGGCGAACAGGCTGCGGAGTCCTCCGACGGCGACTACGGCTTAAAGGGAGCCCGGCTCGCCTTCGCCCCGCGACAGTTCCTGGATCTGGTTGACCCCGAAGTCGAGTCCCGATTCCGTGCGGTGGTGCGGCAACTGCAGGACGCCGGCGCCGAGGTCGTGGAAATGGACCTTGGCCGCGACTTCAATTCCCTCGTCCAAACGGCAACATGGGGCATCTTCGCTCATGAGACGATGGGCGCGATTTCGGAGTTTCTTCGGCGCCACGCGATTCCGACCGCGTTTGAGGCCATTTACGAAAGCCTTAAGCCTCAGCTTCGGCAGGCGTGGGAGCACATCGTATTGCCAGGTGGTGCAGGTGCTACCTCGGCAGAGGCCTATCAGATGGCGCTCAACGTGAGCCGGCCGGAAATCCAGCGTCGCCTCAACACGGCGTTCGTCGCTCATGGGGCGTGGGTCATTCTGCAACCGACCACGCCCTGCACGGCGCCTTCGATCGGGGAGCAGGCGACCGTCCACATCGCGGGGCAGGACGTCAGCTACCTCGCTCTGGCGAACCACACGGTGTCGGCAAGCAGCGTGGGACTGCCCGGTATCAGCCTTCCTGTCGGCCTGTCTCGCGCGGGGTTGCCGATCGGGCTCGAACTGGATGGCCCTCTAGGAAGTGATCAGCGGCTTCTAAACCTTGCCCGCGGTATCGAAGGCATCTTGGGTGCCAAGTCCGGTTCAACCTAGTGTCGTGGTTGCTTCGCGTCGCGAAGGGGGCCTGCAGACAGCGACAAAAGATTAGAGGATCACCAGATGTCCAATGCACTGCACTCAACGCGTGCCATTCCGGTCGAGTACGTTACCATCCGCTCAACACAGCCCTTCGAGGACGTTCGAGCCAAGCTCGCGACCTTGGCGCGGCGCATCGATGACGGGATATTCACTCTCCTGCGATACGGCGAAAGTGAGCGCGCCCTTCGAGAGTTGGAGGCATCTTCGCCGCTCACCATTTTCGGGCAGGGTGACCACGGCGCGCTCCTAGCTGTTGCTCAGCTGACACGACGATCCATCCAGTTTGATATCGGAAATCCGCTCACCGCGTCCAAGATGACCCGCCATCGATTGTCGGCGGGGCTGTACGCACCCATCCGCGTCCTTCTGCGCGAGGATGAAGATGGCGGTGTCGCGTGTGGATATGATCGGCCGGCATCCCTGTTCAGTCAGTTTGGCAGCGAACATGTGAATGCAGTTGCCCAGCAACGTGATCGCGACCTCCAGGCCCTATTGGAAGCGGCCGCAGCTTAACGGATATCGAAGGAGTGGAGATGCGTTTCGAGAAAGGACACAAGGCCGCGACGCGACGACACATCATCGATGTAGCCTCGAAGTGCATACGCCAAGACGGTATCTCCGCCGCCGGGATCGCCGGGATCATGGGCGAGGCCGGTCTGACTAAGGGCGCATTCTCTCCGCACTTCGGGTCCAAAAACGCACTCGTTCGCGAGGCGCTGGCGAGCGCGCTTAGCGACCAACAACATCGCCTCGATGAGGAACAGCGGCCGGGCCTGTCCCTCGAGGGGGCGATCCGGAGATACCTCAACCGCGCTCACCTCGAAGACCCGGCGGACGGGTGCCCTTCGGCGGCGTTGCTCCCGGAAATCGCACGCCAGCCCCTGTCCACTCGGCAGGACTACGAGAAAGCGCTGCGAAGCTACGTTTCGTCGCTGGCTGCACTACTTCCGGGTGCCGACTCTGCAGCGAGCCGCCGCCGTGCGACCGCCATCTTCGGTCTCATGGTGGGCACTCTCCAGTTCGCGCGGGCCGTCCCCGACACCATCCAGGCAGAGCAGATCCTGGAAGGCGGCGTTGAGGCCGCGCTCCAGTTGGCGAGAGTTTGATCTTGCTAAGTTAGGAACAATGGAGCGGTGCGGGAAGATTTGTCACACAGCCGGAACGAGCCAACACTCCGGACGCCCACTAGTCTGACCGCCGGCAATGTCTCCTTCTGGCCATCGCGACATATTGTGCTGCCGCACGAACTTGGTCGCTATTGGAGCAAAGCGGACGTAGTCACCAGTCACATGAGCCGCCAAGTTTTATAGGTACACGGCCTAGTGAACGGATCTAATGAGCCGTACTCAAAAGAAGTTTCCGACCTGTCGACGTACAAGGTTGCGCCGGCAGTCGGTAAGTTAATCCCCGCGCAGGGCTGCCGCGCAGAGTAAAACGTTCTCATCGACAGGTGATGAGCTATGATCTCTGCATCAATCGCTCGCGATGTACCCAAAAAATCGACGAAATCCCAGGATAGTGTAACCGTACGGGTGCGTTCCTCCACGTGGAAGTAGATCGGCAGGCTGCCGATATGGCCAGCTCGTACCTGCAGGCGCGGACCTCGGCGGGCGGCCTCGATCACGACAAAATCGAGCGGCCAGTGCATGCATTGTTGGTAGCTCTGACGAAGCTGATCCGCAGAAGCGTTAGCTGTGGCGATGGGGTTGGTGCCGAACTCGTCTGCTACTCGTTGACGCTCCCGTATGACGAAGAACCATTGGTCGGAGTTCTTTAGCAACAAGCTCTCAAGGCTCTTATGCTGGAATGGCCGGATGTAGCTTTCACCAATTGCTATTGAGCAGTCTCTGACGGCAGGATCGAAGGTTTTCAGATCACCTATTCTCAGAGTAGCCTTGAGCATTGTTCTTGATACAAACTCGAGCCGCCCCTCGCGTGAGGGGCGGCAACAGAGCGTGAAGAATGATGCAATCAATCTTAAAGCCAGCCCTCCGTGGCACTATCGTTAGGTAGAGGTTCCTTTGGTGTCTTAAATAGTAGGGGGCGGCAGAACCGGTAGAGGAAGTTCAGTTGCATCGGACGCGGGCCGTTTGCGTGTGTCTGCAGTTGCACACTTCATGTCGTGTTCCTTACGGAGCGGGTTCTTGTCGTCTCGGCATCCTATGCTTCAGTAAGAAGCCGGGTAGTGTGGCGCGTCAGTTGTCGGCCACAACACGACGTATTTCATGTGAGACGCCGGGCGACAACCTACCAAGACTGGCGGGGTTGCATGACAGCGCTGGACAGAGCTCATTTGAAGTCCACTGGCGGTTAGCGATAGCAAATTTCGGTGAGCCAGCCATCGAGCATCTTTACGCGAGTTCGTTTGAAATCTAGACCGTGCGACAAGGCCATGCCGCTCTCTGCGCAAAGCAAAGCGCGCCGTTCCCTCGATGTGTCGCAGATATGTCAAAGTACACAGCGTTGTCGCCGATTTCCGAAATCTTGCATGCGTACTGGCGGTCCGATCGGTGCCTGCTTCTCGTCGTTGCCACGGTGGTGCTGATCTCAAGCGCGAGCAGCGTCGTAGCCCCCTATGTATTTTCGTCTCTGATTGATCGTCTGCCGCGCAGTGAAGGCGCGTCGGTGCTCGCCTGGGGACTCGCTGGCTATGCGGTCCTGCTTGGCATTGCTTCCGCATTTCAGCGTATGCTGCAGTATCTTTCCTTTATGACAGCAGAAAACCTAGGCTTCATCGCTGCAACTCGCTTTTTCGATCGAATCCTGAGAAAAACCGCAGCCTTTTTCCTTGAGCACAATCCCGTGGAAATACAGAGTGCGGCCGCGCGCGGCCGCAGCGCGTTGATCACGATGGTCCAGCTTGGAACTACGATCTTCTTCCCTGCTGCAACGCAGCTTTTGCTTACGATCGCTACTCTAGGTGCGCTCGTCAATATTCAGATCGCCGCAATCGTCGTCGCCTATGGGGCTGCCGCGATTACATTGACCTGGAGTTCGACGCGTCGGGCGCGCGTATTTCTGGACCGGGCCGTCGACGCCGGACAAGAGAATGCGCGTTTCGTCGGCAACGTCATGAATGCCATGGACACGTTGCGCCATTTTGGCAGTCATGCCTGGATGAGCCAGCGCTTTACGGTGAAAGCGCGGGAGGTGCGGGATAACTGTCGAGCCTACGTGCTTCAACGACTGCCCTACATCGCCGTGCTCGGCTTAGCCGTCGCGTTACAATTTGCCGTCACTCTTCTCCTTCTGGTTCCCGACTACCAGGCTGGCATGGTCACGATCGGCGACATTGTGCTGTTCAACACGCTTATACTCCAACTCAGTATGCCCTTCGAGATGGTCGCGCGCGCGATCTCGGACGCATCGAGGTCGCGCGCCGACCTCATTCCTCTCACCAGACTGTGGGGCGCACCAGAAGAGCGGCGAACGTCCCATACTCATGATTTCACGCCCTCCGCCGGCCAACTATCTTTCGAGGACGTTGGTTATGCCTACGAAAACGGTCGTGGCGTTACGAACGTCTCGTTTTTGGCTGGACGCGGCGGGATTACTTTTTTGGTCGGCGAAACGGGATCGGGGAAGTCGACAATCTTTAGGCTCGTCCTGAAATCAATCGAGCCGGACTGCGGCCGTATTCTGGTCGATGGAACCGATATAACGGGTATCGATCGCACGGATTGGTATGCTGCAGTTGCTGTCGTGCCGCAGGACGTGACGTTGCTCAATGTGTCGCTGGCCGACAACATTCTGCTAGGTCGGCCCCGCGATGAGGGACGCCTTCGCACCGCGTCGGAAAAAGCCGCTATTCTCCCGTTCATCGAGGCGCAGCCGGAAGGATTTGAAACAACCGTTGGAGAACGCGGTTTGAAGCTTTCAGGCGGGGAGCGCCAGCGTATTGCTATTGCCCGTGCGCTCTATGGCGAGCCGGCGATCCTTCTTCTCGACGAGGCCAGCTCCGCCCTTGACGAGCGAACCGAGCGGGACATCATGGACCATATTCGCAGCCTAGCGGAAGATGTGACCGTGCTGGCGATTACGCATCGCAGAGGCGTCATCTCTACAACCGACGTCGTGGTCGATCTGACCCCCTGCGCTTGTCAGACATAGGCAAGGCGGATGCTCAGCCCGCGCGTCTGCCGGTCTAAGAATGCCGGTTGCGGAATGTCTGCAAGTGAGACGAACCAAGCCATTGCCAACCCGGCCAGCGAATCTGGTGGCCAAAGCTGGACAGAACGGGACGTTCGAGCCGTCACGTCGTCTCGGGAATTCCCTGCCAAGGCTCATGTCAGCCGACCTGCGATTCAAACGCCGCGACACCCGGCCTGGAATAGGCAACAGCCGAACAGCCGGTCCAGTCGAGCTCAATTCGATCTGAGTCAGCCGAGTGATGCATCTGACCCAATATTACCCCACGCTCGTTTGAAAGTAATCGGCATGAGCCCCCCACCTGGGCATCGCGCGAATGAGCTGCGATACAGCCTGGTATGACCTGTTTTTTTGGAGGTGGGCTATGGCAGATGCCATGCATGAAGCCATGCTTGATGCCAGGCAGGAAGGCGGCTCCTATCGTCGGATCGAGGTGATCACGGGGCAGCGTCGGCGACGGCACTGGACGGCGGAAGAGAAGGCCCAGATCGTGGCGGAGAGCTTCGAGGAAGGGGCCAATATTTCCGAGGTCGCTCGGCGCCATGGCGTTGTCCGTGGGCTGCTGACGGTGTGGCGGCGCAAGTTCGCGACGGCAGCGAGCTTTCAGGCGCCAGGCTTCGTGCCGGTCCGGATCGCTTCCGAGAGCGGTCCGGCGACGGCAGACGAACCGGACCGGTTCGCGTCCGCGCATAAGGTGCTGCCGCAGATGGCATCGCCCCCAGGCAAGCTTGGCGGGATGATTGAGATCGAGGTGGGCGGGGCACGCATCCGGGTCGAGCCCGGAGTGGAGCTGGCGACGCTTTCGACAGTGCTATCGGCGCTTCGGGGCATCCGTTGATTGCATTACGGTCTGACCTCAAGGTGGTGCTGGCGGCACAGCCGGTCGACTTTCGCAAGTCGGTGCACACGCTGTCGGCGCTGGTTAGCGAAGCGCTGCGTGCGAACCCGTATTGCGGCGACGTCTTTGTGTTCCGCAGCAAGCGCGTGGACCGAGTGAAGCTTCTGGCGTGGGACGGCAGCGGCATGGTGCTGGTGACGAAGTGGCTGCACCAGGGGCGCTTCACCTGGCCGCCGATCCGCGATGGCGTGGTGCATCTCAGTGCGACGCAGCTCGCGATGCTGCTCGATTACGCATGTTGATGCCCCTCCTCGTGAGGCTCAGTGATTCTGAGATCGAGATGATTGAGCTCATGATTGCGTAGTTTTCGAACAGCCTCAATCACGCGCGACGTGTTGGAGAACAGATGTGCGCCGGAAGGATGACGATCGATCAAAAGGCGCCCTTGCCTGATCTGAACGTAGAGCCAATTCACGGGAATGTTCAATACGCCGGCAAGTTGCTGTGCGCTGAGCAAGTCGGTTGAATGGCGCCATCGTGTACGTTGCTCGGTAAGCCCCTTGAGGCCGGCGTGCAAGCGAATGCGCTGGACGGTGATAGGCAGCACCTTGTCGGGGCAACTTGGTGACCGTTGTCCTTCGCTCGTCAATATGGCAGCGATCTCGTCGTCGTGCATCTTGGCGCGGGCGAGCTCAAGCACGCGTTCTCGCATCTCCGCGCCTTGGGCGAGATCCGCTACTGAGTTGACGCGCATCTTTACCTCGATGTCGGTGACGGCTCCGCCGCGCCAAGACGATCCTCATCCTGACGGCGTCGTGCTCGCCGCGGTCGAGGATCACCTTGTCAATGAGACAGCGCAGCAGCGCCTTGCGTTTCCCGTCGGTCGTGCTCGGGGCCGTCCAGATCTCAGGCAGACGGCCGGAGAGGCGGACGACTTTGTCGTTCAGCGCCTTGTTGCCGACGGTGATCTGAGCGATAGCCTGGGGAGACTTCAAACGGGCCAGGGCCTCCTCTGCCGCTCGAGCATCCTTCAGAGCCGCCTCCCAACGGCGCTCGAGCTCGGCGGCGACGAGCCGGTTGTCGGGATCGACGCGGTTGAACTGACGTTCGGCGAGTGCTGCTTCGTAGCGTCGCCGCTCGAGCTGCTGCTCGGCATTGCTTCGTATTGCTTTGTACGTCTGTTGCTGAGCGCGACGAGCGCACGACAACGCGTCGATCTCGGCCGGCGCCAGCGCTGTAAGGAAGGCTTGCGCCACGGCGGCGTCGACGCGGGGAGCACGGATGTATTGGCACGTCGGCAACCCCTGATGTGAACGCAGGTGATTGCAGACGTACTCGGCGCGTCTCTTGTAGCGCGCGTACATCTTGTGACCGCATCTTCCGCACCTTGCGATGCCTTGCAGCAGTAGTTCGCCCTCACGTGGAGCCCCCCTGGTCTTGTTGCGCATGTATTCTGCTCGGTTGTCGATGACGATGCCCCTGATCTTCTCGTAGCTTTGCCAAGCAATATAGGGAGGATAGCGGTCCTTGACGATGATCCGCCACTGCTCGATCGGCTTCGGCACCTTCGTCGGTAATCTTCCGTCCGACGGTTTGCGCAGTCGTGTCCGTCCGTAAACGAAGGCGCCCGCATAGGCAGGATTCTTCAGAATCGCCGCGACCGCGGATGTCGTCGCCCGCGCCCAATGCAGATCCCCGTGGCGATTGCGGCGCGGCAGCTCCAGACCACGGTGGTTGAACTCACGCATGACCTTGGCAACGGTGCGCAGTTTCAGGAAGGTCTCGAACAGCAGCTCGAGCCGTTCCTGCACCTCCAGGTTCGGGTCCTTGACGACGACGCCAGAGGGATCGCGGACAAGGCCGATCGGTAAGGTGAGCGCAAGCTCACCGCGCTCCGCCTTGGCAAGAAGACCAGCCGTCAATCGACTACGTATCGTATGGAGCTCGAGCTCCGATATCGTCCCCTTTAGGCCGAGCAGCAGTCGGCCATTGGCGCTGCCAGGGTCATAGACGCCATCACGGTCGGCGATGAGGCAGCCGTGCAGCCCGCAGATATCGAGCAGCGGATACCAATCCGAGCAGTTGCGGGCGAGACGCGTCACGTCGATCGACAGGATCAGACCAACCTCGTTAAGACCAACACGTCCGACCAACTCCTTGAAGCCGCTGCGCTGAGCCGCCGACGCCCCACTGATGCCAAGATCAGCGTCGATGACGTCGATGCCAGCTTCGTGCCAGCCGAGCTCGATGGCGCGTTGGCGAAGCGCGTATTGCAATCGTAGGCTCTCTTGGTTGGTCACAACCTGGTGGGTCGTCGACTGCCGGATGTACACGACCGCGCGTCGCGCCAGGTGTATCGGCTTGACCAGCTCGGATTTCATGACTTGCCTCCGCCAGCACTGCGGCGACCTCGTTGACGATTTGGCGCTGCAGTGCCGTTGACAGCGTGGCCCAAAGGTCTTTCGGATCGATCGGCATCGTGTTCGAGCTGCTCAACCAGAGAGATCAGATCGTGTAGTGCCTCGACGCTCAGCTTCGTTCGATTCTCCATCGACATCTGTGGTTCGGTCGCCACGACCGGAATCAAAAGGCTGGCACCGTCTCGATATTCGACCTCGTACGAAAGCGGGAAGCCCCCGCCACGATGAACCGAGCGGCGAATGACGCGGAACGTGCGGCCGAACAGCGGATGCGTCGGTTCGCACACTGTAACTTCGATGGCAGGTGATTCGTCAGACTCCCCAGAGGGGATATTTCGATGTGCCCTCGCTCGACGGGCTGGAGTGGACGCGTGTCTCACCCAAGCCTGTGAAGCAGCCGGCCGTTGTCGGCTGAGAGGCGAAGATTTTGCTGGAGCCTGTGATGCGCGGATATATCGTTCGATCATGGCGATTCGCCCCGAAGCTCTTCCGACCGACGCAGCGGCTCTGACCGAGATGGTGCTCGCGCTTGACGCCGAGAACGAGAAGCTGCGTGTGGCGATGCAGACGCTGAAGGAGATGATCTTCGGCAAGCGCTCGGAGCGGCTGGTGGCGATCGTGGCCGAGCAGCTCGCGCTCGAACTGGACGATCTCGCGACCGGCGTCACACCACCTGCGTCAGCCAACGACGATCTACCTGCGACGAAGCCGGCTGGGAAGCCGCGCAAGAAGGCGAGGCGCAACATCGGTGCGTTGCCCAAGCATTTGCCGCGCTGCGAGCAGGTGCTCGAGCCGGACACGACAGCGTGCCCGTGCTGTCAGGGCGCTCTGCACAGGATCGGCGAGGATGTGAGCGAGGTGCTGGACGTGATCCCGGCGATCCTGCGGGTACTACGCACGGTTCGTCCCAAATACGCCTGCCGCGGTTGCACCGACGGCGTGGTCCAGGCGAAGGTGCTGCCGCGTTTGGTTGAAGGCGGAATGGCATCGACGGCACTCGTGGCTCACGTGGTGGTCTCGAAGTTCGCCTGGTATCTGCCGCTGTACCGCCAAGTGCAGATCCTGGCTGGCCAGGGCATTCATCTCGACCGCGCAACGCTCGCCGGCTGGGTGAAGCGTGCGGCATGGTGGCTCAAGAGCCTTTATGAGCTTCAGCTGCGGACGATCCAGGCTTCGCCGCGGCTGTTCTGCGACGAGACGCCGATGCCGGTGCTCGATCCCGGACGACATCGCACTCGTATCTGCCAGTTCTGGGCGCATGCGATGGATGATCGCCCATGGGGCGGCCCATCGCCGCCGGCGGTCGCCTATGTGTTTGCCGATGGCCGCGGCACCGAGGAGATCGCCGGGCAATTGACCGGCTTCTCCGGCATTCTGCAGGTGGATGGCTATGCCGCCTACAAAGCGCTTGCCCGCGGTCATGGCGGCGCGATCCAGCTCGCTTTTTGTCTCGCCCATGCCCGACGCAAATTCGTCGAAGTGTACAAGACGATGCAGTCGCCGTTCGCTCACGAAGTGATCGAGCGCCTGCAAGCGGTCTACGCCATCGAGGCCGAGATCCGCGGCTCGAGCGCCGAACAGCGGCTTGCCGCCCGCCGCACCAGGGCCGCACCGCTGATGGAGGTGCTGAAGGCGCGACTGAGCTCGATGCTCGACCAGCTGTTCTCCCAGTCGAAGCTGGCGGAGGCTATCAACTATACGCTCAATCACTGGGATGGGCTGACGCTGTTTCTCCGCGACGGCCGCGTTGAGGTCGACAGCAACACTGTCGAGCGTTCAATGCGCCCGATTGCGATGGGAAGGCGGAACTCATTATTCAGCGGCAGCGAGAGCGGTGCTGAGAGCTGGGCAATCCTCGCATCGCTGGTCAATACGGCAAAGCTCCATGAACTCGATCCGCAGGTCTATCTGGCCGATGTGCTGGAGCGCATCATCTCCGGCCAGACCAAGAGCCACCAGTTGCGCGAACTTCTCGCCTGGAACTGGAAGGCCCGCGAGCTCAGCGCACGGGAGGCTGCATGAGCCGGCGCCGCCATTCATCATCATCTTCATCATCGATGGCGGCAGCCGCGATGCCGCTCGACGAACTTGAGCCTTGGCTGCAGGCTCGCGCCGCGCAGCATCCCATCGCCACGAGTCTTCCTATGCTCGACGGCTATGTCGCCGCGATCGTGGCCGGGCCGGTGTCGATAAGTCCGCCCGACTGGATCTGTCCGTTACTCGCCATCGACGCCGATGCGTTCAACCATGGCGGCACGCCTGAGTTCGCTGCGATTTCGGCCGTCGCGCTGCGCCACAACGACATTAGTAACGTTCTTTCCACCGCGCCACATCGGTTCGCGCCCACCCATGCCCGCAAGCCGAATGGCGACGTTGATGCGCGGCCGTGGTGCCAGGGATTCCATGCCGCCATGCGGCTGAGACTATCGGCATGGACCCCGCTGCTCGACATCCGCAACATAAACCACGGCTTGCTCCTGCCCATCCTGCTGCATTGCGTCGACGATCAGGGGCGTCCACTGCTTGGACCACCAAGGAAAGGCCGCGAGACCGAGGAATTCCTGCGCAACGCCCATACCGACATTCCGGACGTCGTCGAGGCCATGCGCCAGTACTGGATGCCGACCCGCTACGCTCGCGCGCGCTGATCACTGCAGACGTGGGAGTTCATGCCGGTTACGTTTGAAAAGCCGCTCAAGAGGGGAAAATGAGGGATTAGTACAAGTGGAAAGAGATCGACTTCAATGGACTGCGGATGCTGTTAGGCCGCCCAGCTTCCGGAAGAGGAAATCCCATTCCAGTTCGCGGCACGGTGGTCGTCCCTACTGGATCTAGTGGGTTTGTAGTTGCCCGGCATGAGCTACTGGTAAGGCCGTTTTGACGGCATGTCTCGCGTACCAAGGTGCGCGCCGGACCAGGAAAACCCGATGCAGCTGATCGCACTGTACCGTACTTCTCTTGCACTGATCCTGTTTGCCTGCGGGGTAATTGGGAGCGCGCAAGCCGACGATCCACAGCGGCCCGCCCAGGTCACGATGCGGTCCGGCCAAAAGAGTGGCGCTGGCCAAACGAGTATGCCGTCTGCTGCTGAGCCGCATCGCCTGCCGCCGGACTCCAGCACCGGACACACGCTTGAGCTCCCTGGACGGACGCTTGCCTTCGTCGCGACCGCCGGCTCCATCCGGTTGTTCGACGACAAGGGCGAGCCGCAGGCTGACATCGTCTATACCTCCTATCAGCTCGACGGCACCGATCGCGGCATGCGCCCGGTAACATTCTTTTTCAACGGCGGACCGGGCTCATCATCGGCCTGGCTGCAGCTCGGCAATGCGGGACCGTGGCGGCTGCCGATCAATGCTGACGAGGTCACGCCATCGACATTTCCGGAGGCGAGGCCAAACGCGGAAACGTGGCTCGATTTCACCGATCTGGTGTTTCTCGACCCGGTCGGCACCGGCTACAGCCGTTTCGTGGGGACCAGCGATGACGCGCGCAAGCGGTTCTTCTCCGTTGAGGGCGACGTCAACTCGCTCGCGCTGGTGGTCCGCCGTTGGCTCGAAAAGCATGACCGGCTGTTGTCGCCGAAATACATCGTAGGTGAAAGCTATGGGGGCATTCGCGGGCCAAAGGTTGTGCACCAGTTGCAGATGCGGCAGGGCATAGGTGTCAAGGGGCTGATCATGGTCTCGCCAAGATTCGACTCCAGCCAGTTTGCCCACACGAGCCTGCTGCAGTACGTCGCAAGACTGCCGAGCTATGTCGCTACCCTGCGTGAAGCAGAAGGTCCGGTAAAGCGAGCCGATCTCGCCGACGTGGAAGCTTATGCACGCGGGGAGTATCTGGTCGACCTCATCAAGGGCCAGGCGGACAAGGAAGCAACCATGCGTCTGGCCGATAAGGCTGCGGCGCTGACCGGCATCGACCAAGCGGTGAGTCGCCGGCTCGCGGGCCGCCTCGACCTAGCCGAATTCCGCCGTGAATTCGATCGTAAGAACGGCAAGCTCATCGGCAATTATGACGCCTCGGTGCATGGCATAGATCCATATCCGGAGTCGGATCTTCACCTTTCCGGGGATCCCTCGAGCGATACACTACTGGCGCCTCTGACCAGCGCCACTGTCGATCTCCTGACGCGCAAGCTTAACTGGCGGCCCGACGGCTCCTATGAGCTATTGAACGGCACCGTCGTCCAATCTTGGGACTTCGGCCGCACCCCACCCGAGTCGCTCTCGGAGCTACGCCAAATCCTGGCAACGGATCGGAGCATGAAATTGCTGGTCGGGCACGGCCTGTTTGACCTCGTCACGCCGTATTTCGAATCACAAATCCTGCTCGATCAATTGCCGCCATTTGCCTCGGCTCCGCGCGTCAAACTTGTCGTTTTTCCCGGCGGCCACATGTTCTATTCGCGGGACAGTTCGCGTCAAGCGTTTCGTACAGAGGTCGAAGCGATGATGAAGTAGTGCCGGCGACGAACTTGATCACAAGCAAGCTCGTGTTCCGGCGCGCGCAGTCACATTCTCTCAGCGAGTGCAGAAGAAGTCCTAGCGCCCGCTTCGAGGCGCGAGACGCCGGCTACGATTCGTCGTGTGCGCCGTCACTTACGATGGGGCAAACACAACGAGACGAGACGGTATTTCGGACAACAGGCTCTGGACAGGAGATTGCACTTTGGGCTTCTATCGCCAGCATTCTCGCAGCCGCAATCGGTTTTTCCTGGAATGCAAATCCGCTCGCGCAAGCGTTCGCGGCGATCTTCATCGCCTGCGCGCTGATCCGCCGCTCTTGCCTATGGTCCGCGCCGAGCCTCAATCCTGTTTGCATCGTGCAGCTCGATTGCGCTCACGATGGAAAGCCTTGGCATCGCTACGGGCTTTCCCTTCGGCAGCTATCATTTCGAGCTGGGCGCGGATTTCCCCCATATCGGCCTCGTTCCACTCATCATCGG
This sequence comes from Bradyrhizobium elkanii USDA 76, assembly GCF_023278185.1. Lineage (NCBI taxonomy): Bacteria > Pseudomonadati > Pseudomonadota > Alphaproteobacteria > Hyphomicrobiales > Nitrobacteraceae > Bradyrhizobium > Bradyrhizobium elkanii. The sequence continues at coordinate 7,455,234 of NZ_CP066356.1, read as the reverse complement.
ACCGTTCTGGTTCGGGCTGGCTATTTTTCGTGGACAGTGACGCCGATCCTACTTGATGGCGCCGATCGTCAGCTCGATCGGCCTTTCAACTGATCGCTCTGGCCAGTCGTCGCTGGGTTCGTCGTGAGCCAATTGGACAAATTGACCATCGCGCTCGCGGAAAAGTTCGGGCCCGGGGTTTTGTTTTGGCGCCGTCAAGCGACGGGATGGCTAACGGGATCCCCCCGGGGCCGGGACTCGGGCGGACACGGCCTGCGAGCTTGTTCCAAGCAGGATTGGACATGAGGCGCACTTCTGTCCCTGCAGGTTTTTGGAAGACACCCAGATCGATATTCTCGGCAAATGCCTTCCTTGAAGAAAATGCGGCTGCTGTGCGAGCAATGCGAAATGGCCCAGTTCAGGCGGCGGCCCTATTGGCTTGTCGGATGCGGTGCAAGCTGGCTTCAACGCTTCCGCGTCGCGAGGATTCGAGCCATGAAGAAAATTCTCGATCTGGCGTCCATTCACCCAGCATCGCTCCAGAGCGAGATGAGAACCGTCTTGCACAGCACTTTCTTACATCACGGCGGCTCCGTGTCGTAAATGACACCTACTAGGCGTCGCCATTGATATCAGGTCAGCTTGAGTCGCGCGGTTCGCAGGATGCGGCCAATGCGGATTTTACGACTCCTCCCTGCCTTCAGGCGTCCTGGCGAATCCTGCTGTGTGCGAATACGAACTCGTCCGTGCATCGAGCGAGCGTCGTAAGCATTGCGGCGATAGCGGCTGTGAAGATCCTGTCTCTTCGGGCTGGGTGCAGAGCTAGATGTTTGTGCCAGTCAGTTTTCTTCTTCATTGGCTGGCCGGGCCTCCAGGTCCTTCGCGGGAGAGTCTTCAGCAGGCCGCGCTTTCTTGTGCCGCTTTTTGGCGCTCGGGGATTTTGGCGGCTCGCTGGATCCGGACACATCTTCTTTTGCTTGCACTGCGTGGCGTCGCTCGGGACCTCGGCGCCGGACTATGCCGATGAGGCCGACAAGCACCAGCGCGAGGCCGGCAGCGATCACGAGAACCGGGACTGCGTTTGCCCAATCGAGGCTCAAGGATTTGACCCTTACTGGATTGCGGGCGCCAACCGAGCACCATGGACGAAGGACTAAGTTTGGTCGTTGCCCTGAGTATTCGTCAGGCTCTCTTTTATGTGTTCAGCCTGTTCCCTTGTCAGTTTCTCGGCCAGGTGGCTGTCCTTTATCAGCGCTGGTCCCTTGCGTTCTCGATCATAAACCATCCAGCCAGAGGTCCCCATTCGAACGATAAATCTGGCCTGCGCAGGCGTTCCAAAATTCACTGGTTCTCTCTGTAAGCCTTGCAACCCATCAATTAGGCTCGCCATCGGCATGCAAGTCAATTGTACTATGTGAATCTGCGCATTCGGATTGAGCGAGCAGTCTCCAGACGTTCGTTGCATCCGTCATTCCTTGAAATTCCGCGCCGGCTTGGAACGTCCTGCCGATCGATCCAATGAACGAGAATGGTCAAAGGACTTAGATTGCACGTGGCGTTCGCGGTCGATGCGGCAAGAGCCGCGCGGGTTACCCATGAATTCACCAGCCATAGTGCCATAGTGACGAAGAGGCCAAGAAGCGGGCCGAGGGGTATTTAGATGCCCACGATGTCCTCGAGACTAGGATCGACCATAGGTTGGTCGGCAGCCTGAAGTGTGGCTAGGTGGCCGGTCAATCGCCCTGCTACCGTCACGCCTTACCCCGTCTGGACTTGAAAAGCGGCCGCCCTCGCGAATTCCCTCGAGCTCCTTTTGCTGGAAGCTGTTGGAAGGCCATGCAAGCCGAGTATGAGGTGAGCTGGAAACCGAGTTTCTGGCTAGCTGCCGTGGCTAAGCTGCGGGCCGGAACTTCTGATGACACGATCCTGTCAATGAACCAGGCACAGGGCAGGCGTCGCGACATGTAACCGGAGCTCCTTGGTGAAATCGACCTTGCCAGGACCGTCTTTGAGCACGCTGAGAACCGCGGCGCGAACCTAGGCTTGGTGCTTCGGACAAGCCGGGCGTCCTCGCTTCTCAGCTCCGGGCGCTTCGTCGATCGCGTCGTGTTCAGCGCTGCGAGCGCCCGACAGTCTGATGAAGCCGGTGACCATCGACGCGATCCCGGGCGCTGTCGGAGCCATCCGTTCTGTCGGTGCTGTCGATGGCCGCGCGAACGACCACGTCGAACGCGGGGCCCTACATTCTTGCTGACCGGCGCGAGCGCGATATCAGGCGGCAGAGAGCCGCGACCAAATTGTCCAGTGCTAGGACGGACGTTACCTGAGCGCAGCGCTCCGAATCTTGAGCGGCGCAGTCTCAGGAATCAAGAGCATGGCACAGAGCCCGGCCGCGCTCGCGACAAGCATGTACCAGGCCGGCGCCAGCGCGCTCCCGGTCAGGTGGATCAGCCAGGTGACGATGGGTTGGGCTGTACCTCCGAAGATCGCAATGGCGAAGGCGTAGGTCGTCGCGAAGGCGCCGCCACGAATGTTCTTGGGCAAACCTTCGGCCATGCTCACATAGAAGGCGCTATACGGAATCGTTCCGATCATGGTGAGCGCGCCGAGGCCTCCGAGAAGTGCGAGAGCACTGCGGCTCTCCGAGATCCAGAAGAACACTGGATAGGTCATCAGCAACGCCGCGATCTGCGGCCAAATCATGATGTGCCGGCGGCCCGCGCGGTCTGCGAGCCAGCCGCCCAGCAGTGCGGCGGCAATTCCTACCGTATTGCAGATGAGTGTGGCGCCAAAGGCGAGAGGCGCGGAAACCTGCAAGGTGTTCAGCGCATAGGTGGTCATATATCCCGTGACGTAAGTGATGATCGTGCAGCTGGCCAAAATGACAAATCCCAGACTCATGATGCGGCGAGCGGCAGGCTGCCTGCTTACAGGCTGAACGCCGGGAGCCGGCGTGTCGGGGCGATGCAACGTTTCGGGCAGGGCGCTCCGCAACCAGAGTCCGAACGGCAGCGTAGCGGCGCCGAGCAAAAGCGCGATCCGCCATCCGTAAGCACTGAGCGCCTCGCTTGTCATGGTCAGGGAGAGTATTTCTCCCACAAGCGCTCCGGCCGTCGCGGCAATCTGTTGGCTGGCAGGCTGGAACGAAACAGCAAGACCGCGCCGTTCGGCCGGGGCCGTTTCCATCAAATAGGCAGTCGTCGGACCAACTTCACCGCCCAGTGCGAAGCCCTGCACCAAACGTGCGAAAATCACCAGTAGCGGCGCGGCAATTCCTATTGTCTCGTACGAAGGCGTCACCGCCAACAAAAGGACTGCGGCGCTCATCATTGCAAAGCTCGCGGTCATGGCGGGTCGGCGGCCGGCTCGATCCGAGTACGAGCCGAGCACGATGGCCCCGATCGGTCTGGTCACAAAACCAGCGCCGAAGGTTGCGAGCGACAGCATGAGGCTGGCGAACGGGTCGCTTGCCGGGAAGAACGTCTGACCGATCTGGATAGCGAAAAAGCTATAGGTCCCAAAGTCGTAGAATTCGAGAATATTGCCGATGGTTGCGCCCAACACGGCGCGGCCGGTCAAGCGTTCGTCTGCCGGAACAAGGACCGCCTCCGGCTTCTTTCGAGTCATTTGTCCGGCCAATCTCGGTCCGTCTGAAGCGCGATGGCTGGCCTGAGCATTTCGATCGGTGAGGTCGCGCCACATTGCACTTCACCTACTCTATACGCCGTCTGGTTGAGGTGGTCGGCTCCGCGTCTTGGTGCTCTGCATGTGCCTGACGCATGCCGGACCGAAGCTCACGACGGTGAGTGCAATAAAAATGCCCGCCCCTCGCAACCCCATTCAAAACTTGAACTGATCGCGGCAATCGCAGCAAGCATGAATGAACGAACATTCCAACTGCCGGGGGGCGCTCCAGTGCAGTGGCGAGTTTGCGACAACAATGGCCGTCGCCGAACATTGCAGTGCCTGTTTTTCACGCGAAGGGCCGTCGTGCATGTTGCTGCGTTCAACTGGTTGCGCACGGCGGACGCATCAGGCGATTTGGCCCAACTTTTGCTCCGCTGCTTGTTGGTTGCGCGCAGCCGCCGCCTCGTCGGATTGGGTCTGCTGCAGAATGCAGGACCTTCGTGCGATCAAAAGGCAATAGGAGTTCGCATTGCTAACGGCACCATGAAATCGATCGACATAGGCGCGGCACCGCAGGCGGGCGGTCATATTCGGTCTGACGAGCAGCGCTCGGCGGGTCGCAAATGGCAAGCGTGATGTGCCAGAGTCTGAGCTCCAGGAATTTGAAATCAAAGTCACCAGCAATGGGGACACACCTCCTTGAGCGGACTTGGTTTCAATCAAAGCCGATCCAGGGAAATGGCTTTCCTTTCGTATTGAAGTGCTGCCGTCAGGTATCGCGCGCGAACTACGCACGCCGATGTCTGACCAATGACGGCCGCGCTTCGCTCGCCCATCTGCGTGCACCCGCGCTCGAGTTAGATGGCAAAACACACCTGTAATCAATGCATCGAAGAGAATGTGTAGTGTAGTATGAAGACGAAGACGAAGACGAAGACAGTTACGGCCATCGTACTTGCGGCTAGTGCGTCGCTGGGTTCGCCCAGTAGGGCCCTTGAAACTTTCGATGTCACGGATACGAACGGCGTGACCTTCATGCGAGCGCAGATATTCGGACCCGGCGATGGTCCTTATTGGGAAGGTGACGGGGTTTCAACGAGGAATTTGCCGAAATCGGAAATAGATCATTCATTGGCGGCGATTCGGTATTGGGCGGAAATCATCAAGCTTATGCCGGGTCACGCGCCGGCCATTGTCAACTTCGGGGGAAATAGCGAGAAAAACGCATCTGCCTATAGTGGTATGTCCCCCGGTGGCGGCACCAAGGTGCAGGCGTCGCTCATGGGCCAGGATCCAGGCGAGCTGCACTACGGTGCGCATGGCATGGTTACAATTGGCCTGATGGGGTTTTCGTCCGAAGCATACATCCCTTCGCAATTGCCGACGACTCCAGAGATTGGTCTTACGCCCGTAGTGATCCATGAGCTCGGCCATGCACACGGTATGCTCAGCACTATCAACTATGAACCATCTCCGTATTTCCCTGGGCCGATATCAACGTATTTCCCGGAAAAGATAAATGCGTGGACCGAGCATTTGCGCGACGACAATGGCAAACAAGCCAAGCCTGGGCAGACGATCTATTGCTCCGTCTGCACGAACCTACCAGCTGACGACGTTTTCGATCTGCGCCGCGATCGGGGCTATTTCGCCGGGAAGCATGTGAGTGAAGTGCTGGCCGGTGCCATGCCTGGTATTCCGGTGCGCGTAATGGACGAGCATGGTCGACGGGATGCGCCCTTCGCCTCGCATAGCGAGCTTAAGAACAGCCTGATGAGCCACCAGGGATACCGGAACTACACCGCCCTGATGGAGGCGGAGATCGCCGCGTTTCAGGATATGGGCTACAGCATCGATCGGCGCAACCACTTCGGTTACTCCATCTACGCCAATGGCCAGACTCTGGTAAACGACAATCCCTTCTTCGCTCGTAATGCTGACGGCACCGCCTATCTGCCGAATACGTACAATACGGCTACGCTCGGACTTGGGCTGCACGTCTATGGCAGCGGCAATATTGTGGTCCAACGTGCCGACCTGCTTTCGAAGGGAGCAGGGGGCGCCGGCATCCGCGTCGACGGCGAAAACAACCAGATCATAATCCCGCCCGGAACCCGCGTGTACGCCGATGGCGCCTATGGGCGCGGCGTCATGTTCGCCTATGGCAAGGATCACACGTTTACTCAGCGCGGGGACGTGCAGGCTCTCGGCGAGCATGGCATCGCAGCAAGTTTCGACTTTGGCAACAATGCGATGGGCAACGACCTTGAATATCGTGGCTCGTATATTCGCACGATCGGCAATGACGCGGCCCCGATGCTGAACGAAATCGACGGCCCCCTCGTCAGCAAGTTCGATCTGACCGGGCGCCTGGCTGGCGGTCATGCAGCGATGTACATGTCGAACAATGGCTACGTCAGCGAGATCAATGTGATGCGTGGCGCAATGCTGTCAGGGGACATACTGTCCGATTACGCCCAGCTTGACGAAAACGGTGCTCCGCGCCTGACCAAGTTAACGTTCGGAATGACGCCTGATGCGAACGGTCACTCAACGCAGGAGCCCGACGGAAGCTTTGCGACCCGCTATGACGGGAATATCGTTGGACGCAACCTGTCGCTGCAGCTGTGGGGTGGCGTCACGTTGTTGACCGGCAATCACGAAGTGTATGACGCAACTGTTGCGCAAGGCGCAACGTTGTCCGGCAATGGCAGTTATCTGCTCAGTACTGACGGCCGCTTCACCAATAGCGGTGCTGTCGCGCCGCTTATCGGTCGCCTTGATAACAGCATAACGGTGAATGGCGACTATCTGCAGACCTCGACCGGTCGCTTGCAGGTCGCGGTGAATGATAGCGGTGCGTTCAGTCGTCTGGTGGTGAACGGCAATGCGACGCTCGACGGCACGCTCACGATCACCCCACAGCGCGGCTGGTATGGCAGCGGGTTCAGCTTTTTCTCCAATCGGTGGCTGAATGCAACAAATCTCTCGGGCTCGTTTACGAACGTGACGACATCGCTGCAATCACCGACCTTGCTGGCGAGTGCTACAGCCGAGGGCGGCAACACCTATGCGTTGACGCTTTCCCGCCCATCCGATGCTTACTCGCGATATGGGACCGATGCCAACAGCCGCGAGGTGGGCGCGGCGCTCGATCAAGTCGCCGGCAACGCTGCGTCGGGGCTGCACCCGCTCGTCGCGGCACTCGACTTCTCCTCGCCTGACGGCACGGCGGTGACATCTGCGCTGCGACAGCTCTCGCCCTCCATCTATGCGTCCGAACAGGGCACACGTATCAATGACAGCTTCTATGCGCGATCGGCGGTCTACGACCGCCTGGAACAGGCGTTTGGCGGGGCGCCATCATCAGCGATGGCGGCAATCGGTTATGGTCCTGAGCAGAAAAGGCCGGGTAGCGAGTCTGCCTCTGCCATCGGTGCGATCTCCGCGGCGTCTTCTGATCCGCCATCCTATGACCTGCAGGGCTACGCCGCGTGGGCTTCTGCCTTTGGCGGATGGACGACCCAATCAGGTGACGGCAATGCCGCAAGCACCAGATCCAGCATCAGCGGCTTCATGACCGGGATCGACAGGCCGGTATTTGAGGACTGGCGCTTCGGTGTTCTTGCGGGCTATAGCCGCTCCACTTTCAAGGCTGGCGCTGCTTCGTCGTCAGGTCGCAGTGACAGTTACACGTTCGGGACCTATGCAGGCACCGAGTGGATCCTGCCGGAAGGAGCTCTCGCCTTCCGCTCAGGCATTGCCTATACGTGGCACGATCTTGAGATGAGCCGCAACGTTCGGTTCCCCGGGTTCAACGACAACTTGATCTCGGATCACGGTGCAGGCACTTCCCAGATCTTTGCAGAACTGGGTTACAAAGTCCATCTCGGCAGGTCTTCTGTGATCGAACCCTATGCCAATCTCGCCCATGTTCGCGTCGCGACGGATGCTTTCTACGAGAGGGGATTGAACGGGGCGGCGCTTGGTATTCGCGCTGACACGATGGATACGACGCTCTCCACGCTCGGCGTCTACGCGACCACCCGATTTCAACTTGGCCACATTGCCACGACGGCGCGCGCTGATGTTGGCTGGCGTCATGCCCTAGGTGACATTATTCCGCTGTCGACAGCCAGCTTTGCTGCAGGTTCGAGCGCTTTTGCAGCTTCAGGCGTATCCATCGGCAAGGATGTGGCACTCGTGGAATCCGGTCTGGACTTCCAACTTTCGAGCAACAGCACCCTTGGCATCGCCTATCAAGGCCAATTCGGTTCTGGCCTCACACAGAACGGACTGAATGCCACCTTCAACGTGAAGTTTTGATACGCATGCTCAATCCAACGTGGCCCGGCGCGCGGCGCGCAATGGACACGTTGGCTTCGATCTGGATCCCGTGGCCAGAAACCTGGCCGGCGAGGATGGCCTGCTTGAACGCCGCGCTGGTGAGCGCGATGTCTTTGCCGGCGCATTCGCCATCGCTCCCGATCTTCAACTGATTGACTTGATGTCGGGTCCCGTTCAGATCGGCCTTAGCGAGCCTCCAAAGGGCATAGCCCAAGGTCACCAGCTCATTGGTCGCAAGAGCGTGCTTGCTTGGCCTGCCATAGCGATGGCACAGGGTTTCTGTCGCCCTGTTCAAGCCAACGCAATCCGAACCGGTCGGCGACGGCCTCCAGGTAGCTGTTGAGCTCGTCCTTTTCGGCCGGATCTTGGGTGAGAACATTCTGCGTTTGGGAAAGCTAGTCAGGCACTCCGGGGTCTCCATTGTCAATTGTGGTCCTGCCGGGGCCCCGGTCGCCCCCGGGAATGTCCTCCGCTTGAACACATAGGTGAACTTGATCTTCAGGGCTGTGGAGTGGGCCCGACTGGACCTCGTCGGCGAAAGCGGGAGAGCAGGAGCGCCAGACGTGAACGGGGCGCACCGGAGGGGTTCGGACGCCTCCAGCCGGCATTCCCGCCGACGGAGTGCCTAGTTTCAGGGCCAGTTACCGGGAGGCGCGGTGGGCCGGACAGGTGCCGCGTCGGTCCAAAGCAGCGTGCACTTCATCGAGCTTGATGGAGGCCCGCTTCGCGACGAGCTGCTTAGGAACTCCTCATGATCGTCGATCTGTGACTGGACGCCGAACTTGCGCGGCGCGACGGCACCAGTCTTCCGGCAGTCCTCGGCCCACGGATGGCCTAGCGGTAGGGTAGGTCCATAGCAGGGTGGATAACGTCAGGAAGGCGAGTGCCCGTCTTACGTTTTGCGGATCTGCCGGGGCCTGGTTTGTTTCCCGCCGGGACAGGGGAAGCAATCGTGGACGCCGAGGGCGCAGTGCCAGGAGCCAAGGGGGACTGACTGGACGGCCGAGCAGGTCGCCATCGTGGTCGCCAATTATTTCCTGATGCTCGAGCGGGAGCGGGCCGGCGAGAAAATCAGGCTATTCGGATTACGGTGTGGAGCACGTCCAATTCTTCGTTTAATCCGCAGCCGATGCATCCGGATGCCTGTTAGCTGGTTGCAGTCCAGGGATCGATTATCGTCAGACCGGCAGCATTGAACGCACTCGTGTCGCGCGATGCCACCGCGAAGCCGTGTGCGGCGGCGATCGCGGCGATGTAGCCATCGGGCGTGGGGAAGCCTTTTCCGGCCGCGCGCGCCTTAACGGCGAGTTCGGCATAGCGCCGCGCCGCGGCGGTATCGAAGGGCAGGATGCGGGCCGTGAAAAGGTCCAGCACGCCGTCGAGCGCAACTGCCAGCCTGTCCTTGCGCCTGCCGCGCGGCAGCGCGCCGATACCGAACAAAAGTTCGGCGACGGTAACGCTGGAAAGAAACACCGTCTCGGCCGCTTGGGCGTCGAGCCAGTGGCGGACCGATGGATGCGGTTCGGGCTTCATCGCCTCGGAGACCACATTGGTATCAAGCAGGATCACTCGAGGTGCATCGGCTCAGCGGGACGCACGTCGCGCCCATGTTCAAGTGCCTCGACATCGGCATTGGTGAGGCCAATCTTGCGGCTCATCTCCGAAAGGGCGGTGCCTAGCCGCAGCCGGCCCTGGGGACGCACGGCGGCCTCCAGAATGGCGCGCATTTCCGCTTCCGCGCTGCGATTGTGCTGCGCCGCACGGACTTTCAGGGCGCGATGCGCCTCCTCAGAGAGGTTGCGGATGGTGACAGCGGCCATGATAGCGTCCTCCGGAGATTGATTGCGATGATATCAAAGTAGAGCTCTTGATGGCATTTTTCAAGGGTGATCGCGGTGCTCACGCGCCGGGCCCCGGGAAACCTAAGGATGAGCGCGGCTGGCGCGGCGCCTCCATTCCTCCCTCTGCGGATAATCCGATTTTTTCCAACATCCCCACACCGTAATCCGGATAGCCGAAAATCAACATGGCCGATCTGTACCGGCGGCTATCGCCGGAGGTGGGGCGATCCGAAAAGGCGATCGAAATGGAAGCTCGGCAACGTGTCGGCCGTCCTGGAGGAGCCCGGGATCGCCCGGATCCCCGGGGCTGCTCCGGCCAACTACCAGGATTCCCTGGTGGAGGCCGTTGAGGCCCAGTTAGGGCAGCATCCGAAGTGATCGACTGTGTCGGTGAAGCCGCCTTTCACGTCGGCTGGAGGGCCGGTTCTGGTCCCGCCACCGGCGTTTTCCGAATTCGGACGCGCAGGATGACCGGCCGGCGCTGCAGCGCCTAGTTGGCAAGTACGATCCGGCAGCCAGAGACGAACACAACCGCTCCCTGAGGCGCGCTGGCGAGGAGATGGTGTTCAAGTTCGAGTACGACCGGCTGTGTCAAGCCGGCCGGCGCGACCTGGCCAAGAAGATGGATTGGCCCGCGGATCGCGGCGAGACCATCGGGGTTACGACATCAGATCCTTTGCGCCAGACAACGGCGAGGAGCGGCTGTTCGAAATCAAGACCACCAACAGGCACGCTCGCACGCGCGTCTGGCTGTCCCGTAACCAGGTTGAGACGGCTGCGCATAACCCAGCGGCCTACCGCGTCCGGAGAATCTTCGACTTCAGTAACGGAGCGGAGATGTTCGACATCAAACCGCCGCTTGATGTCTGCTTGTGTTCGACGCCGGACAAGTACGTGGCCGTGCCGAGGTGAGGCTCCAAGCAATTCCGAATACATCATCGGCGGCTCTGTCATTAAGACGTCCAATGGTCGACTGATCTCCACGACAGCTCGGTGGAAATATGGTTAGCCTTCCCTTGGCGCTCGGCCTGGCTTTGACGAGCGTTCTTCGCAAGGAGCTGCGGGCCAATCGAGACCCCGAGGCCAAACTAGCCGAGGTGATGGAGCCCATCAGTGCCCTTTCGGAGACCTCCGATGTGGTCTTCGCAGCGTTGCAGATTTCCTTTCTTCAGGAAGGTTGCCCCATCGAGGTGCAGGCGGCGTTGGCAAAATATTTCGTCGGCTTGCAGAATGTATCCGATGATCTTTATCCGGCGTTCGAGGCGATGGCGAAGCGATCTCCAGAGCCATTCTTGAGGGCGACGCACGACGCCGCGTTTTCTCTGGTTATGCTGCCAAACTCCAGATGGCTCATAGTAGCGCTGCTTTCGGCATCGGCAGATCCAAAGCATGCCGCGGAGATAGCCCGCCAGGCGCTGGAGTGGCTAGCCCGCCATTCTCTAGCGCCCGAGGTAGGCACGTTCCGTCATTCGAGTGGCGATCCGGCAAAGGACGCCGCGGAATCGGAACGGCTGAAGCAGGAGCTCGAGACTCGCCGCTCGGCCTTGTCGGAGGCTGAACGCGAATTTATCGGCAAGCAACTGAAGGAAGACTCCCGAAAAGGTCTGCCGCAGCTCCATTCGTATGCCCTCGAGCTCATGGCGGGAAAGCCACTAGCGCCCGCCATCCCCGCGCTTATGGGATGGGCCGTCGCCAGCGCCTTGAATCCGGACTTCGACCGACCGGATAAGCATTTCCGACATCTCATGCGTTTCAATGCCGTTGATTGGTTGCCGATGCGGGATGCCGTCCGAACCGCTTGCGAGCCGTTTCTGGCGACGGAGGCGTCGAATACGGGCAAGCGCGCGGCGGCCACCATGTTGAGTGCGACCGGAGATCCGGACGATGCGGCGCAAGCGCATGCCATTTTCGGGACTATCACCCCCGACCGACCGCGCTTTTCCTTGAATGACCCGCTCTACAGTGCGGTCGATCCTTGCGATCCGACCGCAACACAAGCGCCGGAGAATATCGGTGCAATCGTTACGGCCAGCAGGAACGCCAACGTTGCGGAGCTGAGCACAGGCCTTGGCATGACCCCTCAGGATCACCAGGTCACCAGGTCCATGCCCGCTCTTGCCCGCTTCGAGCCAGCCACGGCCGTCGAACTTCGCCATAAGTTCGCCCGGCAGGCGCTCGATCGGGCGAACGTGCTGTCGTTGAGGCAGGCCATGATGGCGCTATTGAAGGACAGTGCGATCCTGGAGCCGGAAATCGTAACCCGACTGGTTTCGATCGGCTCTTCGCCGCCGGCGTCCGAATTCTTGACGGACAAGGGCGGGGTTCGAGACGAATGGCTCGTGCAGCAGTATGCCCTTCGCGCAGCCTTTCCGCACCGGAGCGGCGATGAGCAGCTCCGGGCGCTGGAGGCCGGAGGAGGCAACGAGGCATTGCTAGATCTGCTGGAGGCTACGTCACCCGCCAGCGAGACGGAGATTGACGCTGCTCTGGATCGCGCACTCACATCCCGCGACAACAACAGATTGGCGATGGTCGTAAACTTCGCTCAGTTCAGCAAAAGCTCCCTGTCGAATGCGGCGAAATCCCGACTCATTCCCTTGCTCTCGTCCCCCGATGGTGGAATGAGAATGAGAGCATTGGCGCTCGCCGCGCGGTCTCGAGACCCAGTTCTGTTGAAGCAGTTTCTGGCGACGGGCTGGGACGCCGCGAATTGCGACGCGAAGAACGGCCATCGTGAGATCTGGTATGGCTCGCGGTGCCTGCTGGTAGCCGCCGAGTTGGGCTTGATCGGCGCCGCCGAGGCCGTTGGTCGCATGGGGCCGAACTTCTATGGCTTCGCGGCGCAGTTGAGCGATGAGGGCGCCAAATCGGTCGCCGATAGGGTCGATGTCGCATTCCACCGTGCGATCGGTGTGAACGACATCCCTGAATTTCCCCTGGTGCAGCAGCCAGTCACCGCGATCGAGGGGCAGGAGCCGCCGCTTCTGTCCTTGGTGGATCAGCCGGCCCGCGACATGCAGCAGGCATTCGAGAGACTGGGAGAAGATGATGACGCGTTTCAGCAACGGCAGAAGCGCTCTTGGAAGGCCTTCGACCGCTTCGTCGATCACGTTACTCTCGCCGACGCCCGGATCATCCTGGACGATTTCTCCTGGGGAGGATTCGATGCGATTGTAGCCCGGATGCCTTCTCTCGCGGAGAGTTGGAAGCAAGCGTTGCTGGTCGCCGGCGAGGGAGTGTTCCGCGCCATGCATGCATTCGCAACGGGGCTCGCGAGGGCAATCGCGCCAAGCGATCCCGCGGGTGCTGCAGAGCTGTTCGCTCGAACGGCCTCGCTTCGACCTTTCGTAAACCGTGTCATCGGCGTATCGAGCATTCCCGCGGAGGCCGTTGCGGCCTGGTCCCGTGCTTCGATCACGGAGGTGCGTAAATTGTGCTTCGCCCGACTCGACGCGGCCGCGAACGACTCCTTGATAGCTTCGGAGGTTCTCGCCGCGCATGAGGCCGGAGCGCAAGCGTTCATTCAGCAATACGTCGACGAAAGGTTGGCGATCCAGGAGCCGGCAAAGACGGCGCGGGCTCTTCTTGTCTGTGGATTTTCAGACCTGAATGAACATGCCACCCGTACGCTGCAGCGGTTCGAGGCTTGCGAAGGATTTGTCGGGCAAGCCTACGGGGCGGCAACTTATGCCTATCATAGGAACGCATGGGCACGGCATTGGTACGGGATGATGAAGTCTGCCACGAGCCCTGAGGAATTCTGGAGCTGCGCCGTCCTATTCGCGAAGATCGTCGACGGTCGCTTCGATTTGTGGCACGCGGAGTGCGGATCGCCGGGTGAAGTCTTCGCGCGCTTCATGACCACCATCGATGATAGCGTCAATTCACGCATCAAGAAGTGGCAGTCCGAGCGGCAATCCAAGCTCTTTGGCGGAGACATTCCCGATCCGATCTTCACGTTCGGGCAAAGCGGGTCCTAGTTGCCGGGAGCCTTCGCGCCACGGCACTATCCCTTCTCATCAATCGCTTCGGAAGGGCTGTCGAATGGCAAGCGGATGTGTCGCCGATGTTCGTACAGCGGGATCATACAAAGTTGGAAGATCAGCCAGCACGCATACAGCGAGTCGTCCGAGTATGGCTCTCCGTCGTGTAGCAGTCCATGGGCTATCGAGTGACGGATATAGGGCCCCGGCTTCTTGAGGAAGACGTTCTCGATGTCGGTCGTGATGGGGCTGCCGAAGATCGAATCCAGCTCCGGTCGCATCTGCTCGAACAGTGCGGATATCGTTCGGTCCTCCTGAATCTTCGTGGCATCGTCCAATTTTGTGACGTCGTGGCTGTGCGCTCTGAGTACGTGCCGAAGCGAAGCTTCCAGCAAAGGCGTCAGGATGTAGAGAGCGCTAATGAAGTCGCCGCGGAAGAAGCATGTAAAACCGTGGCTGTAGGTCATGACGAGCCCCCGCGGTACGAAGGGGCTGAATTCCAATAGCGCTGCGAAGATCTCCTCGGACAAGTAGTGGTTCGAAACGATGGATTGCCTAGCTACTTCGATCTCGGCAGAAGCCGTAATATGGCGGCGTAGCCCCTCATCGCGCGCGATTTGTTGACGCAGCGTCGAGTCATCCTGCGTTTCGCCAAAGTTGCCCCCTTCGCTGCGATAGATGACCTTGCCATCGCGGTCGTGGTGACTGCCGCCAAATAGGGACGAGAACGGATGCTCTCGGATGGCCTTCTCCGCCTCGGCTATAAGTTGATCCGGATCCGGAGAATGACTGAGGCCCGCGAACGTGAAGAGTTTGTCGAGCAAAGTAGGTTTTTGCATCCTCTTCTCGACCTCTTTGGCGATATCTTCGAGGTCCATCGGAATTGCAAAAGGCGACATTTCGTCGGCGATGCCCGCCTGAATATCCACCAGGAGATGCCGCAACTCCTTCCGGCGATCCTTGCTGCCTGGCAAGCCGTGCAGCTCTTGGATGGCTTCCGTAAGCGTATGAGCAGCCAACATGGCCGAAGGCTGGCGCTTGGCCATCGCGACCAGCAGCTCGCCTGCCGTTGACCGGCAACGGTTCGCGTCGTCGTCGTGTTTGGCCTTATGGTAAGCTCGGGCGGAAAGGCGCCAAAGCTCCACTAAGGTGTGGTCGTCAGCGCCGGCGGGGAGGCCGGCGATCAAGTTTTCGACCTCCTTGCCGACTTCGGCTGCATCCGAGATCCCGAAGTGAAGGTCGAGACGCCCGAACATCAGGGTGGGACTAGTCAGTCGCTTCGCGATCGCTCGCTTCCGCAACGCCACGACGAGCTTCTGCGCGTCCGAAGGGCCATTCTTGTCCATTTTGGTGGCGCGACCGATGAAAAGGGCCCGCTTGAGCAGATCGCGCGCCTCGTGCCGTAGGGCGCCGGTCTCGTTCTCGTCGAAACGCAATTTGAGGATGCCGGCATCGACCTTGGAGACAACTTCGACGTAGGCGGTCGCGGCACATACTCCGATCCGTCGTCGTTTAAGATCGAGCAGCCAGCACAGGTCCGCGAGCCGGGCTCGCAACACAGGGTGCTGTGCCCGCTCGGCCATCGCGGCCAGGGAATCAATCGCGCCACGAAAATCGGCCGGTGTCGCCGAGCGCCGACCGTCTGCCCAGACGATCATTGCAGCGAAAGGGTCGTTTGGCTCGTTGGCCTTGAAATGCATTCCCATGGCCCCAGCGAGCATGGAGTAAACACGGAACGTTGGGGTCTCGGGTTCGGGCTGCGTGTCGGGGAGAGCGCGTCGGTATAGGTCTCCCAGCTCGGCCGCATCGGCGCTGTCCAATGACCGAACCAGCTCTTCGAAGTCGACCTGCGTGACGTCATTCAAGGTCGCCCTGGCCCACGGAGGGGGCGGTGGCGCGGTGTTCTCGGGGCTATCGTCGATCGTAGGGCTCTCGTCGCTCAAGTCGTCTCCTGGACGTTTATGCAATGAGGGTTTGCCGCTCCGTGCAATTGCGCCCGGCGGCAGCACTAAAGGTTGTTCCCCATATGCTCACTCGTCGAGCGATTTCAATGTGGCGGGAGCTTTGTCACGGATGCCTTCCCGACTATTTTG
This sequence comes from Bradyrhizobium elkanii USDA 76, assembly GCF_023278185.1. Taxonomy (NCBI): domain Bacteria; kingdom Pseudomonadati; phylum Pseudomonadota; class Alphaproteobacteria; order Hyphomicrobiales; family Nitrobacteraceae; genus Bradyrhizobium; species Bradyrhizobium elkanii. The sequence goes on along the minus strand of NZ_CP066356.1, from coordinate 7,439,364 downwards.
CCTTGGGGCGCCGCGGTGTCGAATTCCGGACTTCATCGGCCGCGCGAGAAAGGACAAACGCACGCTGCAGAAAGTTTTCTATGATGTCGACGATGTGTCCGAGTCGCTCGGCAGTGGGTGTGTATCCTCGGTGAGCAGACGCGTTGCCTGCGTCTGCAACGGCCTCGAGAGTTGTCTTTTCGCGAGGGCTGATGAATCCGCGATCGACCAAGCCGGATAGCTTGCCCTCGAAGCCGCCTTTAGGATCCTGCTCCAGCAGCAGATGGCCGGCCCTGTCCAATAGCGTACGTGCGCCGACGGACGCTAAGACCTCATCCCGGCATTCAGCGGCAGATAGAGTTCATCCATAACGTTTCTCAGCACTTCATCGCTGATCATGTCCGACCAGGCGGGCTTCGGACGAAGGGATGGCGCACCGCGGGTGGGTGACCCAGATCCCGTCGACCATGTCGAAATGCTCGACGTTTCGCGGGCGCGCCTGCGAGACGATCACGGCGATATCGGCGCCGCTGAGCGACCGAAGGCGCCGGCCTGCCCGATATGATCCGTAGGCAAGCGACCATGATACAGAGAAAGGCCGACTTGCACGTGAAGGAGCTGCAGTTCGAGCGGCGGCAAAAGCTTTCGGATCTGGCGACAACCCTGGAAGAGCAGCAAGGCGCCCGACATCGCCATGAGCGGAATGGCAGATCTTCTCAAATTTCAAAATCCGTTGCCGGAACGCTTCGACGCCTACCTTTCGACTACCGTGCGAAGCTTGCCGCAGCTTCGCGAGATCGGTAGCCCTCATCGTAGGCACTCCTGCTACCCAAGATTCTAAGATCGCATGCTGCAAGACGCGAGGGAGCAAGGCCCCGTTGCAAAGATCACGTTGCTCATCATCACAACCATGCCTATGCGGCTTTTGTCCACAACATGCCATCGCACCATACGTGGTCAACTCGTCCCCATTCACAAGCTCCCGCAGCATCCGGAAAGAACCCACGTCCATTGAGATTGGCACTCGTATTGCAAAGCAGCGGGATGCCGGTAAGTTCTTCGTAGACCACGAGGAGTTCGGCGATCTTGTGTTCAGAGGTTCTAGAAACAGTCTGCAATCGCGCAGATCCATCAAGATGTACAACAGCTGGTACTCTATCGAGCCATTCCGCTCGCGTCTGATGATCGAACAGCATGTAAGGATCCGGGGTTCCGGGGAAGAAGATTTCTGGCGCACGATCTTCAATGCATATGGGCGCCACTGGCCGAAAGCATTCACGACGTTTGATCTGATTGAGATGATCCTTCATCCCCGCTGATGTGGCAGCCGCTAGGATGCTTCGTCCGCCTAATGCTCGCGGTCCGAGCTCAGCGCTGCCGGCGAGAAAGACGACGGGCTTGTTACTCGCAAGGATCTTAGCAAGCTCGCGCATATTGCACGGTGCGGCTTCCCATCCTGGTGGCGCCTCGTTCCGCAGAAGTCGCGGACCACCGTAGACCGACCATTCGAGTGGCACGAAGCCCTTCCGCTCTGCTAATGCGGCACAAGCCGCACCTATAGCCGCGCCGCTGTCATTCGGAAAGGGGGGCACCCAAACAGCATCGAACAGTCCGGCGGACCGCATTGCGCTATTCCACTTTATGTTAAGACCACAGCCGCCCGCTATGCACAGATTGTGTCGCCCTGGGAGCCGTGAATGACGTTGTACAGCAGCTGCCAATCGCTCAACCAGGAGATGCTCGAGAAAAGAGTGAAATGATGCGAGTATATCTTCATCTCGCTTGTGATCCAATCGCGAGGCGCTGGCTGCAAAGAAAGCGTGCATGGCAGGAAACCAATCCCCGCTCTCGATCTCCGTACGGTAGCCACGAGCACGCTGCGTGTCGCCGGCAAAGCATTCCTCGTAGAGCTCCCGAAAGACACTCACGATCGCATCATCGACACAACCCAGCGCGATATAGGCCATTAGCTTGCCAGCGACACCTAAATCCCAGGGTTTGCGGTCCAGATCTTTGTAAGGCCCAAAGTGATCGCCGGCCACAGCATAGGCATGACCAACAATTGGAAACAGACATTCAACGAATCGGGCGCCCTGACGTTCAACGTGGTAGAGACGTGGAAGGATGGAGCCGTCCCACACAAGACAGAAAGCCGATTGTCCGGACTGAGCAAACGGGCTTGTGCAGTACGCGGAAGCCACATGGCCCGAGACGTGTGAATAACTTTTATAGGGAAATGCTCTGCCTTCTAGAATCAAGCCAGAGCCGTTGTACGAAGTGAGAAGCCCTTCCGCATGGGGCTCTACGTACGGTCCCCATTTGAGAGTGACAGAGTCAGTACCACTGAGCACTTGGGATTGACCGTCCCCCCCGCCGTCGATCACAAACTGATCAACATCGCACGAATCCAGTCCGTGCTCGGCCAAGGCGGCGACGACATCGTCAAGGTTTTCGATGGCTTGATAGCGGAGATTGTTGTCCCGCTTCTCTTGCTCAACACAAAAAGCCAGTCTTCCGTTCTCGATGAGCGCGATCGCTCCATCATGCCTCAATTTGATGCCGCAGATGCGCATAGCTTCTCCATGTCTAACGTCGGACATCTAGTGTCCGCCGTATCACGATGCAGAAAGCGGGCCAACCAGCGGCAGTGCTTGACGTTTTAGATCCGGAATGTCGTTCCGCCAGCAGTTTAAGCTGCATACTCGGCGTGTGTTCGATCTGGTGCAACTGTATGCGCGCCATGTGCGCACCGGATCATTGGTACCCGGCGGTCGGCGCGTTCCCGTGTCACATTGAGCGGCGTGAAATGGTATTGAAAGCAAGCGCGCGAAAATGGCGTCGAGGCGTCAGCGGATTGTTGCAGGCGCGGCTTCATTGACGGTTCATATATTGTCCGCCGCCTAATTGTTCCGGTTGGGACACGATCCGATCGTTTGTGCATCGTGAAAGCTCCGCAAGGATTCGAATCCACGAACGAATTCCCTTTTGAAAAGTGTAGAGATCGTACTTTTCGTTTGGGCTGTGGTGACGATTATCAGCTCGCGCGAAACCGATGGGTAGGGACTGCAGCCCTAGCCGGCGCTTAACAGTGTTCACGATGGGGATCGACCCTCCGCTTCCTATCAGCACCGAATCGCAACCCCACTCCTGTTTCAGAGCGGCGCGCGCGCAGTCCAGATACGGGCTCCTTGGCTGGATAAAAGATGCGGGGTGGCCTGTGAGCCCGGCAAACTGCACTTTGCAGTCGCGCGGTGTTCGAGCGCGAATGTGATTGCGAAACGTCGATCGTATCCTTTCGGGATCTTGACCATCTACCAACCTGAAAGAGACCTTGGCGACGGCACTGGACGGAATGATCGTTTTCAGGCCAACTCCGCAATGCCCGCCTGCTATTCCATTGATTTCGCACGAAGGGCGAGTCCAGAGTTGCTCCATTACCGAGTAAGAAATGTCCCCAGCCGACTGAGAGAGGCCAACAGCTCCAAGGAATTGCTCGGTGTCGAAATTCAGCTTCAGCAACTCGTCTCTGACAGTGCTGTCCAACTCCGATATGTTGTCGTAGAAGCCCTCAATCGCGACTTCTCCGTTCCTGCCTCTCAGGCTGGCGATGAGTTCAGCGAGAACCTGGATTGGATTGCGTGCAGCATTCCCATAAGCACCCGAATGCAGGTCCCGGTCGGCGCACGTTACTCGGACCTCCTCTTCTAATAGGCCGCGAAACATAACGGTAATCGCGGGTACCGCGTCGTTCCACAATGAGGTGTCGCAAAGCAACATGACATCAGCAAGCAATTCATGTTCGAATTCGTCCAAGAATGCCTCCATGCTTGGACTGCCGCTTTCTTCCTCTCCCTCGAACAACATAGATACGCCAACTGGCAGACTTCCTGTTGTCGCGTTCCAGGCACGGCACGCCTCAATGAAAGTCAAGAGCTGGCCTTTGTCGTCAGATGCGCCTCGGGCAACAATGTGGGTCTCCCCGTTAGGCTGGACCCTAAGCGTCGGCTCGAAGGGTTGAGACTCCCATTCCTGCAGAGGCTCTACGGGTTGGACATCGTAATGGCCATAGAATAGGACGTGTGGACCGGTGGCTTGCTTGCTGTGTCCGACCACTACAGGGTTTCCAATCGTAGCTCTGACGGATGCATCGAAGCCAATGTCAGATAGCTCATGGGCGAGCCAGGAAGCGGCCTCGCGGCATTGCCGTGCATAATGCGGTTCGCACGAGATGGACGGAATTCGCAGCAGTTGGAAGAGCCGGTCAAGGCTAGCATTCAGGTTCGTGTCCGCATGCTGCAGGGCCCTTTCAATGGTTTGCTTGGGCATGTGATGGCTATCTTCACAGGATATTTTCGAAGACATGCCTCTTTGTCCTTTCTTCGGAAGCCGTTGTTTGAATGGTCTGGCTCGCCTCCGACAGTAATTTCTCCAGCAAATAAGCAATGTGCGCTCTATTAGCTCCTCGGTGGACGATCTTTACATTTTCTATGGCCGTCAGGGCAATGTCCGAATTCGTCTCAATGGCGCCGATCCCCTTTGTCGCTCTGCACACACACATAACGTCCGCCGGCGTGTCTCATTCGTGACACAGGCAATGTGTCGACAACTATAAATATCGCAATCTCCATCAGGTCTCTGAAGACCACTTTTCCTGTCGAGTTGGCATACCCTTTGCTGTTCGCACGGCTCATTACCTAATGTTGCAACCGGCGCCATACGTTGTCACAACAGAGGAGCGCGAATTGTTTTGGCTACCACGCGAGCATGTCCTCTTGAATGAGTGGTTGCGGAACGGAAGTGCTGTTGCAGTCAAAGAAGCGCGAAAGGCAGGGTCGTCATACTATGAACTTTGTATCGAGGCTCGATATGCCGTTTGCAGGACCGCTTGGGCAACGGAGGCCCCTTGGGGTAGTGGGCGGAATGGGAAGCTTCGCAACTGCCAAATTCTTGGAATCTCTCGCGCGAAAACGCCGAGCGGAGAAAGATCAGGATCACATTCCGTATGTTGCTTTATCGCTTCCCGATATCACTGATCGATCACAAGCAATCTCAGAGGGGAGTGACGCGCCATTGCAGCAGATATTGGAGCGGGCTCATTGGTTAGAGCAAGCGGGATGTGGAGCGATAGCCATCCCCTGCAACACCGCGCACTTCTGGGTTGGTGAGATCAAGCAGGCGCTGTCGGTGGCTTTGATTGACGTAACCGAGATCACAGCCAAGGTGATTTGCGGCAGGAGGGACGCCGCAGCTCGCGAACTTCGTTTGATCCTGCTGGGAACGAATGCGACTATGCAGCACTCTCTATACCCGCAAACGAATGAGAAGTGTTTCGGCGAGAAATTCGCATGTTGTCGTGCAGAGTTTCAACGAGAAGCCGTTCAGATCATCGCGGATGTCAAGTCTGGAAATGCCGTGGAAGCACGACCAAAGCTGAAGCAGCTTGTTGATCAGATCAGACCCTTCGCGCCTGACGCAATTATTCTTGGTTGCAGTGAATTGTCGGCCATTTCCGACGGTCTGGTAGACGACGATGACATCGTTGATCCAATCAGCATTCTTGCTGACTCCTGTATTGCCTGGTGGGAAAAGGAAAACGAGCTCGTAAACCAGGCGCGCGACGGGGGAGAATGATGAGCCGGGTCATACTCGCGAACACTGGCTCCGCTGCAATGACGCCCTCGGCTCATACGCTATCAGATGAATTCCTGAGAGCAAATGCAGCCTCGGCCAAGAGGCTGCTCTGGCTTGCTAGGGACGACGATATGCTTATTACCCCAACTCCGGTCACGAAGGAGTTCTTGAACTACGTCAATTCCCTAAAAGGTGGAGGTAACATCAAATTGCTGTCGACCTCATCGACATCCACCAAGCGTCCCCTGCCGATCTCGGAACAGGACATCGCGCCCGGTAGCGCCTTTTCTAGATCGCTACGTCTGATGACTATGGGTGCTCAATTTTCATGTCTGGAGCCGTATATCGCTGACGAGGTATCAATTTCCATCGCGAGAGCTTTGGGGAATCTTCCTGTAAGGTTTTCAGATGAGAACGTTGGAGCAAGCCCGGTCGCAACGCGACTTCTTAACGACAAGGAGAAATTCCGCCAGTTTGCCTCCGATCTTGGCGTGCCGATCGCTAATGGCAGCAATTGTGCAAGCATGCAACAATTGGTCGAAGCCGTATGTGCAGTCCTGTCAGAGTCTGAGAGTGCCATTCTGAAGATGGCGCGTCATGCAGGTGGTGACGGCAATATCGTCATTTCGAAAAGCGCGGCGGGATCGTCGCAAGGCGCGACGCGGGCCGTGGCGACACCAAAAATTGATGCGGCTACCTTGCGCGAGGCCGTTCATGAACTTGGGCTGTCTCCGACAGTAAAAGAGCCCGTGATTGTCGAGGTATATAGTGAAAATGAGTCTTCGATGGGCGTCCATTTTGATGTCAGGAGAGACAGGGTTGAGCTTGTAGGTGTAGCTTCGATCCTCTTCAATCCAGGATACGGCGGGGCATATTGGAGTAGCGCTCTGCTCGATCATTTGCCCAACGATGTTCTCTCGTGGTGCAAAAGTCTTGGCAACTACGCCCAACAAATCGGGTATTTCGGACCACTTAGTGTCGACATCGTTAGAGCCAAAGAGGTTGGGTTCTTTGCATGTGAGGTAAACGGGCGCCACGGAGGCTTCTCTTCAATCAGGGCCGTATCAAGCGCGCTAGGATTGGAATGCGCTATCAAAAATGGAGCGCGTGTTGCTCTTTCCCGAAATTGCGTCTCCATTGCGCTTCGATTTCCCGACCTCATTGATCTGCTGCGGCGAAAGCAGCTTCACTATAGGCCTGCCGATAGACGGGGCGCAATTGTGATGGTGGAGGGCCATCAAGATGCCGGACCCTACGACTTTGTAATTTTCGGAAGAGATCTGGAAGAGCTTCAAGGTATCGAGCGTGAACTCGCTCAACTGTCGCATGCGAAAAACTGACGACGACGGCAGCATCACTGTGGGCAGGGGCGGTCATGGATAATCGATGCGAAAGCTTTGACGAAGAAGTGGGAGAGCTGCTGTACTTGGAGGAGCAACGCCAATTAAGCCAGCTGAGCTTAGTCGCTTCTGAAAACTATTCCTCTCCCAGAGTCAGGGAGTTCGAAGGCAGCATATTTGCCGACAAGAATGCGGAGGGGTATCCGGGAAGCCGTTGTGTGTCAGGCTGCGAGTATGCTGACAAACTAGAGCGGCTGGCAATCGAGAGAGCAAAATCCGCGTTCGCATGCGAACACGCGAATGTGCAAGCGATGAGCGCTACCATCGCAAATTTCGCAGTAATGAACGGCCTTTTTCAGCCTCAAGACAGGCTGATGGCGATGCGGCTTCAAGATGGCGGCCATTTGAGTCACGGTGCTTCATTCCATGCGAGCGGTCAAAACTTTCGGTGGTGCTTCTATGGAGTGTCAAAGAGCGACGAGCAACTGAACTATGATGCGGTGCGTTCGATCGCGCTCGAGAATCGACCCGTAGCAATCATCTGTGGCGGTTCTTCATATCCACGCTTGTTTGATTATGGGAAGATGCATGAGATCGCACGTGAGATTGACGCGCTTCTTTGGGTGGATCTAGCGCATACCGCGGGTCTCGTTGCTGGCCGCGCCGTTCCGTCTCCCTTCCCTCACGCCGACATTGTAACAACTTCGACACATAAGACACTCCGAGGCCCGCGGGGCGGCGGACTTATTTTGTGCAAAAAGCGTTTAGGCAAGGCGATCGACCGTGCCATATTTCCCGGACTGCAAGGGGCGCCTAAAATGGACCTGATTGCGGCAAGAGCCGCATTGTTAGCTGAGGTGCAAACGTCCTCTTTTCAGAGGTATGCCGGAAAGGTGTTGAGAAACGCCAAGGCGTTGGAGGCTGGCTTGCTTGAGACGGGCGCTACACTCGTTTCCGGAGGTACTTCGTCGCACTTATTGCTTCTCAGTCTGATGAGTTGGGATATGAGCGGTCGTCAACTTGAAGCGGCGTTATCGGCAGCCCAGGTCATCGCCAATAGGAATCCGATTCCCTTCGACAACCGTCCGCCATCAGAAGCAAGTGGACTGAGAATCGGTAGCGCCGCTCTCACGACGAGAGGCTTTGATGAAGCGCAGTTCGTTCGGCTCGGGAAGTTGATTGGAAATGTGATTACTTCGACCAATAAGCATAACGGTATTGCTAACTTGAGCGCTTTCGTTAAGGAAAACACAAAGGGGCTGCCTTTGTTCAATGAGAAGTGGTTGGCGTAGATAGACTCAATTCACGTTGAAGTGTCTATCTTGCCGGTGTCTTCCGCGACAGCGACTTTCAACCTGATCAGAGGTCAGTGTCATTTCCGTATCACTCTTTCTGCCAGACAGGCCGAAGACCCGACCAGGATAAGTCCGGTACCAAGCCACATCATAGGAGTTGGAGTGATGCCAAAGCAGACCAGATCGACCAGTAAACTTGCTGGCAGACGGACGAAGTCGAGTGGAGCGGCGCGCGCGAGGCGGACGAGAGCATAACCGCGCCCCAGCGCGATCTGTAACAGTGCGGCCAACCCCGCAATAAGCAACAGTAACGGCCAATCAGCGGGTGCCGGCCAAACCCACACAGGGATTGCAAAAGGCAGGCCGATCACAGAGCTCCAAAGCATAAAGTATAGGGCCATCTGTTCGGGAGCATCGACGCTGGCTATGCGCCGTATCATCATGACAGCGAGACTGTCGAGGGCTGCGCCAATCAAGCCAATGACAATCCATGTGTCTGCGCTGCTGATGGTCGGTTGAACTATGGCAAGCATGCCGAAGAGCCCGAGAATCAGTCCAAAGGCCGTCGCGATGTTCTGCCGCTCCTTCAGTACCAGCGCCGACAAGAGCAAGGACCAGATGGGTGACGTGTAGAGTATTGAGGCAGCTACCGTTAGGGGAAGCTTCGATGCACAAGCGACGAATGCCAGAAATCCCGTATAGCCAAATACAGATCTGAAAAAATGTTCTTTCGAAAAAAGGAGGCGGGAGTCGAAGCGGACGTGTTTAGGGAGAATAAGGAAGATGATTGGGATCGACAGGACGCTACGCAGAACAGTCACCTGCAAGGGGGAAATCGTCTGCGTTACAACCTTGATAGCCGAAGACATAGTAACGAAGATCAGGCTGGCGAAAGCAACATGGGCCATGCCGCTTAGTTCGGCATCGCGGTTCATCCGCGCTCTCCTTAGGGATCTGGAAGGTGAACACCTGATGGGTCTTATGGCAGGGCTCTCTGACCCAGGCAGGAATCTGTAGGTCGCGGTCGCTCATAGAGAGGGGGGCAGGACGAGATTGTCCGAAGACACTTCGTGCAGTCACCGATGGTCAATTTGTATGCGTCAAATGGCGGCCCGCGCCTTGAACCGGTCCGCGCGAGAAGCGGATGCTGGATTATATCAGCTAAGTGTGCCGTCCGGCACGACTGTGCATGATAGCGAGCAGCAACATGCGAGCGGTGCGTGCCAAGGATCGGGCCTGAGTCGGATTGGCAAAGATGCGCCAAGCGGATCTGTCGTTTCAGGGGGAGTGGTGCCGTGATCGTGCATGAAGGTCGGCGCACTGCAACTATTATCCCGTTTGAGCTCTGGCCTGGCATCTACCTTGCCAGATGCCCTCCATCTCGATCAACCACTAGGCATGCTAGTTGACGATGGCGCTGCGGCACAGTCCGTAACGGCGATGGATCAGGCTTGTGGACGCTCGAAGATCTTGCCGCCACGACTTGCCGAAGGAGAAATCCATTCTCTTTCTCCCGGCCAGAAGGAGCGGAGCCGAGGGATCCGTCTCCTCAAGTATCCTCAAGGGTTTCGTCCTCGCTATCCGTCTGAAGGATGGTTTGCGACAGGAGCTCGGCGGCTCTTTGAAGTGGAGGAATGAAGCGCTCAAGCTCTGCAAAGCTGACTCGGGCCGCGGGCACGGACACGCCGAGACAGGCGATCAGCTCTCGGTCCGGAGAAACGATAGGAACCGCACAGCCGACGACGCCCTTCACGTATTCCTCATTGGTCTTTGCCCACCCTCGATGGCGCGTCTCCTCGAGAAGCTTCAGGAGGGTCTCGCAATCCACGATGGTCTTATCAGTGTATTGCGTCAAAGCGAGTGAGCGGCATAGCTTTTCACGCGCTCTTTCGGGTAATCGGCTCATGTAGATCTTTCCGGTCGAGGTGCAGTGAAGCGGAGCTGCCTCGCCGGGATTGAATTGAAGCCCCTGTGGTTGGGACACGCGTACGCTGTCGACGTAAGTGACGAGATTGTCGCGCACGACACCGATCTCGCACTGTTCGCCGATCTCGCCGGCAACCGCGCGCAGCACCGCGTGCCGCCGCGCCGTGCGAAAAGCCGCGCCGATGACCTTGGCGGACAGCATAACCAACTGATTGCCTACCACGTAGCGCTTCGATCCAAGCGCTTTCTGAAGGAGGCCGCGTTCTTCCAGATTTCCGACAAGCCGATGCGCGGTTGGAACGGGTAACGAAAGGGCGTTCGCGATCTCTGCGACCGAGACGGCCTTTGTCTGATTAGCGACATGGCCAACTATGGCGAGCGCCCGGTCGAGGGGTCCTGCAGTGTTTTTCTGTTCCGCCATTGTGACCTCCATCTAAGAGAATTATCAGATTTCGGAATTATTGCTACTGAAATATGAAAAAACGGCTTGGACCCTACGCGGGTTTGCTCATAACGTTGGCGTTGTCGGTCGTTGATCGGTTTTTGTGCATTGCACGAGCCCGGTTTGGATGACGACCAAGCCCGGGAATCGGCGGTGCGGGCGGCTATTTTGAAAGGGAGATTGGGAATGTCTCGTCATTACGACGTGGAAGCTGTGCGCAAGGAGTTTCCTGCAGCCGAAAGGATGGTCTACCTCGACTCCGGTTTTCAGGCGCCGCTCGCGCGTCCCGTAATGGCCGCCATCGAAACCTTTCTTCGTGAAGGCTTGGAGACCGCCGGACCGAAAGGTGTGTGGCTCGATCGGGTTGAGCAAACGCGTGCCAAAGTAGCCCGTTTCCTTGGGGTGTCGGCCGACGAAATTGCCTTTACGAAGAATACCTCGGAAAGCATGAACATCGCGGCGAACGCGTTGCCTCTGCGAGCCGGCGATAGCGTTTTGATGATCCATGGGGATCATCCAAACAACACCTATGCCTTTCTCAACTTGAAGAAGAAAGGGGTCGAGATCGACTTCCTTCCGATGACGGACGTCGTAAACGCCGACACGTTCCTTCCGCGCATCGACGAAAAGACCCGTGCGATCTCGCTGTCGCACGTCACCTTCCACGCCGGGCATCGCTTCGATATCAAGAGCATCGGCGCGCTTTGCGCGGACAAGAAGCTCTACTTCGTCGTCGACGTCATGCAAGCAATCGGAATCGTTCCAATCGATGCGAAGGCCACCCAGGCAACCTTCGTCGGCTCCGGGAGTCACAAGGGATTGCTCGTCCCCCAAGGTCTCGGGTTGCTTTATTGGAATAAGGCGTTGAAGGAACTGGAGCCTGCCTATCTTGCCGCTGCCAGTTTGGCGGAGATTCCTCACGACCTTATCGCTCGTCCCGACTGCCTGACGCCATCTCCCAGCGCGCGACGCTTCGAGCTGGGAAACTTCAATCTTCCCGCAGTTCACGCGCTCGGGGCTTCGCTTGACTTGATCGAGCAGATCGGCGTTGAGAACATTCAGAACCATTGCTTCGATCTGGGTGATCATCTCATCGCTCAACTGGACGAACTCGACGTTAGTCTCGTGGGTCCGCGTCAGCGGGAACATCGCTCGCCTCATATCTACGTCGTTGGTCTTCCCGCGGCAGAATGGCTCAGCTACTTCGAAGAGAACGGCGTGCGTGTTTCCCCCGAGCGCGACGGCATTCGCGTATCGTTCGGCATGTTCAACACCGCCGCCGATGTGGATCGTCTGGTGCATCTCATCCGCGGACGCCAGCTAAAAAAGTCATTCAGGGCCGCTTAGGATTTGGCATAGTTGGAGAAAACGCACGCGAAGCGGACGGCGGTCTTATCCCGTCCAAGGGTGAGTATTACGCCTTTCCGCTTACTGGCGTGCTGAAGGAGAAGGCCGCGTAATCAAGTGACGCGGTCGACTGGCACCGGCGCAACGCGCACGACGACCAGCCATGCGGAGCATGGTCGTTATGCGCACCTGCAATCGTGAGGCTCGCGATGTTCGGAGTTCTTCTTGAAAGGACCATGGATGGCCAGCGTTACATCGACTGGCTTCTTTCCGGTCTTGGTTGGACGTTGGCGCTTGCCTTCTTCGGCTGGTGGATTGCGTTCGCAATCGGAATCGCCGTCGGCATAGGGCGAACTGTACATAACCCCTTCTTCCGGGCTTTAGCACGATTGTACGTGGAGGTCTTTCGAAACATCCCCGTTCTCGTACAGATGTTTCTCTGGTACTTCGTCCTGCCCGAGCTTCTTCCAACTACCATGGGAGACTGGATAAAGCAGATACCGCCGCCTTGGGGATCTTTCTTTCCGGCCCTGTGGTGCCTCGGCCTCTACACCGCCGCGCGCATCGCAGAACAGGTTCGCGCTGGCATCGAAGCCTTGCCAAACGGGCAACACGAAGCGGCTGCCGCACTCGGCCTAAGCGGATATCTGATGTATCGTCATATCATCTTGCCGCAGGCACTTCGGCTCATTGTGCCAAGTCTGACAAGTGAGGTGATGGGCGTCTACAAAAATACGTCCGTTGCTCTAACCATCGGCTTGATGGAGCTGACCGCTCAGGCGCGCCAAATCAGCGATGCTACGTTCCAAACCTTCACGGCATTCGGCGCCGCCACTCTCATCTATCTTGCTTTGGCTCTGATCGCCTACCAGACGATGATGCTCATCGACAAAGCCGTGCGCATTCCCGGTACCGCACCGGGCAGGGAAGCCGTCGGATCAGATTTTGACGACATGAAGCTGGAGAGCCCCCTGCCTGGCAATATGGAGGTCGTGAAATGAACAGCCTCGATTTTTCGATTGTCGTGCAGGCGTGGCCCTATCTATGGTCAGGATTGTTGTTCTCGCTTTCCTTGACGGCGGCCGCCTTCCTGGTCGGGATGTTTCTTGGAACGCTCTTCGCCCTCGTGCAGCACTTTGAGCTCCGCATTCTGAGCCAGCTCGTGCGTAGCTATGTCGCCCTGATGCGATCGATTCCGCTCATTCTTGTCCTGTTTTGGTTCTTCTTCCTGGTACCCATCGTTCTGGGGTACCTCTCAGGCGGTGGCCGTCCGATTCCAGTCGGTGCCACCTATACGGCGTTCATCACGTTTGGCTTGTTCGAAGCCGCCTACTATTCGGAAATCATCCGCGTCGGGTTGCGTGCTGTGAACAAAGGACAATTCGAGGCTTGCCAGGCTCTCGCCCTGTCGACATTCGATACGTATCGTCATGTCGTCCTTCCGCAGGTGTTTCGGGTCGCCAGCCCGATCATACTGAGCCAGACTATTATTCTGTTTCAGGATACGTCCCTCGTTTACGTACTATCGCTCACTGATCTTCTTGGTGCGGCTTCGAAGCTGGCACAGCTCAATGGCCGCCTCGTCGAGATGTACCTCGCAGTGGCCGTTGTTTATCTCATCATAAGCTCCGCCGCGTCCCAATTTGTCGCCTGGCTCCGCAAGAACTCCGCAATTGCGGGCGCCCACCGATAGTCAATCGATTATCTGATGACCCGTTGTTCCTAGGGACTACAACCTGGAGATCAGTATGCAACAAGAGCGCACAGTTAGCCTGGGCGACCAGGCGTCGATGGTTGTCGTCGAGCACCTCGTCAAGCGGTTCGGCAGCTTCAATGCCCTGAGCGACATCAACCTCAACGTCGCCAAAGGAGAAAAGATCGTACTCTGCGGGCCATCGGGTTCGGGGAAGTCAACTCTCATCCGTTGCATCAATCATATCGAAAAGCCCGACGCCGGCCGTATAGTGGTCGATGGGATAGAGCTGACGGACCGAATTCGCGATATCAACAACGTTCGCTGTGAAGTCGGCATGGTCTTTCAGAGCTTCAACCTGTTTCCGCATCTCTCGGTGATCGAAAATTGCATGCTCGCTCCGATGAAGGTCAGGGGCCTTACTCAGGCTGAGGCGAATGACCGGGCGATGATGCTGCTGGGAAAAGTCCGGATCCACGATCAGGCCAAGAAATATCCCGCGCAATTGTCGGGCGGCCAGCAGCAACGTGTCGCTATAGCCCGTGCCTTGTGCATGCAGCCCAAGATCATGCTCTTCGACGAGCCGACTTCTGCCCTCGATCCGGAAATGGTCAAAGAGGTGCTCGAAACCATGGTTGAGCTCGCGCAGGACGGGATGACAATGGTCTGCGTCACGCACGAAATGGGTTTTGCGCGCGAAGTTGCGGATCGTGTGGTCTTCATGGATCGCGGTTCAATTGTGGAAGAGGGCGATCCGAGCACCTTCTTTCGCGCGCCGAACACGGAACGCGCGAAGGCCTTCCTCAATCAGATCATCCACTGAGGTCGCGGCCCGCACGGTCTTCCCCGAAAAGCCATGACAGAAATGAGAGTTTGATATGACTAGCGCATCGCCAACAGAGCGCATTGAAAGCGATTCCCTTGGGCCGGTGACGATCCCCCTCAAAGCTTACTATGGGCCGCAGACCGCGCGCGCGATCGAAAATTTCCCGATCTCTGGCATTCCGATCAACCACTTTCCCATATTCCTAAAGGCCTTGGCATTCGTGAAGATGGCCGCAGCCAGGGCAAATGCGAGCCTCGGAGATCTTGAGCAGAATAAGGCCGATGTAATCTGCGAGGTTTGCGGCGAAATAGCACGGGGAGTGCTGTGGAGAGAATTTCCGCTCGACGTCTTCCAGGGAGGAGCGGGAACGTCGACCAACATGAACATGAACGAGGTGATAGCAAACCGTGCCCTGGAAATCATGGGACTTCCGCGGGGACGATACGACGTCGTCCACCCCAACAATGACGTCAACCTGTCGCAGTCCACGAATGACATCTATCCGACCGCAATCCGGCTTGCGATATTGCTGTCCCACGGGCAGCTCCAGGCTGCACTTGAGCGCCTCGCGATTGCCTTTGAGGAGAAGGCAACTTGCTTCAGCGAAGTGATAAAGCTCGGCCGAACGCAATTGCAGGATGCCGTCCCAATGACTTTGGGGCAGGAATTCCAAGCCTTCGCGACGACCCTTCGCGAGGATGTCTCTCGACTCGGAGAGATCGCCTCATTCTTCCAGGAGATCAATCTTGGAGGCACAGCGATCGGTACCGGCATCAATAGCAATCCCGACTATCAGGCACTTGCCATTTCGGAACTTTGCGAGATATCGGGTCTCCCGCTCGTTGCGGCCGGCAACCTGATCGAAGCTTGTTGGGATACCGGAGCCTTCGTTTTGTTTTCCGGTATGCTCAAACGAACGGCGACTAAGCTGTCGAAGATCTGCAACGACCTAAGGCTACTTTCTAGTGGACCACGCGGAGGGCTAAACGAAATTAATCTGCCGCCGCTTCAGCCCGGCTCGTCCATCATGCCTGGCAAGGTCAATCCGGTGGTGCCGGAAGTCGTCAATCAGGTCGCATTCCAAATCATCGGCTACGATCTAACTATCACACTTGCTGCGGAAGCCGGGCAGCTCCAATTGAACGTCATGGAGCCTGTGATTGCGTACAATGTTCTCCATTCTCTCGAGCTGCTGATCAATGCGATCGAGGTGCTACGCACGAAGTGCGTCACCGGGATCACGCCAAACGAGCAAGTATGTCTTAGACACCTCGAGGCCAGCGCTGCGGTTGCGACAGCCCTCAGCCCAGCGATCGGTTATGAGCGTGCGGCCGAGCTGGCGAAGAAGGTGCTGATCTCGGGCAAGACAATCCGCGAAGTACTTGACGAGGAGCCGGGTCTTTCCCCGGATTTGATTGCCCAAACGACCGATCCGCGTCGACTTACCAGGCCGACGCGAGCGCGATTGGCATCATAGATCCCGAGCATGGATCAAAAGGAAGTACGAGTTAACGAATGCAGATCGTCGTCTTCCGAAGTCGGTCAAAAGAGCCGAGCCGCAGTCGGTTCGATCCATGGAATCGATCGAACTCGGATGTCCTCGCCAGATCATTCTGATCGGGAGCCGGAAGGAATGCTTAACGCCGCGCGTACCGGCGGCGTTTTCCGCCGAAACGTAGCCAAGATGAAAATTGGTGGCGGGCAATTCAAGAACCTCGCCGATGTACGAGGGAAATTTCGATACGCCAGCCGCGTGACACGTGTCGCGGGCTGCCCATCAAGCTCGGTGATCAGGGTGTCCGCTTCCACTTCTCCCTGACTTGGTCACCGTGCCGGCGGCGATCGCTCTCTTCTTGAGTCGTGTGACTTGGAGTCTAGCTAGGGATTGACTTGCGAAAGTGGCTGTATCCCCAACACACCTCGGGGTGTGATGCCGTGTGATCAGTGGGTCCCGAAACGCCGACGACACCACGAAAGCATCGCCAGTTCGACTCCCGGTTCGACCAGGACTTGCGTCCCATTCGGCTCGGTCTCGACCATCCCAGCCTTGGTCGGCGCCGCAGTGCTCTAAACGTGCACCCTTTGTGCTGCGGGAAAGAGCCTCGATGCGAGTGCCGCCCGCGCGAAGGAGCCGAGTGCGAACTATGACAAGCGCGGATTTCCAAGTGTCGAAAATGCACATTGCATGGATTTCGTGTTTCCCGATTGGACATGATCGCCGGCGAGCGGGAAGCATCTCACGAGTGGGGCGGGTGGACCTGTCGGATTTGCGACGTTCCCGCCGGCATATTATCAAAATTCGAAATAAAAAAGCTCGCAAACTGGAATTTATATGGTGCTAAACGGATCGTGAGGCCTATCATTTAGACACGGCTGAGTGCTGCCCGGTTTATGTGCGGTGCGGAAAATGAGCGGATGTTTTGCTTCCAGGTTCGGGCAGTAGGCGACTGCCGGCTGTTGGAAGGGTCAATCCTAGCGAGGCCTGATCGTGCGTGGGTCGCGTGGCACCGCACGCGTTGCCCAGGACAGAAGGCAGCAAAGCGCGGCTCATATGAATCAGAGGAATCCCATGGCTAAAATGTTTGGACTGCTTTCAGCGACTTTGATTACCGGAATAGCGATCTCCACGGCCCAGGCGGGGCCAACGCTTGACAACATCAAATCGAAAAGGGTGATTACCATTGGTTATCGCGAGGCTTCGATACCCTTTTCCTATCTCGGCGCTGACCAGAAGCCTGTTGGTTTTTCGCTCGACCTTTGCGCGCACGTCGTCGATCGCCTGAAAGTTGATCTTGGCACTCCGGACATTCAGACGAAGCTTACGCCGGTCAACTCGTCCAACCGGATCCCTCTTATCCAGAATGGCACGATCGACATCGAGTGCGGTGGCACTGCCAGCAATAAGCAGCGTCTGGAACAGGTCTCATTCAGCGTTGCGACCTTCGCCAGTCAAACGGCTTGGCTCGCAAAGGCGTCAAGCGGACTCAAGACACCGAAAGACCTGAAGGGAAAGACTGTTGTCGTAACTCAGGGGTCCGATGCTCTCGGCATTGCCAAAGGCATTTCGCAGGAGGACGATCTCAATCTTACTATCGCGCAAGCCAAAGATCATGCGGAATCATTGCTGCTGCTTACGACCGGCCGTGTGGCGGCGTGGGTGGAGGCTGACATTCTCTTGGCCGGTATGAAGGCGGATTATTCGAAACCAGCCGACCTCCTCTTTCTAAAAGCTAACTACGGTACGGTCTATTATTATGGCCTGATGTTCTCGAAGGATGATCCCGACTTCAAAAAGATAGTTGACGACGTTCTCTCCAAGCTTATGGCCTCCGGCGAGTTCACGAAAATCTACGACAAATGGTTCGTGGCTGCGATCCCGCCGAAAAACATCAATCTGAATTTTCCAATGACCGACGCGCTTAAAGAGCGCGTTGCCCACCCTAGTGATGTCGTCAATTACTGAGCTTGCCCGCGACGACGCGAAGTCGCCACGGGGTACGACGTCAACACCGGATCTACAGAATGGTCCATTGCTTGTTGTGATCGTGAATGCGGACGCAAGCAAATGTCGTCACCTAAAAGGAGCGCGAAATGAGAGGCGGAGCGGTTGGTTGGGAGTCGATGACAGACGCGGATCGACAAATCGCGCAATGGGTCGAGGAGACGCCATTTGTGGATACCCACGAACATCTGATCGAGGAAAGTCAGCGCCTTTCCGGAGCAATCCATCCACGAACCTTGCCATGCAACGACTGGGCCTATCTATTCAGATCCTATGCTGCCGAGGATCTCGCGGTTGCAGGCCTACCAGCTTCCGACCTACGAGCGTTTCTCGGGCCGGACCTTACGAGCCAGGAAAAATATCGGCTGATCGCCCCCTATTGGGAACGCATCCGCCACACCGGCTATGCCCAGGCGCTGCGCCATACGTTTCGTGGCGTTTACGGTGAAGAGGACCTGACCGCCGAAAGCCTGCCCCGCATCGCCGAGAAATACCGTGAAACCGTTCAGCCGGGTTTTTACGCACGCATTCTGGACCTGGCAAACATCAAAGGCTGCCACGTCAATTCGCTACAGCGCATCTTTATGGAGACCGAGCAGCCGGATTTGCTCGACCACGACATAAGCATCCTTCAATTGTGCCGGTGTAGTGCTGCTGACTTTGCGTGGGTGGAAGCCGAAACGGGTAGACGCCCGACGACGCTCGATGAATGGCTCGAGGTTGTCGACTTCTATTTCGCAACATACGGCCGCAAAGCCGTGGCTGTGAAATCGCAAATTGCCTACTCGCGCGCCCTCGATTTCGAGCCGGTCACCAAGGCGCATGCCGCAAGACTATTCCCCCACCATGCCGACAGAGTAGGCGCATTGCACGCCCTTGGTCCTGGGGACCTCAAGGCGCTGCAAGACTATCTATTTCGCTATTGCGTCGGCAAAGCTGGCGAGTACGGCTTGCCGGTCAAACTGCACACAGGCGTGTTGGCTGGCTACGGCGTGATGCAACTCGCCCGCACTCGCAGCAATGCCGCAGACGTTTGCCGTCTGCTGCAGGATTTTCCCGAAACCCGATTCGTACTCATGCACATCGGCTACCCATACGAGCACGAGTTTATCGCGCTGGCCAAACATTATCCTAACGCTGCGATCGACATGTGCTGGGCATGGATCATTAATCCGGTGGCGGGCGTTCGCTTTTTGAAGGAGTTCTTGATGGCGGTTCCGTCCAACAAGATCTTCACCTTCGGCGGTGACTATGTTGCTGTCGAGCCCATTTATGGCCATGCGTGCGTAGCGCGCCGTGGAATCGCACGAGCTGTCTCGCAATTGGTCGCCGAAGGCTGGATCGAGCTTGAGGACACCCGTGACCTGATTGACCGGATCATGCGCGGCAACGCACTTCAGTTCTTTCGGAAAGCGCATCGGGAGGATACGACGCAGCCGTGAACGCGGACAACCGCCTTGAGGTTTGTCGACGTCCAAGACCGTCAATGATACGAAGGCGGTCGGCGCGCCCACGGCATCGAGCATGCTTAAGCGGCCGGTGCCGCTTTCCCGTGATTGGCGCCTCGATGCCCGGAGAGTTAAGCGAGTAAAGAAGACCGGAGCCGACACCTATCGAATCTTCCATGCCTTCATGCCGTTGGACAATTCTCTTCGCCCGCGCCTGGATCTGGTGGTGAATTCGCCTCAGGGTTGGAGCTATTATGCAATGCCATACGATCGGATAGACGCTCGCATCCTCGAAATGGTGCAAAAGAACAATCGTCTGACCTCCGAGGTGATCGGCGAAATAGCGGGGCTTTCTGCAACCGCGTGCCAACGCCGGTTGAAGAGGCTGCGCTCGGAAGGCATCATCGAGGCAGATATCTCGATCGTTTCGCCGAAGGCCGTTGGAAGACCCATCCAGATGCTTGTACTTGTGACTATGGAGCGGGAGCGTTGTGATATCATTGATAGGTTTAAGAAGGCCATCAAATCGTCAGCTGAAGTCGTCAATGGCTTCTACGTTACCGGTGATGCTGACTTTATTCTATACGTGACCGCGCGTACCATGGAGGACTACGAGCAATTCACCAGAAGCTTCTTCTACAAGAATCCGGACATCAAATGCTTCAAGACGCTGGTCGTTATGGATCGGGTAAAGGCTGGCTTTGCTGTTCCCGTTGAGGTGCCTGCCTGTGATAGACCAACCAATCGTTGATTGGGTGTTTCGATCCAGCAGATCCACTAACAATTGCGCACAGCCGGCGTCTCACTCAGAGGAGGTCCGAGCCATCTTTGCTATCTCCGAATTCCATGCGTTTCCAGTCAGTGTAACTATTGGCTCCTGACCAATGATGGACGGGCTTCCCGCAACGCATGCAGACAAAAAGGCCCGAGCTCTTCAAAGGAGCGGATGCCGGCTCCTGAACCGCAGAATAACTGGTGCCGCAGCCCTGGCATGAAAAATAGACGATCATCGGTCTTCCTGGGTGGATCCACGCGCCCTAGGCTGCGTGGTCGGCATGATGCCAGAGCTCGATGCCTTGAGGCTCAGATCACCATAGAACCGCTTCGATGCCCGACGGAAGCAGTTCCTAGCGGCCTCCAGATCAGTTGCACCCCGCCGCTATATGGTGGGAGACGGGTAGCGCCACTGACGGCATAGGTCCAGAACGCCGGACTGCGCTCAGTCGCCAACCTGATCCGGCGGCCCTCCGGTCTTCGTGGATCACCACGAACTCATCTTCGATCGGGCGCCGGCCATTCGGTGAGAGGGAGCAAAGCACATACGATCGATGATCGCGGCAGTGGCACGCGGAGAGAAGCTGTAGAGATGGGTCTAGGTTATCAAGTGGACTGCCATGAACGAGTCAATTCGCCAAACGCTATCCTGGCCGGCCTTGGTGGCGTCGGTGGTTTTGCCGAACTCACCACCGTTTCGCGCGACGGCGTCACTCAGCGCATCATCGATCGCTGGCCAGAGGACGAAATCGGCGGACCGCTGCATCCTGTTCCGATCGACTGGACCGCTTGGCGTCGGCTGAATCCTGCGCCTAGATAGAGTCGATTGAAACGCAAAATAGCTGAGCGCAGGGCGCATAAGATGGCGCTTTCATTCTGACGTCAGCTCTCTGATTGCGTCTCGGCCTTAATCGCGCTACGTTTTGCGAATGACGAAAGAAGCCGTCGAACTAGCGCTGAATCAGTCGTGGTCGACGTTGCTCTTGGTCGCTTGTGGTTACGTCGCATACTATATTGCGAACGTTGGAATTAGAGATCACCACAAGCCGGCCGACGTCACCTTTTCGATCTTAGTTTTTGCTTTCGTCTCCGCTTTTGCATTCTATTCTGGCCGGTGGGTTCTCAATCTTTCCCTGGTAGTCTCATCAGGCATCACGTTCCTTTTTGCGCTGGCTGCTGGCGCCTCGTGGAGAGTGCTCGGGCGGCCTCGCTTTGAACGCATGCTGCGAGCAACGCGCATCAGTCATTCGGACGATCTACCAAGCGCTTGGATGGCACTTCATGGAGAACGATGTGTGGCGACTCAACTAGTCGTTCAGTTGAAGGATGGGACTTGGCTGATGTGCGACAACCTTTCGAGATTTCAGGCGAGCCCGAATGGTCCCTGCGTATTGGGCGCAAAAGGCGATATCTTAATGTATGTCACCGACAAACTTACCGACAAACAAAGCAAACGCGGCGTAGGGTTCGTTCCAGTAGCAGATCCCATTGACGCAAGTTGGGGGCACGAGATTACGTATATTCCCGCCGATCAAATCGCGAGAGTAGATCTCCGTCGCCGGATTTAAATCGAATTACTTCTTTGGCTTCGGCGGTGGTGAACTAGGAATCGTATCGGTCGTCGGAATATAATTTCCGTCTACCCCATGACCCGGATGCTGCTGGTTTGGCAGCGTCGCGGGTCTGTAGTTTTTGATGACTTCGGGAGTATAATTTTGGTTGACGGGCTGCGAACCGTCTTTTTCGTCGGACATGGTAATGGCTCCATTCAATACACGTTACTTTATGAGCTGTCTCTCGAGGTTGCAAGCCAATCTTAGCTAGCGCTATGCGATAGTCCCTATGGCCCTGAGGCGGAACGGTTGCTCCAATAGCTGAGTCACACATTCTGTCTTTGATCCGAATTAAAGCTCGATGCTCCGTAGTCGACAATGATCCATTTGTTCATCGTTACGGTCCGTCCCATCTCCCTTTCGGTGGCGGCGCGAGTTGCTTCCAATGCTGCTTTCGCCGCCTCGATATTCGCGAAGGTGCCTTCAAGAGTGGTGTTCGGTAGGCGATACCAGATGTTGTTGGTGGCGAGTATCCAAAGTTTCCAATTGTGGGCCGCGGCTTGCTTGAGAAACGTGGAATGTGGATCTGGGCTAGTTTCTTTTATATCGTAAGATGCCAGGTATGTTGGCACGGAGCTATGCCTGAATCTGGGTGACGGAGCCGATCAGGCGGCGTGGCTTTGCTGGGTCGGAATGACCTCGATGCCGTCGGCGAATCTGACACCAGCGATGATCTTGGGCAACTGATTTGTTCCTTTCAATCGGCGCCAGGTTTTGGACGCAGCATCGATGAGCTTGAACACCATCAGCTTCGCGGTCTGCGGCGACAGCGATCCTTTGGTCCGAACCGTCCGGTGCCGCACCGTGGCGAACACGCTTTCGATTGGATTGGTGGTTCGCAAGTGGATCCAATGCTCCGCAGGGAAGTCATAGAACGCCAGCAGATCGTCGCGATCCTTGGCCAGGCAATCAACTGCGCGCGCATATTTTGCACCGTATTTCTCGGCGAAGGCTTCGAGTGCAAGCTCCGCGGCAGCTCGGCTCGGCGCCATGCAGATGTCCTGCAAAGCCTTCTTCATGCCGCTCTGCACGGAGCTCGGAACCTTGTTGAGCACGTTGACGGTCTTGTGCTGCCAGCAGCGCTGCCGCCGCGTGCCGGGGAAGACTTCGTCCAGCGCCTTCCAGAAGCCGAGTGCGCCGTCGCCGACCGCCAGTTCTGGCGCGACCTGCAGTCCGCGCCGACGAATGTCGATCAGAAGCTCGCGCCAGCTCTGGGCGCTCTCGCGCACGCCGACCTGGAAGCCGATCAACTCCTTCTTGCCCTCGGGCGTCGCGCCGATCAAAACCAGCATGCATTCGCTGTGGTCCTCCATCCGGGCCTGCAGGAAGACGCCGTCGGCCCAGACGTAGACATAGCGCCGGGCCGACAGATCGCGGTTCTGCCAGCGCTCGTACTCGCCCTGCCATTGCGCCTTCAGGCCCGAGATCACCGATGGCGACAGGTTCGGTGCATCCTTGCCGAGCAGCGCCGAAAGCGCTTCCTGGAAATCGCCGGTCGAGATGCCGCGCAAATAGAGGATCGGCAGCAGGGCATCCAGGCTCTTCGTCCGCCGCGCCCACAGCGGCAGGATCGCCGAGGTGAAGCGGATCCGATCAGCTCCGGCCGCACCGCGGTCTCTGACCTTGGGCCGGGCGACCTCGATCGCGCCGATCCCCGTGGCAATCTTACGCGCAGGGCCAAAGCCGTGCCGCACCACCCTGGCACGGCCATCCGGCAGCTTCAGCTCCGCCGTCGTCTCCAGAAATGCCTGCAGTTCGATCTCGACGGCCCGGGCGAGCAACTCACGGGCTCCGTTCCGCAGAATTTCTGTCAGTGGATCGTCAACCGCAGACGGCTGACGAAAGGGCAGGATGTTGGTAGTCTCGTTCATGGCGTATCGCTCTCCTCGAGAGGTTCTGGCAGGCTCGACACCCGCCTCGATACGCCGCCTCTCTCAACCCGTCATCACCCACTTTCCCGCATAGCTCGTTGGCACGCAATGCCCCCTTAGTTAGCTAGCGGTCCGTGTCTAAAATGAAAATTCGTTATCATCGGTGGATGTGCACTGATAGATTAGCAGGTGGCGGAATGGCGGAATCCGCGCCCACGGCTTCGCCCCAATAGCATTTGGAACAGGAGCGCAGCTCTATATCAACTCACATGTTCCGTGCCGCGATTCAATTCACGATTGATGCGATCCTTGACCCGACGAACCGCAAGAAGCTCCAACCTCGTTCGGGTTCGGCCACTGATCGTCTTGCCATCGAGTTGGAAACTGTAGCGCCACTCGCCCGGCAATACTTCTCGAATGCTGAATTGCACACCTCTATGCTGCATAAATAGTTTCAATCCCGATACACCATGGCCCCCCAGCGCCGTCGTCGTCGAGCTCCAGATTTGATCTATGGTTCCCTCAATCCTGAAAGCGTTGACCCGATACCGAAATGAGCCGCCGATCCATAGGACCGGCGGCCAAGTCAAGGGAGGAAACGCCCGTTAGGGCAGCGGTAGGAGAGTATACCGCTTAGGCACCACCAATCTCTTGGCGGATCTCGCAAAACAAATTTGCAATTTGGCTAAAAGATGATCCCGATTCACCGAATGAAGGTGATGCGAAGAGGTCTACGCGTGCTGGCTTCAAGTAATTCAATTCAGCTTGTAGCAAAAGCAAAAGTTGCGTACGCGGCGTACCAACTGAGCTCTTTCCGCTCTTCGGTTACATCTTCAACAAGTCGAAGCTGTTTCGTCGTTTTACAGGGCTAGATTCGAAAGGCGCGCAGCCTGCCATTCGTAACCGGTATGAGCTCCCACGTCGGCGGTGATTAGCGTGCGTAGCGGATCGGCATCCAGTATTGGCGCATGGCCTCGACGGCTGCGGGAATATCGAGGTGGGCGTTGCGCAGAGAGTCTCGGGTCTCGCGGCCGGTCCGTGGCGGTCCGAGCAGCGGACCGGCCTGATCGTCGCGACAGTGAAGCAGAATAGGCAGCAGCAGGCGGTGATTGACGTTGTTGGCGTCCAGCAATGGCGCCCACGCCGACAGCCTGAGCCGCATCGCGGCGTAGAATCCCTGGCACCATGGTCGCGGATCGACGACGCCGTTGGGTTGACGCCGGTGCATCGGGGCGAACTGGTTAGGCGTGGTGGAAAGGATCTGGCTGATCTCGTTATGACGCAGCGCGACGGCGGAGATCGCAGCGAACTCCGGGGTGCCGCCGTGGTTGAAGGCATCGGCATCGATGGCAAGCAGTGGGCATATCCAATCGAGCGGGCTCATCGACACCGGTCCGGCCACGATCGCGGCGACGTAGCCGTCGAGCATGGGGAGACCGGTGGCGGCAGGATGCTGATCGACGCGAGCCTGGAGCCATTGCTCGAGCTCCGCAAGCGGCATGGCGGCGGCCGCCATCGACGATGAAGCTTTAGGGCGACGTGGGCTCATGCTGCAGCCTGTGCGATGCGCTCACGGGCCGCCTTCCAGTTCCAGACGAGCAGCTCGTGGAGCTGGTGGCTCTTGGTTCGCCCGGAGACAATCCGCTCCAGCACGTCCGTCAGATAGATCTGAGGATCGAGTTCATGGAGTTTTGCCGTTTATGCCGACCGCCGAACTATGCCGAATGGTTTTGGGAAGAGCCCGTCGTTCGCGCGGATTTGCCGCTGGTCGAGCGATCGTCGTCCTGCTTCCATTCGGCATAGTCTGGCATCTTACAGCGCCTCAAGGAAGGCGAGCAGGCGGTCGCTCGGCTGGAAGCGGGTTCGCTTGCGGTGTGCGTACGGCTTGAGCTTAGCGAGGGCCGCTTCTTTGAGTGCGAGATGGGCATGCAGGTAGGTCTGCGTTGTTTCGATCGACTCATGACCGAGCCACAGCGCAATTACCGAGCAATCGACGCCCGCTTCCAGCAGCTCCATCGCAGCGCTGTGCCTGAGCACGTGCGGCGATACCCGCTTGGACGCCAGTGACGGACAGCTCTCGCTGGCGACACGCACATGCTTGGCCAGGAGCGATTGGACGCTGTCGGCGCTGAGCCGACCACCGTGCATGTTGGGGAACAGCGCGTTTGCGCCGTGGCGCGCCGGTTCCTTGAGCCATGCCTGGAGGGCGCCGCGCGCGTGCGCGGTTAGTGGCGTGCATCGCTCCTTTCGACCCTTTCCGACGCATCGCACATGCGCGCCGGTGCCGAGGTGGACGGCACCCCTGTCGAGGCTGATCAGCTCGGACGGGCGCAAGCCGGTCTGGGCCGCAAGCAGCAGCAAGGTATAATCGCGACGTCCGAGCCAAGTCGTGCGATTAGGAGCGGCAAGAATCGCCTTGATCTCGGACCGTGCCAGGAAATGCACCTGGCGCTTGTCGTGACGCTTGCTTGGAATCGCCAAGATGCGCTGGATCAGGGCGCTGTGAGCCGGCTCCTCGAAAGACACGAACCGGAAAAAGGAGCGAATCGCGGTCAGGCGCAGGTTGCGCGTCCTGACGCTGGCGTCCCGCTTCGTCTCGAGATCAGCGAGAAACGCGCTGATAAAGGGCATGTTTAGATCGTCGAGGGCCAAGGCCGACGGCGGCTTGCGGAGCTGCGCCTGTGCGAACGTGAACAGCAGCCGGAACGTGTCTCGATAGGATGCGATCGTGTTGGCGCTGACATTGCGCTCGTGCATGAGCCGCACGGTGAAGTAACGCTCGATGAGCGCGGCGAGGTTGCTGCTTGGCTTCATGGCTTGACCTCCCAGCGCCGGTCGAGACGGCGGGCGGCCCCTTCCATCAGCTCCGGACAGGCCGAAAGATACCAATAGGTGTCGCGCACGCAGGTGTGGCCGAGATAGGTGGAAAGCGCCGGAAGCTGCTGCTCGACATCGGTCCCGTCGCGATACCAGCCGAGAAGTGTGCGGACGGCGAAGCGATGCCGGAAATCGTGTATGCGTGGCCCGCTATGGTCGCCCGGGCGCCGTAGGCCGATCTCGCGGGACAAGCACAAGAAAACACGGTGAACATACTGGTGCCGCAATCGGCCACCGCGCTCGGCCAAGAAGAAGTGCGTACCGCAGCACGACCCGAGGTGAGCATCTCGCCGTTTGGCGTAGCTGCGGAGAGCTGCACGGGTCGTCGGATGCAAGGGCACGAGGCGTGATTTGCCGAACTTGCTCTCTCGAACTGTGAGCAAGCCTTCCTTGAGATCGACATCGGCACGCTCAAGCCCGATCGCCTCGGACAGACGTATGCCGGTCACTGCGATCAGCCCGAACAGGTAATGATAAGTCCAGCGCCGCAGTCCGTTTGCGGGAGGCAGGGCACGTGCCGCCTTCAATAACGCCTCGATCTCCGCATCGCTGTAGACGTAGGGCTTGGCACGCTTCAGGGGTGGCAAGATCCCGGCGCGTGGCACCTCCGTCCCGGGATCGATGTTCGCGACATGGCGCGCGAAACCGCGTACATCGGTCAATCGCAAGACCCAGGATGCGTGACGATCGGGTGGCAGAGTCGCCCAGGCGACGGCGAGCTTCGTGGTGATGGTCACGGCCTTGCGCTCCTCCATGAAGGAGACGAAATTGGCGAGCCGCCGGGCCTGCTGCTGATACTTGTATCCAAGCCCTTGGCGCATGCTCACATATTGCTCGAGTGCGGATCGCAGAGTGGTCATTGCGCGCCTCCCGGCCACGGCAGGCTCAATGTGCGGAGTCTCTGGATATCCACCTTCGCATAGATGCGCGTGGTGTCATGGCTCTCGTGTCGCGGCAACTGGCCGATCTCTGACAAGGTGGCGCCGGATCGGAGAAGCTCGGTAGCAAGGCTGTGTCGGAAGATGTGGGCGCCGTGGTGGGCGTAGCCACGGACGCCGGCGCGCTCCAGGGCGGTCTTGGCGATCACCGTAATCACGCAACCGGATGCAAAGCCGACGTGAGGCGCCGGCGTGCGCAGAAACAGCCGGCGACACGACGACGTCGAACGGCGATCCCGCAGGTAGGCAACGATGGCCGCACCGACGTCTGGAGGCATCGGCATTCGCGCTCGCTGCCGACCCTTGGCGCGAATCAGCATCTCGCCGGATCGCCAGTCGATATCATCCAGGGTGAGGGTCGCGACCTCGCCAGCCCGTAAACCGAGCTTCGCCAGCAGCATCAGGATGGCATAATCCCGCCGTCCCATCGTGGTGGCCCGATCGCAACCATCGAGGACCTTCTGGACCTGCGCGGCGGACAGATAGGTCGGCAGGCTTGCGAGCTTCCATTGCCTGACCGACGGTACGCAATCCGCCAGTGCAAGCCGAGTCACCCCCTTATGATGGAGGTATCGGAGAAATGCGCGCAGCGACCAGCACATCCGCTTCCCGGATTCCGCGCTCCCATCCCGGGCGTGGCGCTCGATGTAGCGGGTGACGCCCTCCCGGCTGATGTTGCCGAGATCGCGGGCACCAGCAGGGCATACCTCACGCAGGAAGCGGCGAATGGATGGCAGGTGGCAGATGATGGACCTCGGCGCCAGCCCGCGTTCCTGTCGCAGATAATCACTAAACCCCTCGAATATCTGGTGCTCCGGGGTGGTCGGCGGCAGTGGCGCAGGTGCAATCATGCCCGCCTCGCGCAACACCGATAGCAACCGCTTCAGCGCCGCCCGGTCGCCCGCCTGGATGCACAGCTTCCGCGCTCGGTACTTAAGGTACCGTTCGGTCACACGCTCATCGAGATCAGTCAGCTTCAGACCTGACCGGCAGCGCCGTGTTGGGCGCAACGATCGGCAATATACTCGAATTCTACGACTCGGGACTTATAGCTTTTTCGCTATCCAGATCGGTCCACTCGCCGCACGTCCATCTTGATGCGGCCGGTCTGCGCGCCGGTTTTTCACATTGACATGAAGCATGCACGATGAGCCTCATGACAACGTGTGCAATAAAAATGCCCGCCTCTTGCAGCCCCATTCAGGCATTGAACTGATCGCGGCAATCGTCAGCGAAAGATAGAGAAAGACGCCCAATGCGGCAGCGGGGGCGGACGGTCGTTGCACCTTCGCGTGCAATGTCGCGCTTGTGGCAACATTGGCGGGGGCGGAACAGGTTGCGCCTTCTTTCACACAGAAGTGCCGCCGCGCGGGCGGCTTTGTTTTTTATTCGACCTTATCGCGTCTCGGGCTTTCTGCGCCGTGACCATGTTAGCGAACGCCTGTTAATTGGCCACGCTGGCGTCTGGCTTCTGACAACTGCTGTTGGTCAAGGCTTCGCAATCTGCATGCGATTTGTCGTCAGGAGCACTATCAAATGAAGGTATTGTAGATCGCCTTTCTGAAAGCCGCGATGATGCGAGTGTTCGGACACTGGGTTAGGCGAAGCCCTTCAACTCGCCTGATAGTCGTTTTGCCCTGCATTCCTTGATCGCAGTGGCGAACGCATCTGCTGGCGCTTGCAGTGGGTTGGCTTATGCGGGGATGGCTTGTCGATCGGGTTGCGGCCCGGGTCTCACTGCGACAGGCGGCGGCGCGGCCGCGACGTTGCTGGCCCATCAGTAGAGCAGCACAGTGGGCCGGTGATAACGGGGCAGAATTCTCTTGGATCAAGATGTCCACGAAGCTATCGGGGAAGACAAGCTATCTGCCTGCGAACCAGTTTCGCGAAGCGCTCCGCACGGAGACAGCGTACCGTGATGCATATAGATTGCACCCGAAGCCAACTTCGCGACGACGCCCGGCGTCTTTATGTTGTCCCGCTGATCGCTTGCCCCGCAGGATGCTGTCGAACTCCCACATCAGCGATCAATGATCCCGCGCTCAGCGGCCATCCGGCGAGCGCCAGCTTTCAGATACAGACGCGCGGCGCGAATGCGCTTGGTCCTGTCCGGATCACTCTTGCTGAGCAGTCGCTCTAGCCGCACTCTCCGCCACGCTTCGACGCGGCGCAGTCGAAGCACCGTTGATGGCGGCTCAATGTGCCGGCCTACTGTCCTTGCGGCAACGTCTCACTCCCTCATTGGTTGGAAGGCTAGCCAAATTCATGCGCTCCGCCTAGCCGGTCACGATACGGTCTACGTCTCGCGACTGCCACTTCCAGACGTCCGCTTTTCAAGCACGGCCGCGAGAATGGTTTCTGCCCCCTGAAGGCGCGTTCAGGGTGGCCCAGGAACCCTCAAGCCACGGCGTGACGTCCGAGGTCGGTGGTCTCCAGCACGTTGTAGTCGGTCTTTCCCTCACGTCATATCTGAACGGACATGCTGTAGAAGCGCTGCGGAATTCCTTCCGGAGCCGCAAGCGACATGTCGGCAATGGCGCGCGCGATACGTTATTGCCGTCTTCACAGGGATCGATCGTCACGAACCACAGACGCGCGATTGCGGCCTTGATGAGCGGATCGATTTTCCCTTCGGTGTTGTACCAATCGAGAAAGGCAGTTATGTCGGTGTCGATCTTTTCAGCGATCGATGCTTCGTAGTGACGAGTTCTCGCCCGTGGTCGCCGTAGACGACCTGCATCGGTCCTGCTGAGGCATCGCGCGCACACCGCCGAAGGTCGTGAATGTGCTCTCGAGACCGGCAAACCAATGCTCCTGCCTCACGGCCCGGAACGCACGCACATGAAGCCGTCGCGAGTGGCCGAGCGCCACGAACACGAATGCCTTGACTTTCGCTCCTCCGAGCTCGACCAGGCGCTCCCCGAAGTCAATCTGCAGCTGTCGGCCCGGCGGCGTCTCAAACCGCGTCGTCGCCAGCGCCTCCGCCTTCAGCGCCTGGCGATAGGGCTGCACGGCACGTTGCAGCGTCCGCCGACTGACTGTCACGCCTTTCTCGGCCAAGGGTCCTGGCGCACCACGTCGCCATTGCCGCGATGCCGAATGAGCCTCTCGCGCAGCCAACCCTCAAGGCCGTGGAGACGCTTCGGCCGCTCAGGCGACTTGAACGGCTTCACCCCGCCCGCCGCCACGTAATCCTTCGCCGTGTGATGGCTGCAGCCAAGCTGCCGCGCAATCCGCTTCAGATCCCACCCGCACGCTCTCAGGCGCAACATCTCCGCCACGTCATCCGGCGTCTTCATCGCTTGCCCCCGTGGATCACTCCACGGCAAGTCTTCAGTGATTTGTTCCTGCTTCATTCACTCTCTCCTCAGCTATCCGAGGAGGGGCAATTCCTCGTGACGCTGAGGGGGCAATTTTCCATGGCGCGCGACAACGATGGCGCTGCGGCGCAGTCCGTAGTGCTGATGGATCAGGGCTTGTGGACGCTGGAAGATCTTGCCGCCACGACTTGCCGAAGGAGAGAAATCCATTGCCTTTCTTCTGGCCGGGAGGAGCAAAGCCGAGAGATCCTTTTCCTCAAGTATCATCAAGCGTTTCGTACTTGATCAATTGCCGCCACTTACCTCCGTACCGCGCTTCATACTTGTAGTCTTTCCGGACGAGTCAACGACTCCCGCCGTAACGCGAGCGGGAAACGGTATCTGAACCGGATCACGATTCGGGAGCCGAGCGGCGTGTTGTCCTGCGACGATGGCAGCGATATTCTTCGCTGCGCCCATGGTAGCGACCGAATCGATTGGACGAATGAGAGGGGATGAGGATAGACGTGAGCAAGCCTCGTTGGCGTCCGGCCAGCACGACCGACATTGCTGCGATCATCGCGATCGCAGAGCGCATCCATCCCGATCTTTTTGAGCGGCCTGACGTGTTTGCGGAGAAGATGCGGCTTTGTCCCGACGGCTGCCGCGTGCTCGTCGGGGATGAAGGGATAGTCGGCTACGGCCTTGCCCACCCCTGGAAGCAGTATCAGATTCCGCCGCTCGATTGCTTCCTAGCAAGCTTGCCCGACGATGCGGACTGCCTCTACGTGCACGACGTGGCCGTGTTGCCCTTCGCCCGCGGTGGTGTAGCGGCGGCCTATATCCGGACGCTCGAGCAACTCGCACGCTCGTCGGGTGCAGTTCTAGCGTTGGTCTCGGTCTATGCCACGCGGCCGCTATGGGAACAGTTCGGCTTTCGGTCAGTCACGACGAATGCGGAATTGCGCGCAAAGTTAGCGTGCTACGGCGAAGCTGCGACCTATATGCTCTGGGATCTTGCTGCAGCGCAGTCTTCTCGCCCTCCCACGCCATCGCCATCAGAATCAGCTGATCAGGCACAGACCTAATCGTGTCGCGAGCAATCTCTTCGCGGACGGATTGTTCGAGTCTTCGAGGGTGGAAGATTTGTTCCTGTATTATGGCAGATAATCTTACGTTGTAAGCGTGCTGAGAAAGCCGCAACGCGTATGTGGGCCCACAAGGTAGAGTTGAATAACTTCGACCGCTGGCTCCAGGAAATCGACAGGATCACCGATAAGCAACGCGTTCTCTACGTTCACACGAAGTAGATAATATCCGACCCGCTGGGCCTGAACCTGGTCATCAGTGTACTGGCTCGGCAAAATTTTTCCGATGCGTCTGCCATCACCAAGGATTTAAGCATTATGGTGATCCAGGCAACGATACCTTGGCGGGCAGTGACCGCGGCGATTTGTGAGATTGTTTTGGCCCTACGCATTTCGTGAGTCCCTGTCGTTCAAGGACAATCAAGCAGCCGCCGCGGCCCTTCTTCGCAAATACCTGATCGAAGGCCGAAGCCAACGAAGCTACCGGGATTGGGGATCCCCGCGGCCGGGAATTCGTGGCAGACCCACTCGGTCGCGGAGGCGTGCATCCATCTTCGAGCCGTCCATCAGGATGAACTGGGTAAACTGGCCACGGCCGGCCAGCTTCAGAACGTCTCTACAGCCGCCATTAGGTTCGCGACGACGTCCAGCGCCTGCTCGCCGTCTTTGTCGTCGGCGACTCCGAAGGTCCACCTCCATTATCCTGTTGAGCGTCAGCAAGGCGTCGGCTTCGTCGCGGTCAGGGCCGCTTGTCCGCCAAGTAAACGATTTGCATGTGCCCTTCGTCCCACCATGCCGGCGGGGATGCTGCGATGCGAACGGGTGGACGCCCGGCCGGGAGCTGAGGCGAAAATGGGAGAAATACCGCTCGTTGTCTGATGGCGATGTCCAATCGCGAATTGCGCCCAGTGCGGCGCGTGCGCATCAAGTTCGATATGCGGGTTAACTGGCATCCCTGATCCCAAGACGGCAGAGATTGAGCCGCGCAGCCGACAGAAGCATCCACGGCAATATCAACTCTGACTTTCTGCACGGCGATGCAGCTCGCGATTAATGCTATCGTTGACCCGACGGACTGCACGAAGCTGCAATCTCGTTCGGGCTTTGCCGCTGGACGTCTTGCCGCCCATCTCAAACTGTAGCGCCATTCGCCTGCCGACGCTTCGTGCTGAATTGCAACGCCTCTGTGTTGCATAATTTCTTTCGACCTCACCACCGGCGTTTGCGCCGGTTCAGCACCGCGTCAGCCGAGTGCAGATTGAGGCTGATTCCTGAGGCAGCTGATCCAGCCCGCCAAGGAATGCGGCCTTCGGGGCGCGCGTGACCAAGTAGCAATCTCAGCTGCCAGGATTGTGTCACCGAGGAATCGAGAATTTGGAATATTTCATCGCATTATTGAATGATGGGCTCGGCTTCACCTCATTGGCTGGCCTTAACTTTCAACCGCGGCAGAAGCGGTTGATCAAAACTGTCGCGCCAAATGTCTTATGTGTCGTCGAACGCATCGATTTATTAGCTGCGAGCCGGGCGGTTGCCGCTTGAAGTCGCGGTAATCATGCATTGACGTTTCGGTGAACATGACCAGAGAGCAGTCTGGTTTAGCGATGGGAAGATCGACATCGAATAGAAGAGGATGCCAACCGAGGATGTAAGATTGAAATACTCAACTATTGCGTTTGGCTGCTCTCGACCTCTAGAGATCGAATAGCTTGAGCTCGCTCGGTCGGTCCAAGCGTTACGATCGCGAATGGGCGCGTCGACAGCACCTTCCTGAGAACGAAGCGAGCCTTTAGATGAATAGTGGAGAGCCGGTGTGAGTGCACTCGTGTGGAATCAAATCGGGAATGCAAACGAGCTGCACATAGTTGGGCGTCATTTGGCAACTATCGTGGTCGTAGGTCTTCTGGGGCGCGCCGGCTCGGAGAACATCGCAGGGCCTAGCCAAGGCCTCTTTGGTGATACCCGCCTGGCATCAATCGGCGCCCTATTATCAGCGCTCTCAAATAGGTTGCTCGGGGGCATTCAGGGCGGCCCTGCGCGAAAGGGCTGGGTGGCCGCCGAAATCGCAGGCGGAGATCGGCTTGTTTACAAAACCCTGCGAGCGGCTCAGAGGCCGTCGCATTCGGAGGTGTGATGTCTTCGGTCAACTCCATGCTTCACCTGGGTTTGAATCTTCATGGCGCTGGTGGGCACTCTGCCGCGTGGCGCTGGCCGGGCACAGATCCAGGCGCCTTTTTCGATATCGAGCACTACGTCCGGGCCGCGAAGCTTGCGGAGCACGGTCTGCTGGATGCCGTATTCCTCGCCGACACGCCCGCGATAAGTTCCGACATTACGCACGAGCCGCCGCTGAACGGGCTCGAGCCTACGTTGGTTCTCTCTGTGATTGCCCGCGAAACGGAGCGGATTGGGCTGATCGCGACCGCGTCGACAACCTACAATGAGCCATACAATCTCGCCCGGCGTTTTCAATCTCTCGATGTCATCAGCGGCGGCCGCGTCGCCTGGAACGCCGTCACGACCTCGAACTCGGCGACGGCTGCGAACTTTGGCGGTCATGAGATCGCACGAGCGGATCGGTACAGACGCGCCGAGGACTTCGTTGAAACCGTCCGTGCTCTCTGGCTGAGCTGGGGCGACGAGATGATCATCGCCGATCAGGCTGCGGGAGTTTACGCAGATCAAAGGCAATTCCGGCTACTCGACCCGGCTACGAATAGCTTCGGTATCCGAGGTCCACTTACGCATCCCGCTTCGTCGCAAGGTCATCCCGTCATCGTTCAGGCAGGCGGTTCGGAGCCCGGATTACGGCTTGGTGCCCGCAGTGCAGATGTCGTGTTTGCGGCAGCCGGGGACTTGGCAACGGCGCTGCAGGAGGCCGCGCGCCTGCGCGCGCTCTCTCGGCAATTCGGACGCTCCGCGGCTCCGCTCATCCTGCCAGGCCTGGTCACCTGCATCGGCGGAACCGAGGAAGAGGCGGCTCGTCGCAAAGAGCAGCTGGACGAGTTGCTCGATCTAGAGCGCGCCGTGGCCGCTCTTGCACGAAGCATGGGCGTGGCAGTCGAGAAGCTTAGCCTCGAAAGGACCATCCCGCAGGAGATTTTGCCCGATGCAGATAAGGTTCCGTTTTCTGTCGGCCACCATCGCACGATTGAAGTCCTCGCACGTCAAGGCCGGACGGTTCGCGAGATCATCAGTGCCGTTCAAGCGTTTGGGCATCGCCTGATCGTGGGCGCACCCGAGCAGATCGCGGATTCGATTGAGGCATGGTTCCGCGCCGGTGCGGTCGATGGTTTCAATATCATTCCGGACGTGCTGACGGATGGCACTCCGGCCTTTGTCGACAATGTGGTGCCCATCCTGCAGAAGCGCGGACTGTTTCGCAGAGAATATCGGGGGCAGACACTGCGAGAGCATTTCGGGATTTCGATTCCTTTCGAGCCGGCAAGAGCCACAGCTGGCTCACCGCTGTGACATTTCCTCAACACCAATGCTCCGGAGCCTGGATATGCTTTTACCGACTGCGCGACCCACGAGGCGCTTCACTGGCCAGTCGAGCCATCTAGCAAGAAAGATGGCGGTTACCCTTGCCGTGCTCTCAGGCCTGTCTCAATGGGCACCCAGCGTTCGTGCTCAAGAAGGGGTAGCCGTGAAGCGGGGAGGCGTTATCCGTTATGGGCATTTTCAAGAGCCTGCCTGCCTGTTCGGCGGGTGGGTGCAGCAATGGTACCTGCAACGCCAATACAGCGACAATCTGGTTGCTCGCAGCGACGACGGCAAGATTGCGCCATGGTTGGCCGAGTCCTGGACCATCTCCGACGACAAAAAGGTGTACACATTCGAGATAAAGCCGAATGTGAAGTTCACGGACGGGACTGCTCTCGATGCGCAGGCCATCGCTGACAATATCAACGGGTGGCTCAGCAATGACCCCGATCTTCGCAATCCCACTGCTGCTCCCTATCTTAGCGACAGCTTCGAATCGGCAAAGGCAATCGCTCCTCAGAGGCTGCAGGTAACCTTGAAGACGCCGTTCCAGCCCTTGCTCAATGTGTTCGCCCAATCCTCACAAGGCATTCTGTCGCCATCCGCGCTCAAACGTGGACTTGCGGTGAATTGCGAGAATCCGGTCGGCTCGGGTCCTTTCATCGTCGACAAGTGGCGCCATGGGCGGGAAGTCACCTTCCGCCGCAATCCTGACTACAATTCGGCGCCGGCCACCGCGAAACACCAGGGCCCGGCTTACGTTGACGGAATAAGCTGGAAGTTTCTGCCAGATCAGACTGTCCGATACGGCTCGCTGATCACAGGCGAGACCGATGCCATATACGATATCCCGGCCATTGCATGGAAAGACGCTAATTCCCGCTTTGGAATATTGCGGCATATTACCGGCGGCACTCCTCTACGCCTTGCGTTGTATGCGGCCAGGCCTCCTTTTGACGACGTGCTCGTCCGCAAGGCTTTCGCTTATTCTACTGATCGAAAGGCCGCGGTTGACACATCCTTTCTTGGCTCTTTGCCATTTGAAGGCAACGGTGCGCTAAGTCAAAGCTCGCCGGAATACCTGCACGAGCTCGGGCGGGCGTATACGTACGATATTCGGCAAGCCAATCAGCTGCTTGATCGGGCGGGTTGGACTGAGCGCAACCGTAACGGCATCCGTGTCAAGAACGGCAATTCACTGACGGTGCGCATTTCCTATTCGAACGCTATTCTGAAGCCCGATGGCGAGCAAGCCTTGCAAGTAATCCAGCAGCAGGCAAGGGTGGCCGGTTTTGACGTACGTCTTCAACCCACTAATCCCGCTGATTTCTTTGCCGGACGAAATCTCGGCCCCGACGATTATGAAATCGTGCTGCTCTATTGGGTTGCACCCGGCGCCGAGATCTTCCGGATTTCATGGAAGCCGGACCAGAATGGTGAACCCAATCGATTCAATCCGTCGCGCTTCCAGGATTCGGCGCTTTGGGAGGTGATCCAAAGGGCGGAGCAGGATTTTAGCAGCGCTGAACGTGCCGGTCTTTATCAGCAGGCGGAATGGAAGATCGTGGATGAGGCTCCTGTGATTGGCTTCACGGTGCTGGACGTGACTTTGGCCACCAGCCCCAATCTGAAAGACGTATGGCTGGACCACGGGTCGGTGGGCGAGCCCGTCTTCTATGACGCTCATTTTGATGAAAGGAAATGAGGCCGTGAAGCTCGTAGCCCAAAATCCGCTTGTTTGGTTCGCGCGCCGCATACTCTCCGGCGTGGTTGTCGTGTGGGCTGCAGCAACGTTTGCGTTCCTCACGCAGTGTTTGCTGCCAGGCGATCGCGCGCAGATCATCATCAATGTACGGAGTGGTAACGTTGGGCCGGCGCCTCCGGCAGAGCTCGCAGCTGTCAATGCGCAATATGGATTTGATCAACCGCTCGTGGTTCAGTATGCGAATTACATATGGCGAATCCTGCACGGAGATCTTGGTGAATCATACCAGCAGCATCGACCCGTCGTAGGAATCATCGCAGAGCAGATTGGTCCGACTATTGTTCTGGCGATCGCCGCGCTGCTGACGGCATGGGCTATTGCCATCTTGGCCACCCTGTTGATCGCCGGCAGAGACAACATATGGTCGAAGCTGCTCAGCGGCGCGCAAATCTTCCTGGCAACCGTACCGCCTTACTGGCTAGCTACAATTCTGCTCGTCGTCTTTGCGGTGAACTTGCGGATCTTTCCCGTTGTTGGGGAAAGTACTGCCATGGGACTCGTTCTCCCAACCCTTGCGCTGGCTCTCGAACTGTCGGGCTTTTTCGGACAAGTCGTTCTGAACGAGTTCACGCGCGTGCTCGAGCAGCCCTTCGTTACGTCCGCGCGAGCTCGAGGTATGAGTGATTTCGGCGTCAGACTTCACCATGTCCTGCGTCATGCCGCATTGCCCGGCATTACGTTGTCAGGTTGGGCTCTTGGCAAGCTTCTGTCGGGGGCGATCTTGATAGAGATCGTTTTCGCCCGCCAAGGCCTGGGTGGAGTTCTCGTCGCAGCGACGTCCTCGCGGGACGTTCCGATTGTCTCGGGAGCTGTTTTGATCTCGGCGGGCCTATTCGTTCTTCTTAGTGTGATTGTCGATCTAGCTTACCGGATGCTCGATCCGAGGATGAAGCTGACATGAGCAGGTTCGCGGAAGTCACGGTGTCTCAGCCGCTCAGAGAAGTCTTGGAATTCATCTGCAATGTTCCCTTCCGGGTTGCTGCCTCGCTTGCCATCATTGGCTTCTTTGTCCTCGCGGCCATCGCGCCAAAGGTGCTGCAGACGCACGACCCACTCGCTATCGATTTGAGCTCGTCATTGCAGTCGCCTTCGACCGTCCATTGGTTGGGTACAGATCAATTGGGCCGGGATCTCTACTCCCGTGTGCTGGAGGGGGCTGGCCAATCGCTTGCCATCGGACTTGGTGCGACCGCGCTGAGCATATCCGTTGCACTCATTCTCGGCGTCGCAGCCGCACTTTTCGCTGGCGTGGTCGACAGCATTCTCACCCGGATTTTCGACGTGCTCTTCGCAATTCCCACGCTCTTGCTCGCCCTGGTGTTCGTCACGGTCTTTGGGCCGTCGGTGCTGACTGAGGTCATAGCCGTCGGAATCGCCACGGCGCCAGGCTATGCGCGCATGATCAGGGGCCAGATGCTTTCTATCAAGGGTACCGGGTACGTGGAGGCAGCCAAGGCGCTCGGACATCCGTTTCCCCGTATCGCCTGGAGGCATATTCTTCCGAACACGATGAACCCCCTGACAGCTATGATGACAATCGGCGTCGGTCAGGCGATTATCTGGGCGTCGGGGCTAGCCTTTCTAGGTCTTGGCGTTGCTCCCCCGGCCCCTGAATGGGGCGCGCTGCTCAATGCCGGGCGCAACTATGTGATCTATTCCTGGTGGCTTGAGGTCATACCCGGACTGGCCGTGACGATCTTTGCCCTTAGCCTCACCATTGTCGGAGGCCACCTGCAGGACCGTCTGGAAGGAAAGGCTTGAATGTTGCAGGCTCCTCCCAGGCCGGTCTCGCAGCAGGCAGACCTCCTCACGGTCGATTCGCTGCGTGTCTCCTTCGGGCGCGACATCGCCACGAAAGTGGTCGTGCGCAATGTATCTTTCTCCTTACAACCGGGGCGGTGCCTCGCGATCGTCGGTGAGTCCGGCTCAGGAAAGAGCGTGACCGCGCGGGCTCTCATAGGCCTAGCCGGTCGCCACGCCAGGGTCCATGCACGCCAACTGAGCTTCGATGGGACGGACCTGATCGGCCTTAACGATCGTGGCTGGCGGCGCATTCGCGGCAGCGGGATTGGCTTCGTACTACAGGATGCACTCGTTTCGTTGGACCCGCTTCGCCGGATCGGCAAAGAGATTGGCGAGGGCTTACGCCTGCATGGTGCCGTATCATCACGCCAGGAACTCGCACAGCGCGTGATTGCTCTCCTCAAGCTCGTCGGCATCCCTGAGCCCGAGATCAAGGTTCAGCAACTGCCGCATCAATTGTCCGGCGGTCAGCGCCAACGGGCTCTCATCGCTGGAGCACTTGCGCTCGAGCCACGCGTCCTCATCGCCGATGAGCCGACCACCGCTCTAGACGTGACAGCGCAAGCTCAGGTGCTGGCACTGCTTGAGGAAACCAAAACCCGGGGTAAAGCTCTGATCCTGATCAGTCATGATCTGGCGGTGGTCTCCCGCGTGGCGGATGAGGTCCTCGTTATGCGTCAAGGCGAGGTCGTCGAACGCGGTACCGCCGCTCAGATATTTGCAGATCCACGACATTCCTATACTCGTCAGCTGCTGGATGCCGTGCCATCAGGCCGGCCGCGCGGCTCACGCCTCTCACCATCGACCATTGGCGGACGAACGCACCCACCCGTGCAATTGCTGCCGAGATCTCGTCCCATCGTGCTCGAAGCCACAAGCCTCGTGAAGCGGTTCAGCGGCCCGGATGGCGCTTTACGGGCGGCCGTCGACGGTGTCTCCTTCGAATTGCGATCCGGCGAGACATTGGGCATCGTGGGTGAGTCCGGGTCGGGAAAGTCCACGATGGCGCGCATGGTCCTGGCCCTCGAGGAACCCGACGAGGGCGCCGTTCAGTTTGAAGGAAAGGCTTGGACCAAGCTTGCCGAACGTGAACGGCGGGCTCGCCGACGGTCGATATCGATCATTTATCAGGATCCGCTTGGCTCGTTTGATCCACGTTGGACGGTCGGCGGCATCTTATCCGACAGCCTTTCGAGCAACGTCGAGACGTCGACCAAGCGTCAGGAGCGCGTCATCGAGCTGCTCGATCTAGTCGGATTATCCCAGAGCCTGCTCGACCGGCGACCGATCGAGCTCTCGGGCGGTCAGCGCCAGCGCGTCGCGATCGCCCGCGCGATTGCACCAAATCCTGCCGTGATCGTCTGCGATGAGCCGGTTTCGGCGCTAGACGTCTCGATCCAGGCCCAAGTCCTGGACTTGCTCGGCGATCTGAAGGCTCACCTCGGCATAAGTTATCTCTTCATCTCCCATGATCTCGGCGTTGTTCGTCATATCAGCGATCGCGTCATCGTGATGCGCCAGGGGAGAATTGTCGACTGTGGCGATACTGAAGAGATATTTCTCAATCCACTATCTGAATATACTAGGAGCCTTATCGCCGCCATGCCCCGTCTTGTGCGCGGTCCTGAGATAAGTCGTTCGTCAACGATTCTCGAAAGAGGCATCGCGTGAATGCTGCCGAATTCGACTTTCTGGATCATAAATAGCCGATCTTCGATCGCCGAAGTATTACCATTTTGCGCGCCAGTTTGATCACGATTGCGGGCTCGTTCATCGCTCCGCCGGCACAGTGTGTGGTACGCGGTGGGTCGGCCGGCGCACGGAGCTGGCCAGTCGCGCTCGTACACTCCCTGTTCGCGAATCGACGGTTGGAACGTGCCGAATCCCTTGACTATGTGCCCCTTCTCGGCCATCGCGCGTCTCGCGAGCGAGCTCGGAACTTGGTTTTTCGATATCCTTGCGAACCTGGTGCGATCCCCGACAAGAGACGGCTTTTGTCGGGTTCAAAACACTTGGCGTCGATCCGATGATCTCGATTTCATCGCATTTATTCAGCCCCTTATTACAGCTGATCGGGTGGCACGGTCATTGCTCAGGTAATTCCGAGTACGGCGCTACATAAGCGATCACTTTCGGCCCCAAGCCGTGGCTTCATTTTGAGAAAGAAGCAAGAACGAGAACTTCGCGCATTCGGTTGACGGATGCATTTGCCGGGAGAGAGCCGTATCAAGCCAAATCGCGTCTTTGGGCATATTTGCATAGTCGTTGAGCTTGCGTCGTTGACGTTGGCGGGCCCGGTGAATCATCGCAACAAGCAGTGGTGGAGGGGCCATGGTACATTCTGTCGACGCGCGCACCACCGCGGCTGCGAAGGCCCGCCGCACAATTGCTGCGTCATCGACCCATCGATTCGCGGTTTGGCAGACCCCCGGTGTGACAATCGCTTAAGCTTACCCGCACTTGCCGAGTGACAAGAGCTTCACAACGAGAAGCCGACTCGCAATCCGGGCAATATGGAATCGTCGACATGTCGCAAACGATCGACGCTAACATCGAGTGCAGCGCAAATGAAGAATCAGAGAACTGGGCCGGGCCGATAAAAAACGTTTCATCCGATGGAGAATTTGTTCGATACTGGAGCCGAGCTTCTGATCGGCCGCGCGCAGTGGCGGCCGTTGCGAGGCGAACTGAGGAGGCTATCAGAAGAACGGGGATTGGCCTGCAGCTATCCTCCGAGAACTTCAGTGGTCTCGACCTATCCGATTTCCCCTTGCGGCGCTGCACACTCAATCGCGCGCAACTCTACGGAGCAACGTTAGATCGGGCAGACCTTTCAGGGGCGAACCTTATCTGTCCCGGGCTAGAGAGAGCAAGCTTCCGTGGCGCCAAGCTCGATTGTGCGTATATGCACGCGATTGCAGCACAAGTCTGCAACTTCGATGATGCCAGTCTGCGCAATGTAGTTGATGCGACCGGCAGTCTGTTTCACGGTTGCAGCATGAAAAGAACGCGTTTTGATAACGCGATGCTCAGTGGACTTCTCGCCTATCAATGCGACGCGAGTTACGCTGTATTCGATGGGGCGGAACTGCAAGGCTCGACTATTAATGAGTGCTTCCTTTCTTCCGCTTCTTTTCGCTTTGCCAAATTGAGCCAGGTCACGATCACGAAGACGTATCTTGCGGCTTGCTCTTTTTTTCAGTCAAAGGGTGACTGCTTATCGATCGTGCGTCCCACGTCGGTCGACGGCCTTGTCCTGGAAGGCGCTCATCTTCCGTATCTGAGACTCTCAAAGGTGAGCGGCCGGATTACGGCGAGAGCACTGAGCGCCCCATTTGCTGATCTGCATCTGTCAAATCTTTCCAGGATGGAGCTTGAACAGGCAGAATTGACCGATGCACGGCTCCTGTCCGTAAACTTGTCCGACGCGAACCTCGTCGGTGCCGTGTTGAACGGTGCATCTATTCGTTCCTGCCAGCTCGATGGAGCGGACCTGTCCCGGGCATCAGGCGAAAGCATTTCGATAATAGAAAGCACCATGCGAGCCGCCAAGTTTGTGGGCTTTCGTGGCCGCTGTGCGTTTATGCGCGACTGCGATCTTGAGAATGCAGACCTATCTCAGGCTTACCTCTACAGGTCGATACTTACCGGTGACCCCCCGCAATCAATGGCATTGGATCGCGCAAATCTCGAAGGATCCAATCTAGTGCAGGCATATCTCGCTGCGGGAATGACCGGCAGTAACCTCGAGGCTGCGCGCCTGGCATACATTCGCATGAATCAATCTTCCTTGCGCGACGCGAACTTGAGTGGAATATCCCCCTTTCAGGCAAGCTTCGTAAAGGTC
The DNA here is from genome assembly GCF_023278185.1 of Bradyrhizobium elkanii USDA 76. Taxonomy (NCBI): domain Bacteria; kingdom Pseudomonadati; phylum Pseudomonadota; class Alphaproteobacteria; order Hyphomicrobiales; family Nitrobacteraceae; genus Bradyrhizobium; species Bradyrhizobium elkanii. The sequence continues at coordinate 7,396,574 of NZ_CP066356.1, read as the reverse complement.
GATTTTGCGGGCGCAACGATAACCACATTCGAGCCGCCGTTCTTTGCAGATAGATGTCCGGGACTACAGACCGCTCTGAAGGATGGTCCGCCGCGCGAGCCGGAAACCTATCTGGCTGAGTTGTCGTCGTTGATGAGACGTGGTCGAGCTGGATCGACCTGATTGTTTCAGAGGGCGCGAAATGAAGACCTGGGAAATACAATGTCAGGCAGACTGGGTCGATTGGGACCGAGCCCTTTTGTGAGGTGAGACATGAAACTCTCGTCGATGTTAGCTGACCGTGCGCGGTCGATGCGGCGCTCAGGCCAAGTCTTCCGTAGTCTGAGCGATGGGACAAGGCCGTCCTTGTGTTCAGAAGAACTGGATCAAGTCACATGCATCTAGATTCCCTTTCAGCAGGCAGGGCCTTCCTCCGGGAGGTCGCGAGAACAGGCCAGACGATTGGCACGGTGCACACTTTGGGCGCTCTGCACCGCGGCCATGCAGAACTCATCAGAAGGGCGGCAATTGAGAATGACGTTGCAATCGTCACGGTCTACCCGAACAAGAGCCAATTTGAACCCGGAGTTAGCTACGAGTTCAATCTGGACGACGACATTGGGCTTGCGCTACGCGCGGGAGCAACCGCCGTGCTTTCGTCCAGCGATGCCGAGATGTTTCCGGCGGGCTATCGAACGTTTCTAACGCAAGACGACTATGATCTGCGTCTGGACGGGCCCGAGGAACACTTGAAGGAAGCTGTTACCGGTTCCATCCGCTGGATCTGCTATGCACGCCCCACTCGCAGCTATTTTGGCTTGAAAGATATCGGTCAGGCGATCTTGGTAAAGCGCGCCGTCGCAGACCTGCTTCTTGACTGCGAAATACGATTTGTGCCGACGGTGAGATATAGGAACGGAGTCCCGATTTCGTCGCGGCTACGACGCTTTAGCCGCTCTGAGCTCGATGAGCTTTCGTGCCTCTTCATGGCACTGAACCATTTGAGGAAAGAGATCGCTAAAGGGACGTCCTGCATCAAGGATCTGATAGCATCAGCCGCATCTCTGATCACATTCCGACAGTTTAAACTCGATTTCGTTCGGATCGTAGACGCTGATAGCTTCGAAGATCTGGAGCAGGTCAAGCTCCCTTTCATAATCATTGGTGCGGCAATGGCTCATGGCCTCAGGGTCTTTGATAGCATCTACGTTCCCAATCAGGATACGCTCCTGGAAGGTCCCGCGGATATTTGGATTGATTTGCCTGAGGAGCCGTAGCCGAACCATCCTGCGTGGAAGCAGCATGCGTCGCCATCGGCGCGTTGCAAATCGACTCAATCGAGGTGATCGAGCCGAATCCGTTCGCTCTCTCCTCTCGGATCCTGGTCATGAACGCGCCGCGACCCACTCGAGCCATGCTGGAGCGCAGGGGGCTGTGTTATGAGTGCGCATCCTGGCTTCGCCGGCGAATTGGCGCCACCAGATGGTGAAAGACGCGCGCTTGAAGCACCACTCGGGTGGAGTAAACGCCTCGTTCTTGGCATTCTAATCGAGTCCGGGTTTCCTTGTATTCGGCCTCGAACACGTCGGATGGCTTGTGAGGGCCTATTGCGGCGAGGTCCCCGAAAAGGTCTCCAGGTTCTTGTATTCACCAGCTAGCCGCACGGCCGTCGGCAGATGCTCATCCAGCTTCAACGCCGCGTAAACCGCCGGCACGATGCCGGCGACCAGCGCCGTGGTGGCCGTGAAGTATTCGTACTTGTTGTCGCCTTTTAAGATTTCCCAACTTGCAAGCGCGCCAAAGATGATCGGCATTACAAGGAACACAATGCGCGTAGCGCCAGCGCGCGCTAGACCATGAGGGTGTTTGACGTATAGGCACCCTATTCCTAGTATTTGCTGCACGCCCCACTTCGCGGCGAAGCGCTCAAGTGCCGCCGGATGAAGGACAGCCTAGCTCTGCACTTGACGGAACCCTTCCGTCCACTTGACTTGCCCCCGCAAGCGACCGGGTTCGCACTCGTCGTGCTACGGACCAAGCGGATCCGGATCCAGCGTCAGGAATCTATCGTCGACCTCGATGCCGAAGCCGTCGGGCGTCTTGCCGTCGGTAAAGTTCTCGGCCGCATGCGCCATCCAACCCAACGAGATGTCAAAGAGGCGGGCTTCGTTTTCCGGATAGCTACCGCTGACATCGGAGTGGTTTCCGGCGAACCACACCTGCTGCAGCCAATCCGGATGCTTGAAATGTCGCGCAAGGGCTGCCCCGCACATTCAGTGCGAGAGCGGGCCTTTGTCGGCACTTGCTGCGCCGATTGTCGGTATTGAGACTCAACGCCAGAAACCTGACACTACGCGCCGCTACGGAGTGCCTGCTGGGCCTGCGAATTCACTTCGGCACGCGATTTGCTCTGTTCACGCATCATCACCAATCGCAGTGCGATGGTCTTCGGGACGGACACGGCGCTGGCGCTGGTCAAGCTGGAGCTCAAGGCGGTGTTCGGTTCGATCTTCCAGCGCTTTTCCGCGCTCCGTCTGACCGTGGCGCCTGAAGAACTGAAGTTGCGCAAGGAGATCATCCTGGCGGATTCGAGGAGTTGCCGGTGCTCTGGTGATGTGGTGGACGCCCCCGGGAATCGCGATCTTCTCCGCAATTTGCCGGCGCGCATGGCGCGCGCCGATCAGCCAGCCAACAGGTAACCAGGATGGACGTGCAAGAAACCACGGCAACATGCGGGGACGCATTCGCTGAACTAGCGTCGCCAGCGTGCATGCACGACCCGTATCCGTTCATGCGCTGGTTGCGCGAGCACGATCCGGTGCATCGCGCGGCGTCGGGCCTCTTTCTGTTGAGCCGCCACGCCGACATCTATTGGGCGCTCAAGGCCACGGGCGATGCGTTTCGGGCTCCGGCGCCGGACGAACTGGCGCGCTATTTCCCGCGTGCGGCGACCAGCCTGTCGCTCAATCTGCTGGCGTCCTCGCTGGCGATGAAGGACCCACCGACGCATACGCGTCTGCGCCGGCTGATCTCGCGCGATTTCACCATGGGCCAGATCGACAACCTGCGGCCAGGCATCGCGCGCATCGTCGCCGCGCGCCTGGACGGCATGGCGCCCGCGCTGGAGCGCGGGGAGGCGGTGGACCTGCATCGGGAATTCGCACTGGCGTTGCCCATGCTGGTCTTCGCCGAACTGTTTGGCATGCCCCATGACGACATGTTCGGGCTCGCCGCCGGCATCGGTGCCATTCTGGAAGGCCTGCGCCCGCATGCCAGCGATCCCCAGCTCACCGCGGCGGACGCGGCCAGCGCCAGGGTGCAGACCTACTTCGGCTACCTCATACAGCGTAAGCGCACCGACCCGCGCCACGACATCGTGTCGATGCTGGTCGGCGCACATGACGATGATGCCGACATGCTGTCGGATGCGGAGTTGATCAGCATGCTGTGGGGCATGCTGCTGGGCAGCTTCGCCACCACTGCTGCGACCATCGACCATGCGGTCCTGGCGATGCTCGCGTATCCCGAACAGCGGCACTGGCTACACAAAGACGCCGTGGGGGTGAAGGCATTCGTCGAAGAAGTCCTGCGCTGCGACGCGCCCGTCATGTTCAGCTCCATTCCGCGTATCGCCCAGCGCGACATCGAACTGGGCGGCATGGTGATCCCGAAGAGCGCGGACGTGCGCATGCTGATCGCGGCCGGCAATCGCGACCCCGACGCCTTCGCCGATCCCGACCGCTTCGATCCCGCGCGGTTCTACGGTACCAGTCCTGGCATGTCGACCGACGGGAAGATCATGCTGAGCTTCGGCCACGGCATTCACTTCTGCCTCGGTGCGCAACTAGTCCGGGTGCAGTTAGCCGAGAGCCTGCCGCGAATCCAGGCGCGCTTCCCCACGCTGGCCTTGGCCGAGCAGCCGACCCGGGAGCCCTCCGCGTTCCTTCGGACGTTCCGCGCGCTGCCGGTGCGGCTGCATGCGCGGGGGAGCTGAGATGCGCGTCGTGGTCGACCAGGACCTGTGCGGAACCAGCGGGCAGTGCGTGCTGACGCTGCCGGGCACCTTTCGCCAGCGCGAACCAGACGGCGTGGCCGAAGTGTGCGTGGCGACGGTCCCGCAGGCGCTGCACGCCGCCGTGAGGCTCGCGGCGAGCCAGTGCCCGGTCGCCGCCATTCGGGTCATCGAAAGCGACGCTGGCGATGGCGAGCGCGCCGGTGCCGACCCTGCGCCTTCTCCAGCGGAGGGCCGAGCGCCATGCCGCGAGAGACCAATGCCATCCAGGAGGACACGATGGGACGGTTTGCAGACAAGGTGGCCGTGGTGACCGGCGCAGGCATCGGCAAGGCATGCGCCGTCGCTATCGCGCGCGAGGGAGGCAGAGTGGTGGTCGCCGACATTGATGGCTCGGCGGCCATCGCCTGCACTGCGCAAATTGCATCCGAAGCGGACCGCGCGCTGGCCTCGGCCACAGACATCGCCGACGCGCACGCGGTGGCAGCGCTGTTCGAAACGGCGGAGCGCCACTTCGGTGGGGTCGACCTGCTGGTGCATCTGACTCCGCGCGACCGCGGGATCCTCGACCTGGACCTGGCGGTCTGGGATCAGACAATGGCGACCAATCTGCGCGGCACGTTGCTCTGCTGCCGGCAGGCCATCCCACGGATGATCGGCCGCGGTGGTGGCGCGATCGTCAACACGTCGTCGTGCCAGGGGCTCAGCGGTGACACCGCGCAGACGTCCTACGCCGCGTCGAAGGCGGCGATGAACATGCTGTCCGCCTCGCTCGCCACCCAGTACGGTCATGCGCAGATCCGCTGCAACGCGGTTGCACCGGGTCTCATCATGACCGATCGTCTCCTCGCCAAGTTGGACGAGTGCACGCAACGGCATCTGCGGCGGCACCAGCTCCTGCCGCGCGTCGGCCGCCCCGACGATGTGGCTGCGCTGGTGGCGTTCCTGCTCTCCGACGATGCTGCGTTCATCACCGGCCAGGTCGTGTGCATCGACGGCGGCATGCTGGCGCATGTGCCGACGTACGCCGACGGTGGCAACAGCCGCGCCGCGCGGCCTTCCGGCGAGACCGCCGAAGCGGACACGTCGCCGCGCTGCTGATGGACATGATGCTCAACCCGCTGAACCGTCGGCATCGGCTACGGCACGACATCCCGGTCGTGCCCGGCGCTTTCCCCTTGGTCGGTCATCTTCCCGCCGTCGTCTGCGACCTGCCGCGCCTGCTGCGGCGCGCGGAACGGAGGCTGGGCAACCACTTCTGGCTGGATTTCGGCCCTGCCGGACACCTGATGACCAGTCTGGATCCGGATGCTCTCGCACTGCTCCGGCACAAGGACGTATCCTCGGCGCTGATCGAAGACATCGCGCCCGAATTGTTTGGCGGAACGTTGGTTACCCAGGACGGCATCGCGCACCGGCAGGCGCGCGATGCGATCCAGGCGGCGCTTCTGCCCAAGGGGCTGACCCAGGCCGGCATCGGCGAGCTGTTCGCGCCCGTCATCCGGGCGCGCGTGCAGAGGTGGCGCGACCGCGGCGACGTAACCATCTTGCGCGAAACCGGCGATCTGATGCTTAAGCTGATCTTCAGTCTCATGGGAATCCCCGCGCAGGACCTGCCGGGATGGCGTCGCAAGTACCAGCAACTGCTGCAGTTGATCGTCGCGCCCCCGGTCGACCTGCCCGGACTGCCCTTGCGGCGCGGCCGCGCCGCCCGTGACTGGATCGATGCGCGGTTGCGCGAGTTCGTCCGCGCCGCGCGCGAACATGCCTCGCGCACCGGGTTGATCAACGACATGGTGAGCGCCTTCGATCGCAGCGACGATGCGCTTTCCGATGACGTCCTGGTCGCCAATATCCGCTTGCTGCTGCTTGGTGGTCACGACACCACCGCCTCGACGATGGCCTGGATGGTGATCGAGCTGGCGCGGCAGCCTGGGCTGTGGGACACCCTGGTCGAGGAGGCGCAACGCGTGGGCACGGTGCCGACCCGGCACGCGGACCTGGCGCAGTGTCCGGTCGCCGAGGCGATGTTCCGCGAGACGCTGCGCGTGTATCCGGCGACGCCGCTCCTAGTGCGTCGCGCACTGCGTGAATTGAGACTCGGCCAACGGCGCATTCCCGCGGGCACCGATCTGTGCATCCCACTGCTGCATTTCTCCACCTCGGCGCTGCTGCACGAGGCGCCTGATCAGTTTCGGCTGGCGCGGTGGCTGCAACGCACCGAGCCGATCCGGCCGGTGGACATGCTGCAGTTCGGTACCGGCCCACACGTCTGCATGGGCTACCACCTGGCATGGCTGGAACTGGTGCAGTTCTGTATCGCCTTGGCGCTGACCATGCACGAGGCCGGGGTGCGGCCGCGGTTGCTAAGCGGCGTCGAAAAAGGCCGGCGCTATTACCCGACCGCACATCCGTCCATGACGATCCGCATCGGATTCTCATGAGCTGGCATCGCATGCCCCTGTGGCGAGCCAACGGCGCCGGCGACGCGCAGCATTGCTGCACTCGGTGCGACGCCGACAACACCCTGGCGGCGGGGCTCGCCGTGGCGGTCTCCTGTCAAGGACAAAAACAACATGCAGACCGGTTCCAGGCCACAGGACGACAGAACTGATGATTCCGCGCCCGGCGGATCGGGCACGCAGGCGCGCGGCGCATCCGGCTTGCTGCTCCCCGAGATCTGGATGCAGGACGGCGCAAAGCGGGTCGAACTGGAGCTGGCGCGTCTTCTCTGCGCCGAACATGACGGTGAGACCGAGCTGATGGCGGCGATGCGCTACGCCACCTTGCATGGCGGGAAACGTACCCGCGCCTTGCTCTGTCTGGCTGCCGGCGCATTGGCCGACACACCGGCGCACATGCTCGACAACGTCGCCGCCGCCATCGAGATGATGCACGCCTGTACCCTGGTTCACGACGATCTGCCCGCGATGGACGACGACGTGCTTCGCCGCGGCCGTCCGACCGTGCACGTCAAGTTCGGCGAAGCGACTGCGATCCTGGTCGGCGATGCGCTGCAGGCGCACGCCTTCCTGACCCTGGCGAGCCTGGATGCGCCGGGCGACAACCGTATCGCGCTCGTGCGCGAATTGGCGCAGGCGGTGTCCGCCGAGGGTGCCGCAGGCGGGCAGGCCATGGATCTGTCGCTGGTTGGAAAGCACGTCGAGCTGGACAGGATCGTGACGATGCACCGGATGAAGAGCGGAGCGCTAGTGCGCGCGTCCGTTCGCATGGGCGCGCTATGCGCAGTCGCGGATGATGCCGCGCACGCTGCGCTGTACTGTGCGCTCGATCATTACAGCGCTTGTTTCGGCCTGGCGCTGCAGGTGATCGACGACATTCTCGACGTGACAGCGGATACCGCGGCGCTGGGCAAGACCCCCGGCAAGGACGAGGCGGCGCAGAAGCCGACCTGCGCGTCGTTCATGGGGCTGCAGGCAGCACGCCAGTTCGCGCTGGATCTGTTGCGCGATAGCGGGGAGGCTATCGCGCCGCTGGGGCCGCGTACGGAGCGGTTGGCGCAAATCCTACAGCGGACCAACGCGTATCTGTTCAAGCACGCGCCATCCGCATGAGCGCGCCCGTTCGCATGGAGGCGCCCCCGTGGCGTTGCGATCGGCCGGCGGCAGCGGTGCATGCTGCACTGTGTCCCGAGTTCGCGCCGCTGATCGCAGCGGTTGGCCAGCATTGCCGCGGCGCACGTGGCGCGCGGCGCGCAAGCCTATGCGGCCGTCCGGCGCTGCTGAGGCGCCGGACCGCGACGGGCCTGCGGCGACGTGCGCGGCGTCTGCCCGATTCTGGTTCCCGTCAATCGTTTGCAGAAGGAACATCCTGCGTGAATGCGCTGTCCGAACAGATTCTTTCCGAATTGCGCCGCCTGCTGAGCGAGATGAGCGATGGTGGCCGCGTCGGTCCGTCCGTCTACGATACGGCGCGAGCGCTGTGGTTCCACGGCAACGTCACCGGTCGGCAGGACGCATACGCGTGGCTCCTCGCGCAGCAACAGGCCGACGGCGGTTGGGGAAGCGCGGACTTCTCGCGGTTCCGCCATGCGCCCACGTGGGCGGCGTTGCTGGCATTGCAGCGCGCCGGTTCTCTTCCCGGCGTTGCAGACGCAGTCCAGGCTGCAACCCAGTTCCTCCAGCGCCAGCCCGATCCCTACGCGCATGCGGTGCCGGAAGATGCGCCCATCGGCGCGGAGCTGATCCTGCCGCAGCTTTGCGGCGAGGCCGCATCCTTGCTGGGCGACGTGGCGTTTCCGCGCCACCCGGCGCTGTTGCCGTTGCGGCAAGCGTGCATGGTCAAGCTGGGGACTGTGGCAACGTTGCCGAGCGGCCATCCATTGCTGCACTCCTGGGAAGCCTGGGGGACGTCGCCGACCACCGCATTCCCGGATGACGACGGCAGCATCGGCATCAGTCCGGCGGCCACCGCCGCGTGGCGTGCGTACGCCGTGACACAGGCGAGCACGCCGCAGCTCGGGCGCGCCGATGAGTATTTGCAGATGGCATCGCGGGCGACGCGCAGCGGCATCGAAGGTGTCATTCCCAATGTCTGGCCGATCAATGTGTTCGAGCCATGCTGGTCGCTGTACACCCTGCATCTGGCCGGGCTGTTCGCGCATCCCGCGCTCGCCGAGGCGGTGCGCGTGATCGTCGCGCAGCTCGACGCCCGCCTGGGCGTGCGCGGTCTGGGCCCGGCCTTGCACTTTGCGGCCGATGCGGACGACACCGCCGTTGCGTTGTGCGTCCTGCGCCTTGCAGGCCGCGACCCGGCGGTCGATGCGTTGCGCCAATTCGAAATCGGCGAGCTGTTCGTCACCTTCCCCGGCGAGCGCAATTCCTCCGTGTCGACCAACATCCATGCCCTGCATGCGTTGCGACTGTTGGGAAAGCCCGCCGTCGGCACCAGCGCCTACGTCGAGGCCAATCGGAACCCGCACGGTCTATGGGACAACGAAAAATGGCACGTTTCGTGGCTGTATCCCACCGCGCATGCGGTCGCTGCGCTGGCCCAAGGCAAGCGCCAGTGGCGCGATGAGCGCGCGCTGGCGGCGCTGCTGCTGGCGCAGCGCGACGATGGCGGCTGGGGCGCGGGTCGCGCGTCCACGTTCGAGGAAACCGCCTATGCGCTGTTCACGTTGCACGTGATGGACGGGAGCGAAGAGCCGACAGGGCGCCGGCGCATCGCGCAGGCGGTGGCGCGTGCGCGGGAGTGGATGCTCGCCCGCCATGCGGCGCATGCATTGCCGCAGACGCCGCTGTGGATCGGCAAGGAATTGTATTGCCCCACACGGGTCGTGCGCGTCGCCGAACTCGCCGGGTTGTGGCTGGCGCTTCGTTGGGGGCGGCGCGTCCCGGCCGAGGGAGCGGAAGCGACGCCATGATCCAGACCGAACGCGCGCTGCAGCAGGTGCTGGAGTGGGGGCGTTCCCTGACCGGATTCGCCGACGAGCATGCCGTGGAAGCGGTCAGGGGTGGCCAGTACATCCTGCAGAGCATCCACCTGAGCCTGCGCGACACCAGCGCCCGCACCGGCCGCGATCCGCAGGACGAAACGCTGATCGTGGCATTCTATCGCGAACTGGCGCTGTTGTTCTGGCTCGACGATTGCAACGATCTTGGCCTGATCGCGCCGGAGCAGCTAGCCGCGGTAGAGCAGGCGCTGGGGCAGGGCGTGCCGTGCGCGCTTCCCGGATTCGAGGGCTGCGATGTGCTGCGCGCTTCGCTGGCCGCGCTCGCCTACGATCGTCGCGACTATGCTCAGCTTCTCGACGATACCCGGTGCTACTGCGCGGCGCTGCGCGCCGGACACGCGCAAGCGGCAGGGGCGGAACGCTGGTCTTACACCGAATACTTGCACAACGGCATCGATTCGATCGCCTACGCGAACGTGCTCTGTTGCCTGTCGTTGCTGTGGGGGCTGGACATGGCGACCTTGCGCGCGCGTCCGGCGTTTCGCCAGGTCCTGCGGCTCATCTCCGCGATAGGGCGCCTGCAGAACGACCTGCATGGACGCGACAAGGACAGGTCGGCCGGCGAGGCCGACAACGCGGCGATTCTCCTGCTGCAGCACTATCCGGCTATGCCTGTGGTGGAGTTCCTCAACGACGAGCTGGCCGGCCATGTGCGCATGCTGGACCGGGTGATGGCGAAAGAACGCTTTCCCCCGCCCTGGGGAGCGTTGATCGAGGCCATGGCGGCTATCCGCGCGCAGTACTACCAGACCTCGACCAGCCGCTACCGCGGCGACGCTGCGGGGGGAGGCTAGCGTGCGCCGGCTTCGTCAACGGCGAGATCAAGCGGCGGACCGAAGTGGTCGGCATCTTTCCCAATGAGGACGCCATCACCCGTCTGGTCGGCGCAATCCTGTTCGAGCAGAATGACGGGCGGGGCGTCGAGCGTGGACGCTACATGACACTGGGAACCATCGCCCCGTTGGGCGATGATCCCGCCGTGAGCCTTCCGGCTATCGCCACTGACCGATCCGGCCCATGCCGGCACCCGCACTCAGCTACACCACGCCACGGGGCACGATCATACAAGAAGGCTCAAGAACGCCCACAGAACCGTTCTTCGGGAGGTTCCTTATCGATTTCCGGCCATGGGGCAGCCTGCGTGTCCGCTGCAGGAAGTCGGCTGCTCCGCGTCAGGTTCTCGACAGATATCGCACATAGAGCAGGGTTTCCAGAGGCGATCATAGCTGGCGATCGCTGCAAGAAGACTGAAGCGCGCGGTCGGAGTGCTTCGACGCGGCATTTTGGGGCGTTCACGATAGTTTTCTGCTGGGTTCGATGCCGCCGAGTCGATTCCGTGGCAAATCACAACCGACCTCAGGCTTCAAATTGGCCTATAGTCCGAAAGTGAGAACGAATGAAGTTCGAATCCACCAACTGGGTGCGTCAACAATCGGACACCGCGTGCCCGAGCTCACCGGCTCCGTCCACAGATGCGGCGGCCTTTGAGCAGCAGCTGAGCGAGATCGCTGTCCCGTCTGCTCCCGTGCTCATGCAGGTCCGCGCCCATCAAGCGGAGGCATCGCGATCTGAGGCGCATGCCGGAAAGGATGAGGCGGTGCTGGGCGCCGCAGCGCTCCAGACCGCTCAGTCAAATTGGGTCTTGGTAGGTCGCAGCAAGGATCCGCTTTATGCTAAGGATGCGCGCCTTATTTCCGGCCTTAAGCAGGCGCTCCTGGGAGCCGCCGAGAGCACTGCCACGAGCTACGTCGGTTACCTGCTCAGCTTGAGCCGCTGGCTCTTTGCAAACAACAAGCCGGGCATCGCTGATCGGCTTCATGACGAGTCGATGGACAAGAATGTCGAGGAGTTCATAACCAAAGGTGGGGCGGCGAACGTCCGTTGGGCACTAGCTCATCTGCGGACCTCTCAATTGACGGGGGGAGTCGTACCGATCGCAGGCCGCCCTGACCTCACTCCTTATCCCAAGGACGGAACTCTCATCAAAGAATACAGACAGCAAGCAGTGGCGGCCGGAACTTCAAGCACCGCCAAGACCTATGCATCCATTCTCACGGATTTCAGCCACTACCTTCGTGCAAACAACAAGCCTGGCATTGCTGCTCGGCTTCAGGACGAGAAATGGAACGAGGACGAACCGCTCAATGAAGAGATCAAGCGCTACAAGGACGCCGGGGGTAACAAAAGTATCGGCGCGGCACTTGATCATCTCCGTAATGGAGCGAGAAAACTCAACGGTCCGCCTTTTCATCCCGAAGACGCGCCCTTGATTTCCGGACTTCAAGAAGCACTCGTTAAGGCTGGGTACGAGGAGATCACCGTTAAGACGAATTATGTTCGTCCTCTTCGCAGATTCAGCCAGTGGCTCTTTGCAAAAAACGAGCCGGGAGTGGCTGCTCGGCTTAACGACGAATCGCTCAGCAGCGACGCTGCGATCTTCGATCAAGGTCGCAGGCACCTCGTTCTTACCGCACTAGATCGTCTCCGCGCCTCTCAGTCGCCGGGCGGAGTCGCGTCAATCACTGCCCGGGCAGGGGGCATTGAGGCCGCGGCTAAGCAGGGCGGGTCGCAGCCCGCCTTCAGTTGGCCAGCGGCACTCGCTGAGGGGGATGATCGAGAGTTATTCTTTGGGACGGTCGACGAAGCCGGTGCATCGTCGTGTCTTCAGCCACCGCGGGATAGCCTGGCATTGAATCCTGCAGAGTCCCCTCATCCCGTGAACTGGCGCCACCAGGACGACGAGCTGACGAATGAACGTTACCGCGACATCCTCGTGCCAGGCGAGCAGATTCCCATCATGCGGGCGAGCGGGCAGCCATCTACGCCGCTTCCGCACGGTCAAGGCGGTGGAACGATGCTGAATGCCTCGGCGCTACCGCCCGGCCATGCAAAATTGGTTTTCGCAGGTAGCAGCCTAGATCCTGTTTATTGCGAAGATGCCTCTCTTATTGAGGGGCTGAGGCCGGCACTCATCAAAGCTGGGGCCTCCGAGAGCACGGTCGGTCGCAATCTACGTGGTCTTTTCAGCTTGGGGCATTGGCTCGTGAAGAACGACAAGCCGGGCATTGCTTCCCGGCTTTACGACAAGTCGCTGGACAAGGATGCCCAGGAGTTCGCCGAGAAGGAGGAGCAGGCCATCGCTGCCCCACTGGATTATCTTCGAGCCTCCCAATCGCCGGGCGGCATCACGCCGTTTGCAAGCCGGGTAGAGCAGAATCCCTATCCCCAGGATGCGGATCTCATCAAAAGGTACAAGGAAGAAGCACCCCCGAGCACCGCCAACACCGCCAGGAGCTATGCAACTCTTCTTATCGATTTCAGTGATTACCTCCGTGAAAACGATAAGCCCGGCATTGCTGCTCGGCTTGGCCACGGCTCGCTGGATAAAGATGTCAATCGGTATAAGGAGGTGGACCCCCATGGCCGCAGTAAAGCCGGAGCCGCACTGGCTCATCTCCTGAAGTCGCCGGCGGGTGCTACAGCGATCGAACTCCTGCGTCATATTCGCCCCCTGCCTGATCTCGAAGACGCGGTTCGCGCCGAGATGAAGCCGACCCTCTCCGCGGCTGCGCAGCACAGCGGGTCGAACGGAGCTGTCAGCTGGCCGAAGATTCTGCCTGCGAACCAGCAGGATCTGCCTTTAGAGACGATGGACGGACCCAGCCCCTCGCCGCCTCCGCAGGGCGACGCGGTTGAGCGGCCGCTGATGCAGATCCCATCCCATCAACTGGCGACGTCACCAGCGCAGAGACAAGCTCCGGCGTCGTCGCCGGACGAGCTGATCGGCGAGCAGCTTCCGGCCGAAGACGCGGAACTCTTGACGAGGTTTCGCGTGCACGCCGAGAGGCGCAAGCTTACCCCAGGGGCCATCAACAACAATGTTTCCGGACTTGGGACTTTTGTCCGCTGGGTTAACGCAAGTCATCGGGGCCCTGTAGCTTCTCGGCTGCGAGACGGTTCATCGCTCGATGAGGAAATAGCGAAGTACAGGAGCTTGGGCCGTGACCCCCAGAACCGCATTAGGTCGGCTGTGGACGTTCTCCGGCGGCTGCTGCGTGGGGGGGAAGAAGTCGAAGCACCCGAACCCCGCGTCCTCGGTGCCCCCCGTCGCCTAGTTCCTCATCCAGAAGATGCGCCCCTCATCGAGGGCGCGCTGAGCCAAGCTCTGAAAGATCTTAAAACTCCGACTGCGAAGCTGAGGCAGTCCGCGCAACAGCGGGCGAGGCGTCTTCGTGCGCTGAGTGCGTGGCTGAGAGGAAATGGCAAAGGGAGCATCATCGGGCGGCTAAACGGCTCCAGCAGGCAGCAGGTATCCCTCGACAATGACGTAGTAGCATTCCAATGGACTGGAGGCAGAGTACACGGTCCCGATCTGTCGCATCTTCGCAGCTACTTGAAACTCGTCGAGGCGAACCGAGAGCTGGGGCTGCCAGGCCCTGAGCAGCCGAGCTCGCCGGCCGCGCAGGGCGATCGGTTTTCCGGCTCTTCGCGGGATCTTCCCTCAACGCCGGCCAGCCTAAGCGCTGGAGCTTGGGTTTGGTTGAGTGAACAGTTGCAAGAACCAGGATCACCATCCAGGCCCGCGTCAAATGCTAAGGGCAGGCTTGAGCCATTTGTTGATCTGAATGCGCCACCGCCGTCCGAGTTGCGCGAGGATGCTCAGTTTGCGCCAGCCGATCCTTCCAGGGTTCGCTCAGACACCTACGCTGGTCTTGAGCCATTTGTTGATCTGAATGCGCCAACGCCCTCCGAGTTGCGCGAGGATGCTCAGTTTGCGCCAGCCGATCCTTCCAGGGTTCGCTCAGACACCTACGCTGGTCTTGAGCCATTTGTTGATCTGAATGCGCCAACGCCCTCCGACTTGCGGGACGATGCTCAGTTTGCGCCAGCCGATCCTTCCAGGGTTTGCTCAGACACCTACGCTGGTCTTGAGCCATTTGTTGATCTGAATGCGCCAACGCCGTCCGAGTTGCGGGACGATGCTCACTTTGCGCCAGCTGATCCTGCCAGGGTTCGCTCAGACACCTACGCTGGTCTTGAGCCATTTGTTGATCTGAATGCGCCAACGCCGTCCGAGTTGCGGGACGATGCTCACTTTGCGCCAGCTGATCCTGCCAAGGTTCGCTCAGACACCTACGCTGGTCTTGAGCCATTTGTTGATCTGAATGCGCCAACGCCGTCCGAGTTGCGGGACGATGCTCACTTTGCGCCAGCTGATCCTGCCAGGGTTCGCTCAGACACCTACGCTGGTTCTGTATCATTTGTTGGTCGGGATGCGCCCAGACCGCAGGTGATTGATCTAAATCCGCCCACGCTGCCGGAGCTGCGTGATGATGCTCGTTCTGCGCCTTTCCCGCGCACATCCGCCGATGCTCAAATCGGGGCTATGGATCCGACAGCCTCCTCCTACGGCCGCAGTAGACTAGAGCTCGGTGCCAAGGAATGGCTGGGCGACAAGCATATCAACAGGGATTACGAGCTCCTAGCGGAGGAGTTGCGGCGGAGCCGTCCGGAACTCGCCGCCCTGACGCAGTTCGTGGACCCCCTGATAGCTCACTATCGACTGCGCTTCGGCGCCGAGCCCGACATGCTCCGCGCGTTGAAGCGCATCGGCTACGATCCAAATGGTAATGGTCCCGACTTCCTGTTCCTGCCAGTGAACGACGCTATGGATCCTAATCGCCCCGGCACGCATTGGTCGCTGCTGCTCCTTGATTGCCACACGCAAGGAGAGCCGGTTGCCTATCACTACGACTCTGTCCGGGGACACAACCACGAGGCGGCAGCGCAGCTCGCACGACGGCTGCGTGCCCGCCTGGAGTCACCCAGCATGGCCCAGCAGCGGAACAGCTATGATTGCGGCGTCTTTGTGGTGGACGGCACGCGGGCGCTGGTTCGACGATTGGCCCAAGGAGAGCGGCCAGCGCACGAGCCGCTGCACCTTGACAACCTCGTCGCCAATCGGCGGTCCCTCCAGATTCGACTGGCTCATCCCGGCTTGGGCTAATGGAGCTGGCTGGAGTGGCTCTCCCGGACACTACACCGGGGGGCTCGCCCAAGCGAGCCGCCTGTTTGGCCGCGGAAGCCGAAGCCCAGGGGGCCTTGCTGATCGAGAAGCTCAAACTCACGATCAAGAAGCTCCGCCACGAGCAGTTCGGACAGTCCTCCGAGCGACGCGCATTGCTGGAGCAGCTCGAGCTAAAGCTCGCCAAGGTGGAGGAGACCGCGGCGCAAGCTAGAGCATTCGCCGATCATGTTGCAGCGTATCCTGCGGCGATGAAGTAGTTGCGGCATTCGGTTGCTGTGAAGCGATCAATGATGCCACCTTCGCGGTCCAGAGGCCTTCGACGGTTCGTTTTGCGGCCTGACGCAAGAGCGCTTTGAGCTTGGCGAAGGCATTCTCGATCGGATTGAAGTCAGACGTACGCATCCGGCGACGGCCCTGGTCAGGTCGCTTTGGGCGGATCGCCGATTGCGATTAGGCGGCGTGAGCGATGCGCGGAGGGCGCCAGTTCCAAGGCAGGAGTTCGTGGATATGCCTGGAGGGATGATCTGGCAGGCGGGCCAGTAGGGAATCGAACCTTTGACGGCGGTCTGAGGCCTCTATCAAGGTCCATCTCCCCGTGCGGAACTCACAGCCGCCTTGATCGCGCTTGCGACACGCGCCACATCGGTGCGCTTCAAGCCGGCGACGTTGATGCGGCCAGATGTCGGCATGTAGATGCCGTGCTTTTCCCTTAGTTTCAGCACCTCGGTCTGTGAGAGGGGCAGAATGGAAAACATGCCCTCTTGCGAGCCGATGGCGACGGCATTCGACCATCTTCCTCCCAATGCGTCGACGAAAGATTTTCGCAACGCGAGGAGGCGATGACGCATCGATTCCAACTCTTCACGCCAGTCCCGGCATAGTTCGGGGGAGCAGAGGATGGTCTTCACGATTGCGGCGCCGTGATCGGGCGGCATTGAGTAGCTGGCGCGGGCGATAGCAACAAGATTGGACCGAGCAGTCTCTGAAGCTGATTGCAAAGACGCGACCGCAAACACCGCGCCCGTACGCTCGCGATATAGTCCAAATGATTTCGAGCAGGACACCGCGATAAGCGCCTCTGGAACGGCAGAAATTGTCGAACGAAGCGCGGCGACGTCTTCGTCGAGCCCGGCACCGAAACCCTGATAGGCAAGATCAATCAACGGCGTAAGCCCGCGCGCAGCGATCATCGCGGTGATCCGACGCCAGTCGTCCGCCGTCAGCACAGCGCCGCTCGGGTTGTGACAACAAGCATGGAGCAAAACTGCGTCGCCGGGCTCGGCCTGTTGTAGTGCATTCATCATGCTGTCAACTAGAATGGTCTGCGAGGCAACATCAAAGAATGGATAAGTCTCGACCGAGAGACCGGCACCCGAGAAAATTCCTGCATGATTTGGCCAACTCGGTTGACCTAGCCAGATCTTACCCTGTCCGGTCCCGCGAATCAGATCGGCAGCGAGCCGCAAAGCACCCGAGCCACCGGGTGTCTGCACACCAGAGGCGTGGATGGTTGCCGTATGCCCGCCAACCAACGACCACAGCAAATCAAGGAATGTTTGATCACCCTCCGGCGCCACGTACGCCTTAGTGTTCTGGGTCTCGCAAATCAGGTGCTCCGCAGCCTTTACGGCACGAAAGATCGGCGAATGACCGGCCTCGTCGCGATAGACGCCGACCCCAAGGTCGATCTTGTCTGGTCGGGGATCTGCGTCAAAGAGCCCAATCAGCGCAAGCAGGGGATCGTTGGGTTTACGGCTTAATGTTTCAAACATTGTCGGCTTTCTTGATCGAGCGGAAACCGGCCGCATTTGACCGGATGGTTGGCTGCGTTCAGAAGTCAGAGAGTCGCGGCGCAAAGCCACGCGTCATAGTCGCGCGTACTCCTTGGCGCGACGTCCGTTTTGCAGGACGAAGTTTTCGAGTTCTGGCCGCCCAGCGCCCGCGCACGACAACGGTCCCGGCTTGCGACGGGCTGGGTCGCGATGGCCCACCACGCATCAGTTCGGGTTCAAGGTGTTGCCAAATCGAATCGCTGCCGAAATCGGAAGCTTCCGCAGCTCGGGATGGCTCTGCCCGCGATGGCGCGGGTGCGATCTCCTGCCAAATCCGATCCTGGTCGTAATCGGGGGCTTCGGCCAGCGCCTGCAATGCGCTCGGCTCATGCTCAAAGCCCGCTGAATCGGAGGACCGTGGTGCGTCGGGCCGTGGGCTCGTGTTCGCTGGGTCTGTTGGGTTGAAATCCATGCTGTCTATCCTCTCAAATGACTGAGCCGCGCGAGCCCTCGTTCGACGAAGGTCGTTCGCGTTGCGACCTGCGGAAAACTATTTCAAAGGCTCGCGTTGAGCGCCGGCCTCCGAGTTACGGCCAAATGGTGCCAAGCACGCTTCCGGTCGAGCATCGAGTACCCCGAAAGGTGCACGTCCACTGCGTTCACTGGACGGCATCGCCGTCTAGGCATCCGCGCTTTCATGGTGTGGCGCTCAGCTTTCCAGAAGCTGACGGGCAGATGGATTTAGGCCGATAGGACAAGACTGATTTTCGTCGTAAACTGCGCAGTGCCACGGTGAGTAGGCCGGGGAACTCTTGCCACCGGCACCGGGTCACCGGAGGCGGTCGTCCCGCCCCCGGTTTCCAGAACGTGGCGTATGGATTTACCGTACCGACGCTCTTCGACAGTTGGGTCACAGCACTGCAAGCGCCTGCAGCTCCCCACAAGGGAGGCGTAGCCTTCCGCCACTGGCATGCACGGCGCCGATATCGGTATGTTGCACTCGATCGATTGTAAGAATCGATTTGTTGCACACTTCAATCCCTGATCGCCGCGTAACTAGCCTCGGCATCCTAGAAGAGGTGCCGTTCGCGTTTTAGATTTCATTTCGCGGAGGTTGCGCCTCCTCGTAATCACCGATCTTGCGTAGCCCAGAGTGCCTTCCAAAAGCAAAGCCGGAGTGTCAAACGCCATCCGGAACTGCTCCCTCATATTGCCTTAGATGAGAATGTTACCGAAGCGCACCCTGGTGTCTTCTGGATCGCGTGACGCGAGTCGGAGCAAGCCGCTCGCGAAGCGCGCCCTCCAGATCGCCCGGAGCGAGCGGCTTGCGGTGATTCGGCGAAAGAACCTGTCGGCATTAGATAGTAAGAGACGAAGCTTGGACCGATAGTTTGATCTCTGTGCTGCTGATGAGCTGTCGAGCGGAATTTGATCGCCAGTTCTTCACCAATCGCTGCACCGTACGCCGCTGATGGCGGCCGAACCGACCGGGCGCATGCGCTTGCAGGCGGGTGAGAAGATCGACCGCGGACAAGTGCGGAGCCGCGGTGAGCCATTCCTCAATGATGGGAATGTAGGGGTCGAGCATCGATGGCCGACGTGGCACAGGTTTGCGCCGCACGTAGCGGCGCCGATGAATACCCCGCTGCTCACCCTGTTTCCAACATCGCCGAGCTCGCGGGCAAAGCCCGCCAAGTCGCTTTGCACCGGCGCGACAGCCATCGTTAGCTTTCCAGCCCGCTGATCAACGCGCTTGCGCGGCTCATTTTGAGCATCCCGCGTCTGTGCCAGCAATGCCACCGGATCAGGCGTGCGGTAAATTTCCCGCAGCCGACGTTTGAGTGCCTCATCGAGCCGCGGGTGGACCAATGCTCCCTATGGGAGTCGAATCGGTTGATGTTGGATGACGTCGCCTCTTCAAGACCTCTTACAAATAGCAAAGGCCTTCTCGAATTGCTCTTCTTGCCCGGTGGCTTGCTCGTCATACTGAATGTGAGGTGCGGGTACTTCTTTCATCTTCGCATCATCCGCTTGAAAAGATCGGCCGCGAGACGTCGGAAGATGCTAGATATGCACGAAATACCTCGCGCGAACACGACTTGTATGATGGCTATCAGATCCTGCAGTATCATCTCAAGCAAATGCGGTACAGATCGTACGTAGATCCATCTGGCTCAACGGGACCGAGTCTTCTCTGAGAAGCTCCAACGATACGCCTGCGCTATCAAGATCGACCTTTGAGCTGTCGATTCCGCGTATATTTATTTCTTGCAGGCTAAGTGGACTTCGCAGTGCCATTGCCCTCGGCGCTGCTGCCTTGGCGGCGGCCCTGTCGTGCTCTCTACACAGCAGGCCGCTCGCCTACTCGACGCCGATGCTGAAGGGGCAGATTGGCGGGAAGTTGCGCGCGTTGTTCGCCGCGAGCCTCACAGCGGTGCGCAGCGCCCGCAGGACCGTCGCCACGCACCACTTCGGCCACGTCGTCCGGTTCGCGCTGGCGAAATTCTTCGCGATCACCACGCCACCCAATTCGATGTCGCGCTGGCGATACGCGGAATGGAGCTGAACATCGCGGGCGCGTCGCACGGCTTTTTTGCCGCTGTCGCGCCTGGACGGACTCAAAGAAAACGGCCCCGGCGGGGCGGGCCAGGGCCGTCAACTTGGAAGGTGCGTCAGCCAAGTGGGGTCAAGGAAGACGCGAAAACAGTTGTAGCGATCAACCGACCTCATGTTCAACTATATCAAGGTTTAGAGCTGGTGTAGAGCCGTAAGCCTCCTGTGCCGGCCGGCCTGCCGTCCTTCCTCAGGCGGCGTGATGGAGAGCCCTGTCGACGTGCTTCTTGACTTGCCCGCGCATGTCTGTCGTAACCCTCTGGCCGAGCTCCCACAATTCCTTGTTCTGGTCGAAGGCCTTGCGGGCTCGCTCGGTGGACAAGGTCAAGACCTCGGACGCCGATCCGCTGCCAAGCAGATGGGCGAACAAATCGAACGCGAAGGCGGTATTGGCGTGAGAGATTTCGAGCACCTTGAGCCCGTAATCGGTCGCGACGCCCGCGTTGCGCGAGTACGTTTCGCTCAACGCCTCGGTCATCTGTTTAGAGGCTGTGCGCGCTCGAGCAAAGCTCTCCACAGCTAGATCGCCGACCACTCCGGGCAATGCGATCTTCGAGAAACCCAACAACGGCATTCCGAAGATGTTCGTGCCGTTCACCGTGACTTTCATTTCACTTTCACTCAAGGCGCAGTCCCCTTCTCGCGCGAAAGCATCGCTCGCAACGCTTGCATGCGTCACGACAGCGCTGACGCTCCGTGTTAGATTCTGAGTTTTGGGTGAGCTTCGATCCCGCCCCGACACTATTCTGCGGGACGAAGGCGCCACTGTCGGTTCGGTTTGCGACTCTCGCGGAGAATTTCTTGAAATTGTCAAATCAAGCCAACGTATATTTATGGAGAGTGTTGTGCATAACGTGCGTGCTGTGAGCAGCGGAAGGCTCCTGTATCGGCGTGAGGTTGTGCGAAGTATCATCGGCATTGGCTGCGCTACCAGGCAGTTTGCGCGCAAACAAAAACCCTGGCATCGCTGCCGGGGTTTTGCATTTCTTGGATCGCTTGAGCGCGGACTTTAGAAGTCCATGCCGCCCATACCGCCGCCCGGAGGCATCGCGGGGCCGCCGGCGTTCTTCTTCGGCAGTTCGGCAACCATCGCTTCCGTGGTGATCAGGAGCGCGGCAACCGAGGCGGCGTTCTGGATCGCGGTGCGTACGACCTTGGTCGGATCGATGATGCCCTTGCTGACGAGATTGACGTACTCGCCGGTCTGACTGTCGAAGCCGAACGCGTACTGATCCTTCTCCAAGATCTTGCCGACGATGACGGAACCATCCTCGCCCGCGTTGATCGCGATTTGGCGGGCCGGAGCCGACAGCGCCTTGCGCACGATCTCGACGCCGGTCTTCTGGTCGTCGTTCTTGGTGCGGATGCCCTTGAGGTGCTCGGAGGCCCGGAGCAGGGCGACCCCACCGCCCGGCAGGATGCCTTCCTCGACGGCCGCGCGGGTCGCGTGCATCGCGTCATCAACGCGATCCTTGCGCTCCTTCACCTCGACCTCGGTCGCGCCGCCGACGCGGATCACCGCGACGCCGCCTGCGAGCTTGGCGAGGCGCTCCTGCAGCTTCTCACGGTCGTAGTCCGAGGTGGTCTCCTCGATCTGCGCCTTGATCTGGGCTATGCGGGCGTCGATGTCGGCCTTCTTGCCACTTCCGTTGACGATCGTGGTGTTCTCCTTGTCGATCATCACCTTCTTGGCGCGGCCGAGCATCTGCAGCGTGACGTTCTCGAGCTTGATGCCGAGGTCTTCCGAGATGGCCTGGCCGCCGGTCAGGATCGCGATGTCCTGCAGCATGGCCTTGCGGCGATCGCCGAAGCCCGGAGCCTTGACGGCCGCGACCTTCAGGCCGCCACGCAGGCGGTTGACGACGAGGGTGGCGAGGGCTTCGCCTTCGACGTCTTCGGCGACGATGACCAGCGGCTTGCCGGTCTGCACCACGGCCTCGAGCCGCGGCAGCAGCTCGTTCAGCGACGAGAGCTTCTTCTCGTTGATGAGGATGTAGGCGTCGTCCATCTCAACGCGCATCTTGTCGGCGTTGGTGACGAAGTAGGGCGAGATGTAGCCGCGGTCGAACTGCATGCCCTCGACGACGTCGAGCTCGGTCTCGAGCGACTTGGCTTCCTCGACCGTGATCACGCCCTCGTTGCCGACCTTCTTCATGGCGTCGGCGAGGAACTTGCCGATCTCGGCATCGCCGTTGGCCGAAATGGTGCCGACCTGGGCGATCTCCTCGTTCGAGGTGACCTTCTTCGAGTTCTTCTGGAGGTCCGCAACGACGGCTTCGACCGCGAGATCGATACCGCGCTTCAGGTCCATCGGGTTCATGCCGGCGGCGACCGACTTGGCGCCTTCGCGCACGATAGCAGCCGCAAGCACGGTCGCGGTGGTGGTGCCGTCACCGGCAGCATCCGCCGCCTTGGCTGCGACTTCGCGCACCATCTGGGCGCCCATGTTCTCGAACTTCTCCTCGAGCTCCACCTCCTTGGCGACGGCGACGCCGTCCTTGGTGATGCGGGGCGCGCCGAACGACTTCTCGAGCACCACGTTGCGGCCCTTCGGACCGAGGGTGACCTGCACGGCGTTGGCGAGAATGTCGACGCCGCGCAACATGCGGTCTCGCGCTTCTACGCCGAACTTGACTTCCTTGGCTGACATAATCGAACTTCCTCAGTTTAATTTCTCATCCTTCCTTCGACGCGCCCGGCAAGGCGTTCGTCAGGGGGAGTGGTGGCGAGCGCTGGACTAGGCGGCTTTCTTCTTGGAAAACACATCGGTGAGAACACCCATGATGTCGCTCTCCTTCATGATCAACAGCTCCTGACCGTCGACCTTGACCTCGGTGCCTGACCACTTTCCGAACAGCACGCGATCGCCGACCTCCACGTCGATCGGAATCAGCTTACCGGTCTCGTCACGGCCGCCTGGGCCAACCGCGACGACTTCGCCCTGCGAGGGCTTTTCCTTGGCTGTGTCGGGAATGATGATGCCGCCAGCAGTCTTCTCTTCGGCGTCGATACGCTTGACCACGACGCGGTCGTGAAGCGGACGGAAATTCATGCGATCCTCCTTGGCTTTTGTGATTATTGTTGGATTGGCAGTCGCAATAAGCGAGTGCTCACCGCTTCTCACATAAGTCTGTGACACTCCGGCGCAAGAGCTTGGACCATGTCGCCTGTTCGCCCTTGGTGTCTGAACCGTGCCCCTCACTTTGCCGGGGCTGTTTTGGGCAGGATCGGACGTGGCTGCGGGCATACTAAATCGACGCACCAACGCGGAAGTAGGTCCTAGCCCAGCATAGGCCCAATATGCTTTGATGCGCCGGTTGGGACTGAGACGCATGGGTGGCTGATGTACATCTTCATTCGAACGTACACCAAGGTTCGTTCGGTTGCGGATGCTGCTCGCCGCGCCAAAAGCGGGATCGGTCAGATCCTAAGGGAATCGCACGGATTCAGATCTTATTACGTATTGGATGGGGGCGATGGCGTCGGTGTCGCTGTGATGATATTCGAGGACCGCGAAAGCGCCAATGCTGCGAACGATAAAGTGCTGGATTTCGTTCAAGCAAGCCTGCATGACCTTAATCTTGGAGACCCCGAAATCATCGCCGGGGAAGTTTTGGTGAAGATAGAATCTGATGCGTAAGTCTTTCGCGTTTCGGTTGTCGCGAGAGGACCGGACTTCTCCGTGTGCGGTCCTCTACCGCCGCTCGTGACCCGAGGCGACAGCCGGGAGGCCGATTCATTGGTGCAAACGACGCATTCTTTGAAGCGACGCTCCTCGGTCGTAGGGGAGGCCTAAGAGGCGGCGGGAGTTCACAAACTTGTCGATCGACCGGAGCAAGTGGTCGGCAGGGACGTGTCTTTCGACCAAGAACTCATAAAACAATGCAGCCTGTTCCTCCGTCCCGTCGACGTAAAAGTTGACCCTGAAACGGCGACGTCGACCGGCATGGCCGGTTCTGTTGCGGAAGGTGACAACATAGGCAGGTGGGGCAGCGTCGGCCCGTCCAGCCGCGTTCCGCCGAACTCGAGTTCCTGGTCCGGTCGTGCAGGACCGCGAGCGCGGTATAAAGGGATCGCCGCTACGTCCGCGGTTGTCCCGGACTGCGTCACCTGTTCCAGCGCTCTTCCAACCTAGGGCGTCCTATCCATGCCCTGTTCAGACACCGGGTTGTCCAGCCCAGCTGCGGCGTTCCCTGCAGTCGTGCTCGAGCTTCCTGGTAGGGGCCGACGTAGCGAAGCTGGGTCGGTATTTTGGGATAGATGCGACGTATTCGTGCAACGGCACGCTCTGCGGCCTTCCTGTCGCGCTCGTCACAGGCAAATCCAAAGCCGGTGCGCAACCGGTCCGGTAGCAGCTCGGCACTCAGGGTTTGATACCAGCGCGGCGGCCGCAACCATGGTCGCCCGCCGGCGAAGATCTGTCGGGCCACCTCGCGCGCGGCGGTGCTGACGGACAATGTATCCGATTGCATTATCGCCGCGGTGTAGGCGGCGAACGCGTCCCAATCCGCCGGCAAGTCGCTCGACGTCAGCCCGAACAATGCCCCAAACAGCCGGCTCTCGGCCCAATAGCGCTCGCGCTCTTCGACCGTGAACGGAGGCAGGATCAGGTCATGGACGGCCAGAGCGGTGTCGACGAGGGTCGCGTGAACCCAGCGCAACGCTGCGGCCTCGTTGGCGCGGTAGGGCGAGCCGCTCTCGAACGGACCGATTGCTTCGGGCAGGCGGCCGACGATCATGGTATGGCGGTGGTGCAGGTGCCGGGCTGCGGTAAGGGCCGCATCGAGCGAGCCGAATACCATCGTAAACACTACGTCAAAGGTTCGATGGAAGCGACCGATCGGATCCGCGAAGGTTCGCGAGTGCTCGGCCACGGCGGCGGCGACCCAGGGATGCGCCAGCTGAAGCAGCAAGGCACGACCGGCGCCCAAAAAGGTGATGGCTTCTCGGTCGATCCGCCAGGTCATCGACCCTGGACCAAAAATGCCCTCGACCGGTCCGGCGGCCCGAGCCCGGACGAAATCAAGAGCGAGCTCAAGGTCGCTTTCGGAGACCAAATGCGCACCTTCCGAAGCAGACAGGGGGCATTCCAGCGGTCCGTGCAGTCTATCGCAATTCAGCAAGCCATAGCTCTCTCAACGTTGTCGCATGATGTCCACCCGCGCGGAATACGGGGGCCTGACATTTGGTCGAACCCCATGCGGGTAAGACTGAGCCGGATGCAGCGGCTGCTACGGCTCGTTTGCTGAAGAAACTGCCCCGCCGCCGCCGTCTTTCATACTTCCTCTCGAAAGCGTATTGTTTCGATCGAACGAGCTCACTTGGCAGCGCTGTCGTTCAGAGTATCTTATTCTTACGGGGCGCTCGAGAGCGTTTTTGATCTGCTCGGCGATTGGTCGTCAGGCCATATTGCAGGTTGATGCCTGCGCGTGCTGCGCAGGAAGCTGCCGCAGGTAAGCGGCCGGCGTGCTAACCTGGCTTGCAAGCTGGCCGAAGCTCCAGTGGGGCGGCGCGCTGGCGTGTCCGATAGGTCCCAGGAACGAGCTTTCGTTGTGGACGTAGACCAGCCAGAACATCCGATGCCCTCGTCGATAAAAGGCCTCGCGTGCGTTGCGTTCGTCCTCGCTGATCGAGGTGTGCTGCAGTTCCAGAATAGCGGCCATAGTGGTGCCGCTACCGACTAGTACGTCGGCGCGATGAAGCTCTCCGGTCATCGCATCGCGCAAAGCGATCTCGCGACACGATATATCGAAAAGTTCTTTCCAGCCGAGATGCCAAAGTCCTTCCGGCTCACTCCAGGGGTCACAGTCGCCCGCCTTGTGCCGCCAGTGGGGGTGTTCTCGACCGGCATGACGGCGGTGAGCAGACCGCCGCGGTCGCGGCACGTCGTGCGCTCTCCCTTCGTGATGGGTGCGCGTTTCTGGTCGCCGACCCAGGCATAAAGCATGGCTATCGCTCCCCGTTACGCATCGGCTGCTTGAACCCGAACCGCTTCGAAGCCGCCGTCACAGAAGTCTTCGTTGCCAGCTAAGGCTCGATAGAGCTTGGTGAGCCAGTAGTTCGGACCAGACACTTCCTCGAAGTCTTCTGCTCCCTCGATCAGCTTTTC
This sequence comes from Bradyrhizobium elkanii USDA 76, assembly GCF_023278185.1. Taxonomy (NCBI): domain Bacteria; kingdom Pseudomonadati; phylum Pseudomonadota; class Alphaproteobacteria; order Hyphomicrobiales; family Nitrobacteraceae; genus Bradyrhizobium; species Bradyrhizobium elkanii. The sequence continues at coordinate 7,370,585 of NZ_CP066356.1, read as the reverse complement.
CGCGACGCGCTCCGCATCTTCACCCGTGCCGTAGGCGCGGCGAAGCGCCGGATATTGGCCTCCCAAATGCTCGAGGCCCACCGGCGCGATCGAAGTCTCGCGATCTCATTTGCGGCATTGGGTGATGCCCACGGAGCATCACCCCGAGCGCGCTTTGTTCGAAATCGTGCTGCCGTTGAACCGCTGACCATTTGCTCCGCCGGTGCATTCGGAATGCGCCTTTTTGACCGTAAAACAGCCATTTCCCTGCATTCTCAAACAAAAATCATACGAGACGCGACGCGCGACAAGGCCAAAACTGCTTGCCGCTGGAGCATCACGGGTGCTTCCTGCAAACCGACCCGATCGGAACGAAGGGGCCGTATCAATCTCTATGCGTATGCTGGGAATGATCCCGTAAATGGCGTCGATCCATTGGGGCTTCATGCGATCTCCCCTGAGAGAATGTCTCATATCAAAGACGGGCACGGGGCCAATACGCCAATCTCAGCGGAACGTCGCCGCAGCCTTTGTGACAAAAAAAGGCAACCTGACCTCCGACGGAGTGTGGACCTATACTGATCCGGCTAACGCCCTAGACATCCCGCTTTCCCATTGGCCGGCCTTGTCGAGGGGGACTGGTCGCGTCGACCTCAGTACGCTGCACAGCGCAAAGGGAATCTGCGACCCAAATCGCGTGCCCCTCGCCTGGAAAGAGGATGTTCTCCGGCCTGACGTCGCGGTGGATGATGCAGGCCGCGGGAGCGGCCTGAAGGCCACGGGCGATCTGGATGGCGACCGTCAGCACGTCGTCGAGCCTGCCCCGGTAGCGGTCCACGGCTTTGGTAACCTTGCCGCCCTTGGCGCGCGGCATGACAAGGTTTTGCTGCGCGTCGTCACCGGGAACGGCATCGAGCGCGGAGTGATCGAGCAGCGGCACGATGTTAGGGTGCGAGAGTATCTTGATCGCGTCGACCTTGTCGCGGAAGCGCTCATGGCGCTCGGCGTTGAACACGCGCTTGAGGGCACAGGGCCCTTGGTATTGTCCCATAAGATCTTCGACGAGAATAACCTGGGTCTGGCCACCCTGATCGAGCGTGTCGCCGCTGTTCCATCGGCCGCCAAGGGCCCTTTGTTTTTCCCATGGGCTTGTTCCCGCTAGACCAGCCCCAAGGCCTTCAGCCAGGCCTGCACCTGTCCGAAAGCGTCCTGTTGCCATTGATCGGGGGTACGGTCTCCGAGGAGATTCGTTTCCTCGACGAACTTCCGCACCGACGTTGGGCCGTAGGCATCTTCCTTGACAAACTTTCCGGCGATGTGGGCGTAGCCTTGTTTGCCTTCCGCCAACTCGAGCAGCGGCTTGCAATCCGCGGCGAGCGCCTGCAGCCCGCCGGGGTAATTGCGGATGCAGTAATAGATATCGTAGGCGTCCTTCTGCTTATGCCGGTTTTGGATGGCATAGCCCTTCATGGCCAGAAGAGCCGAGATCGAGGCGATCGCGATCTCGACGCGGTTCTTGCCGCCCGAGGGCATCGAGCCGTCGATCGCCACCATCTGATAAAACTGGAGCGCAAGATCGGCGCCGTCTGCGCGCTGAACGGCCAAATTCTCAATGAGGGCTGGCTTGTTCTTGGTGAGCTCGACATGGCGCGGCATCAGGAAATCGACGATCACGTCGATGGGCGGGCTGCCGTCGTTGGGGACGACCTGTCGCACGAGCTGAAACTTCTTGAGCTCGGTGCGCTGGTCGTAGCCGTTCTCCATTAGGCTTTCGATGAGCGCCTTGTATTCGGCGTCGTCCTTGAGGGCTGCGGCATCGAGCGCGATGTCGATATCGAGCGTGCCGACATGGGCCATGTCCTCGTTCTCAAGCAGGAGCCAGGGCACAGCGCCGCCGATGACCGCGAACTTGCCCTTGAAGCTGCCGAGGATCTGGCCCATTTCGACCAGCACGGATTTCACGGCCGCCGTGGTGCGCTCGTCGTAGTCGGCAGCGGACTGCGGCTCGGGCTTCACTTCTTTTGCCATTGGAGCTTTTCCTCGCGGAGATGCTCGGCGGCTTCCCTTCCGCGCTCTCCGGCTACGTAGAGGTCAAGGTAGGTCTGGACGGGGCTCGTGCACCGGACATACGGCGCGGGCTCGATGGAATCCCGAAAGAGTCCCTCGTCCTCGACTTGCAGGACGCTAACATTCTCACCGCGTGCCGGGGAGGACAAATCAAGGCGCTCTTTGAGTACCGAGAGGCCCTTCTCATCGGCGTAAAAATAGTTGGTACTTATACGGGCGTATGGCGCGAGCCACTGCGCCGCCGAGAAGGAGGCCAGCATGGCCTCACCCTTGCGGCTGGCCTCTTCGAGGACGTTCGGCAGGCGCTGTTGCAAGGCGCTGCCGTGTGAGGTGGTGTAAAAGAGAAGCTGCTGGCCTGGTGGCTTTTCATAGACCGCCCGCCAGCTATCGAGCAGCGCGTCGGGACGAATAAGGCTAAGCCCTTCGCGGTCGGTGCTTGCCCATTCGCGGTCAATCAAGGCATGGCGGACATTGCTGACATGGCCGAGGCTCACATTAGCTTGTTCGGCAAGCTCGGCGACCTTCCAGGCACGTTTGGGATCGCGTAGCAGCAGACGGAGAATCTGGGCGGACTTTGGTGCAAAGATCGATTTGATTTCGCGGCGCTCGGTCGCGGGCTTGAGAGGAACCGCGCGTTCGATGAACACGCCCCCGAAGACCAGACGGCAATTGCCTTCAAAGTCTAGGAAGCCAATATTCTCTTCACGGCAGAGGCCCTGCGCGGCGGGCGACAGGTAGGGCGCGATGACGACGCCGTACGCGCCCTTGTCGAGGCTCTTTACGTAGTGCCGGAGCTGGTCAATCGCGGCCCGCACGATGCGCGGCTGGCCATTGCTCTTGAACTCGCAAACGATCTTCTGGGGGCGTCCATTCGACTTGACTTCAACGAGCAGGTCGAGCTCCCGGCGATGATCAAGGTCAATGACGTTCTGCTTGACGGCCACCACGGAGAGGAACGGGACTTCGGCCAAAACGGCTTGCAGCCGGTGGGCGGCTTCCTTCTCGAATTTCACTGTGGGGTATGGTTTCAGCATTTGCTGAAAATAGGTATACCAGTGAAAATAGTCAAGCAATTTTCACTGAAAGTTTATTTTCAGTATTCGCTGAAATGGCGATTTCGAATGAAAATTAGTTATAACCGATTGACTCTCTTCGACTCCATACGCACTCAGATCCTCCCCCGTCACCGCGCGATCGAAGCCCAAAGGTTCGAGACGACGGCTCGCGTGAGCCCGGTCCCGCTCGCGGGACGCGCCCGATGGCTCGGAACCCACAGAACTCGCGGAAACGGTTTCCCTTCGGCCCTTCGGGTGCCGGATCGGCAAATCCATCCCGCGCGGCCGCCGCTGCCGGCTTCGCTTCCCTTAGCTGCCTCCCGATAAGGTCGAGGTAGATGTCCGCCAATCAGCGTGCCGTTATCGAGCGAATGCTTGCGAGCGGCGAAAGCTGCAATCAAGCCTCGTCCGGACCCGCTTTTCTTTCGCTAAGCGAAGGCGAATTCGGACACCACCTGAAGGCAATTGATAACAATCTCGGAGAGCAGACGGCCATCGTTGCCGACGCATTTTCCAAGTACCTGAAGATGGGCGAAGTCCCGGCGCCGTACTATCCCTGGCGCATTGCCATCATTCTACGGCGCGAAAAGAGATTTGATTTAGAGAAGCTGTTCCTTGCCGCGTGGTGCGGGCATTTCTCCGACGGAAACGGTGTCCGGTGCGCTCAACTAGCCGATCGACTCCGAAAACTGACATAATCGCATCTGCGATTAGCAGTGTGGCTCCGGAGCACCAGCTGCTGCAGTGCTATCCTAGCTTTCGCTCCAGTTCGCTGTCATTTTCCAGCAATGGCACCTCCAAACTCGGAATCTCCGGCATGGCTTTTCCAGCGATGGCCTGAAGGTCGCCGATCATTCCCACCGTGGAATCGATGACGGCCAGTATCTGGGTCTCCCGCTTGGCCCACTGGCGTCCCATAAATTTGCGTTCCTTGTCGAGATCTTCGCGCATGTCGTTGAACTTCTCGACTACGGCGTCGACACGCTGCCGAAATTTCGTTCCCGTCAGGTAGTGGTAGACCTGCTCCATTTTGGTCTGTTGACCTTGTTGGACGAGGCGCGAGGTGCTCACGTCGATCAGCGCTTGGCGGAGCGCAACCGCTACGGGCAATGCGCAACGCGGATGAGCCACCCAGATGCCGTCGACCAGGTCGAACTGCTCGATATGTTTAGGCAAGACATGGGAGATGATCAAGGCGACGTCGGCGCCGGAGCGGCGCTGGTCGTCCCGCAACTTCGCAAGCCAGCCGTCGCTCCACGCCTTGGTACGCTTCGTCTCCCAGAGAATAATGCCAGCAGGCTGGCCAATCGACCCGTTGACCTGCTGGATCACGTCGGCGCCAAGCTCGCCTTTTCCGACCGGCTCAATCGTGTCGGTCGGAAACCGGCCGCGAAGTAATTCCTCCAGCTCAAGCTCCAGCACCTCGCCCTGGGACTGCTGCGATCCTTGTTCAGCCTTGCGTTTCAGCTCCTCGATGGTGCGCGTCATTGATTCAATGGTCTGGTCCTTTTCGGCGACGCGCAGCCGTGCCGCCTCGTCGGCCTCCTGCCTGGCCTTGATCTGGATCGGGTCAATCTGCGCCTGAACGCGTTTCTCAATGGTCAGGTCAAGCTCGCGCTTCTCTTCATCGAGTGCGCGTTGCTTGCGGATGAGTTCGGCCTGCGCCTGCTGCGCCTCCGCCAATTTGGCGTTGTTCGCGTCGAGCATTTGGCGAAGCTCGGCCGCTTCGTTCGTCCGGGCCTGGACTTCGGCCGCGGCTGCCTCGCGCGCCTTTTTCGCTTCTGCGGCGACGAGTTGGCTTCGCTCCGCCGCCAGTCGGCTGGCGACCTGGTCCTCGACCTGTTCACGATCCTTTTGAAGCTTCTCGCGCTCCTGTTGGAGTGCTTCGGTCTTTCGTGCGACCTCGGCGTCCTTGCTGGCGAGTTGTTCCTGGAAACGCTGCCGGGTATCCGCGAGGAGGGGAGCGGCGAGCGATTCGGTGAGCCGAATCTCGTGGTTGCAATTGGGACAGCGAAGGGTAGGTTCATGCGCGGCCCCAGCCGCGGTCGCTTTGAATGTCATGACCCCTCCCGTTCAGCAGTTGTACTAGGCCGGAATGAATGTGATCCGGCCGACCTCGCCACGCTTCCGATGTGGCTTTACCGTTATTTCGACATCCTGATCGAACGCTGTCAGCATCCGCAGCAGCTTTTCCACCGAAACCAGCTTGAAATGCCCCCGAAGCAGTTTGGACAGGTCCGGCTGCTTCATCTCGACGAGTTTGGCGGCTTCGGTCTGGGTAATCTCCCGCTCCGCCATCAACCGCTTCAGCTGGACAACGAGAGCAGCCTTGAGCTGGTGCTCCTCGGCGTTCGGCAGGCCGAGATCGGCGAAAATGTTGCCGGAGCCCCGGCTATGGGCGGGCAGCTTCTTCTTCGTGCTCATCATCGGTCTCCCTTTGTTGCCCTGTGAATGGCCTCGGCGTCGCGTAGGCGCTGCCGGACCAGGTCAATGTGTCTTTGCGGTGTGGCAATGCCGCTGGTGGACTTTTTCTGGAATGCGTGCAGGACGTACAGGACGCCCTCTAAACGCGTTGTGTAGACGGTGCGGTAGGTATCACCGTCGAAATTGTCGCGAATCTCCAAAACCCCGCCAAAGCCTTTAGAGGCTTCGCGTTGCGCGGGTATTCGCCAAGCTGCGCTTCGAAAAGGGACTGGCCGATCTCGCTTCGGACGGCCGCGGGAAATGCCCGCAGGTCTTTCTTGCTCGAACCCACGAATACGGTGGGTTTGATCGTGCGCAGTAGATCATTCACACAATTATAGTAATATACCTATAGTCGCTTGTCAACATCCGCCTACGAAAGGAGCCATCAGGGGGGCGTGCAATTGCCGTCGCCACTATCGGCACAGCCGGCGTAGCCCAGCCAAGTGGCTGGCATCGACGATCTCCATCATGTTGATCAGCGCTGCTGCAGCTGCCCTGCGCTCTTCCAGCCTCATGGACGAAAACCCGATGAGGTCGTCTATGCTCAGGACCATTCAGATGGATATCGATGAGCTGAGAGATGCAGGAATACGGCTACATGGGCTAACCAAAGCCGACAGCGTTTATACATCTTATCACGATGAAACCGATATATCCGCAGATTGCATCTCGTCGATGATGGTCGCCTGAATGTTGCGGAGCTGAAGGTATTCGTCTTGGGCGGTGCTGTGCATGAGGGCGAGCCGCGTCCCATAGAGATCCAGTCTCTTCGCGAAGCAATGCGCATTCAGAAATCGGCGCCTGAAATCAAGCTGGAGCATGTGGCCAGCCGACACGTTGGCCGGAGCAATTGAGGCTCTACGGCGAACCGTGCCTTTGAACTATGCATTCTCACTCTGGACAGGGGTATCCCACCCAAGATCGGTGAACCGAGCGATTTCGTTAAGCAAAAGGCGCCAGACCGCGTCGATCTCGACAATCCCTTCCAGTGTGACAGGCCCAAGCAGGTCTTCGATCGGAACACGCGCGACATCGCGGCGTCACGCAGATCACGCGGCAGTCTCCTGGAGGAAGGAAGAAGTTCCCTTAAGCGGGTCTCGAGCAGCAACAGATCAGCAAAGCGACCGCCGTCATGGGGAAGGGATCAAAGGTCGATGTCCGCACGCCACACCGCATCGAGCGCCTGATGAACGGCGCGGGGCATCCCCGGCAGGCTCGGGACGTTACCGAGGTCCTGGAAACTTCCGGCGGCCAATGCCGCCTGAATCGCAGGATAGAGGTCTCCAGTCGTTACCGGGGGTATAAAACCGCCGGCGAGACCTGGGGCGACAAGTGGAAGGGTAAGGATTTCACGTCCGATGTTTCCCTGGCGCGCCGCCGCAAGACGCTGCATTCGTGTCGCCGATGGCCCGTGTACGACGAGGGCAGATCGGACGATCATCGAGCCAGATCCTGTAACAAGTCGTCGGTCAGGCTCTCTTCGGCGATCGCAAGACCGTGGGTTCGCATCGATGCTGTCAAAGCATCGTCCCATAAGGCGTGGACCTCGAGGCCGGCTAATGCAAAGCCGGGACGCGGCGCTCGTGCCACTGCCGCCTCATATTCCTTGGCCTCGAACCGCCAGGGTACGGCCCCAAACTCACGGATGACGTGATTGGCGATGCGCAAGCCCGGCCAATCAAAATCTCCATGATAGTGCAGGCGGGCGCCCGCGATTACGAGTTGCTGCAATATAGTGCGTTGGGCGGCGGCAGGCATTCCCTCAGTGCACACCATGGGCGCACAGTTCACGCCAAGTTCGTCGGCTGCGATCGCGAGAACATTCGGGTTTTCACAAACGTAGATGTCTTGTCCTTTGGCCATCCAGAGGGGATCGGACCGCAACAAAAAGCGCAGTGAGGCGTAAGTTGGCTCGCCTGACGGCAGCGGCAACAAGCGGCCGCTGCTGATCTGGAGGTTCAAAAACAGGGCAGGCCGTGCGAGTTCATTGACCAGAATTCCGGCCTTGGCCCAAATGTCACGAATCCGCTCCTCGCCATTGTCGCGAACCCTGGCGCTCTCAAGCGCTGGCGCGTCGTCGCAAATGTCCCGGTCAAGATTCACCTTGCGCCAAATCGCGAGTACCAACGTCGCTACGGCTTGTCCCGTGTCGAGCGCGTGCGCGTCGCCAAGGCTTTTCGCCGCCAGCTGTGCCCGGGTCATACCCTTGGCTGGTAGAAGCTTGAGCACAATATCTGCCTGCGAGCAAAGTCGGGTGGCGGCGTCTGTGTCACCGTTCGAGAGCCGCTTCACCAGGCCCATCCCGAAGGGCGTTTGGAGAAAGCTCGAAAGATCCTGATGGGTTGCGCCAGACAGCGCCTTCGACCATCCTGCTCTCAACTCGGCCCGAGCCGTCTCTGCGTGAATGATCGGACCGTCTATTGATTCCAGCGCGTCGCGTAGTGATGGTGCGACACCTGCTCGGCTCAGGGCGGCGTCGATCATTTGCACATCGACCTGCATGGAACTTGAGAAACGAGCCGGTCGACCCATCAGCCCGGCAAGTGCCGCATGCTCGGCGCTGCTGAGATTCGAAAGCCGAAGCCCCTGTATCTTTCCATCCACGGGGCCTCGCTCGAAGCGCTGTCGAAGACGCTTTCTAAGTGGAGCCAGCGCATCGCCGCCGAGCAGACGCTGGAGACGGCCGTCCCCGTCAATCATGCGCCTGCAAACCTTCGATTTGGATCATTTTCACGCTGCTTGGCGCGGCCATCCCAGGTCCAACGGGAGACGTGTACTGCATCGATATTCTCAATTCTCTGAAGGTGGCAGATCGAGACGCCGGGTAGTTCAGCATAGCACCCCCACTCGCGTTCGCTTGTTACGACGAAATCGAGGTCGAACTCACGAATCAATGCCATGCAGTGGGCCCGCGCAGAATCGTCAATGCCGGCAAAAACCTCGTCGAGCAACACGAGGCGCGGAGAGTGGGGCGAGCCGCTCTGGCTATAAAAGCTGGCGACCGCCGCGAACAACGGGACCGTCAGGCCAAGCGCGCGTTCGCCGCTCGATGCAGGCCCGGACAGCTTGCGCCACTGCTTGTCCTGCCAACGTTGGACGGTGAACCGGTGCCAATGACGATAGTCGAGAGCTCGGCTCAATTGATCGAGAAGGCTACCGCCCGTCGTCGAATCCGCATTCGCCCGCTCGATATCGATTCGATCCTGCAACATGGCTCCGACCACGCTGCGGTCCTCGGGACTCCAAAGATCCGTGCTTGTGTTCAACAGCCGCTTTCGGGCAGCATCCAATCCAACGGGCGCCCCCTCGGCCCCCTCGGCCAGCGGAAGCCACTGCAGCCTGAAGCGGACTCCGGTCGACGTTGGTCGCTTGTACAGCTCCTCGTTGATGGCATCGACTTTCCGAGCTGCATCCTGCATCAATCGCTGGATCGCCGCGGCAATCTCGGCCTGGAGGTGATTTTCCAGTATCTCTCGCTCGCGTGCCGTCAGCAGCTCTCGACGCTGAGCAATTTCATACTTGAGCCGTTCCGTAAGCCGATCCGGCCTTTCCGGCCGATTTTGATAGACGACAGTGACCACCAGTCCATAGTCGGCCGTTTGGTCCATTTGCGCCTGGTGACCGAGCGCGCTAAGGGCGCGGCTGAGTTCGGTGTAATCCACAGAGAGATGACTTTGGATCCGCTTCCACGCCTCATCATCATGCGGAACGTCTGATAGGGCCTGTTCGGCTCGGCGCGCGAGCGTCAGCGCCGGCTCAATCGTCCACGCTGCTCGAGAGTCAGGTAGGTCAATTTCAGGAAGGGCGATCGGCAGAAGGTCGGTTGCAGCAAATCCCTGCAATCGAGCAACGGCTTGTTGACGCCCTGCAATCCGCTCCTGCAATAGCTCGTCGGCTGAGGTCACTTTTTGCTCCGCCCGCGCCCGTTCCTCACTCGCGCTTCGGGCAATTGCTCCCTTTCTCTTCAAATCAGCTTCGCTGAGCTCGAGCGCGGTTCGGGCGGTCTCAAGCTTGGCTTGTAATTCGGCAACCTTCGCGCCTACGGTTTCTTGCAGCGTCTCCAGCCGTATCCTCGCCTCGCTGGCATTGCGCCCCTGCTCGATTGCGTGCGCAATATTTGCGTCCGCTTCTTGTTTGGCATCTCGTTCACGGTTCTGTTGTTTCAGCAATTCCGATTGAGCCTGGCGCAACTCGCGAGCCGCATGAGCGAGCGCAAATACCTTTTCCGTCAGCTGCGCAAGCGTGGTGTCGACGGCGTTCAATTGAGCGTAGTCGTCGGGAAGATGCAGGTCCTGAGCGTCCTTATGCAGGATCGAGCGCGCACTGCTTCGGCGCTCGACAGATTCCGCCAGTCTTTGCGCGGCTTGCTCGAGCCGACCGGAAGCCGAGGTAAATTCACGGGCAGCCGATGTTACTTCGGCGTGGCAGGCTCGCAATGAATCGTCTCCAGGGGCACCACGCCACTCCTCCGCGGCACGCTCTTGGTCGCGCGCTTGCTCCGAAAAACGATCTTCCAGAGCAGCTCGTGCTTGAGCGAGCTCCTCAAGCCTGACCGAGATAGCCTCAAGCCGGCGCGCGCGAGCCGCGGCGCGGGCAGCATAACCTATATAGATTGCAACGGGTTTGGACCAGGCGCCGGAGAGCGCGCCAATTCGGAAGCATCCGGTCGGCGATAGCCAGGTCTCCGCCTCGCCGCTATCTTGCTCCGTGCAGCTCATGCCAAGTAGCAGGCTTGTGACAATGTCCGCCGAGACTTGATCTCCCGCAGGCTGCAGCCAGTGCGCCAACGTTTCCACCTGACACGGACGTCCTACCAGTTCCGTATCATGGAGCCGTCGCGGCCCACTCGGAATGTGCACAGTTCCGTCAGGCTCGACCCATGCATCGAGAAGTCCCGATGCCTCAAGTGCGGCTTCGAGGCCGGCGCGCTCCGAGGCATCAAGACGCTCGTGGAAATCAACCAGCTGCCACAGAGGCGCGCCACGGCGGTCAACTCGAACCCCCGCCGCGCGAAATGGCGGAATGGACGGTACAGCGTCCACGCCTTTTTCAAGGCGCTCACGCTCGGCCGTTAGATCCGCCTCTTCGTTCTCGATTGCCCGTCGTTCAGCGACGAGCGCCGAACGGCGCGTGGCGAGGCGCTCGCTGGCGACCTGCTGAGCTTCTTGCAACGAACCGCGCGCCGGGTTCTCCCCCTCCAGGGTAACAACCCACGTCGCGAGCAAGTTCAGCGATCCTTGTGCATCTCGCAACGTCAATTGCTGCAGCGTACCAAAGTGCGTCGCCCAGGCATCAAGATGTGCACGTCCCTCACTTTCCACGGCCTGATCCGCTGCATCACGTCGGGCCTGGGCTGCCTTCGCTTCCTCCTGCCGCTCCTGATGTGACCGATCCTTCGCGTCATGATCCCGCTCGGCCTCGTCGACGGCTCCCCGTAGACTCCTCACATGCGCAACCTGTCCACGACGTCGCTCAATGATTTGCCGCAGATCGCTTTTTGCAGCTTCGCAAGCCAGCTCGTTCAATTCAGCGAGCTCGGCGATATCCGACCCGGTCAGAAGTCCCTGGTTCCACTGTTGGTCGGTGCCACTGAGCTGAGCGAGCGGCAAGGCGGCCTTTCTAACGTCAAGTACCTGGCCGCCTATGCTGGCGAGGCGTTCGCCCCGTTCAAATGTAGCGCCTTGTTCGCTGACAAAGCGGCTCTTCGATGCCGTTGACCTTGCGTCGGCCTGTTCGGCCTCACGTTTGCGATCGCTCGCTTCTCTTGCGGCAGAATCCAGTCGATTTGCGTCCTTGTTCGCCGGGTCAGATAGCAGCACTTCCCAGCGCGTTCGGTTTGTGGCCACGATCTCTTCTGCAGCGCTATGGGCGCCATTAGCCTCTTCCTCCGCCGCTTCTAGAGCTGCGAGCTCAGAGCGAGCTTCATTAGCTGCACGACTGGCATTGTCGAAGCCTGTTTGCGCGCTACGCAGGCCTCGCGCCTGTCGTCGTGTTTGCGTCCTAGCGTAAGTCCGATACCGATCCGTAAATTGACCGACATAACGAGCGAGCGCTTGGTAGTCCTGCAGCTGGCGACGGTCTTCCTCAAGTTGATTGAACGCATCGGCCACGTCGGTCAAAAGATCGGTGGACAGGGGAGGGAGTGCTTCCGTCAACGCGGCCGACAAACTGCCTTCATCCGGCTTTTTCGATAGCTGCGGTTGCCGAAGCTGGATCAGTGTGTCCATCAACGCCGAATAGCGCGCATGACCCAATTGGAAGAGATGTTCGTCCACCGCACGGCGATAGCTGGCCGCCGTGTCGTAGACTTGCCCATGATCGGCCAGCGTCTCTCGAAGCTTCTCCTTGGTCAGCACAACACGCTGCGGGCTCGTGAGCCACACGTCTTCACCAATGCGCTGACCGTCAAGAATGAAGAACCAGCTATCGACGTTCGGCCGTGCCGCGACCGCCAACAAACCACTGCCCAGAGTGAGATACCGTGGCTGTCCGTCCTCTGACAAGCGCCCGAATTCAATCCAGGTGTAACCCATCCGGCGCTCGTGCTTCCCGAGCAGCAGATTCCAGGCCATCTTCTTCGTCGCGTCGCCGTCCGGTTCGACTCTGGACGATTTCAGCTGGGCATCAAACAGAAATGGAAGCGACAAGGAGAGCACCTTGGACTTTCCGGTCCCGTTGTTCCCACGAAGCAGCAGGTGTCCATCGCGAAACCAGAACTCCTCGCTGTCGTAGTGAAAGAGATCGACCAATCCGAGGCGAAGCGGCTGCCACCGCTCGCGGGCGGGAGCGGGCAGGTCCGGCTGGGCTCCGTTATTGCGCATCGTGATCTTGCTGGCCGGCTGATTTGCGCGCCGTGCCGGCCTCCCGAATCTCCGCCTGTCCGACGGCGAAGCGACTTATTGCAGGCAACGGACGGACACCGTTCGCCGACATAGAGATCAGACGAAGCTTGCGCAACCGCTCCAATGCGATACGTGCCAGTTCACGCTGCGTGCCTGGTTCCCGTGCAGATTTTCGCCAATAACGGCCATAGCGTTCTCGCGCCCTCTCTATGAAATTCGTGATGTCGACTTCAGTTGAGATCTGATGTTCAGGCTCGCCTCCATCGCGGAGCGTACCCGCAAGATGCTCGGCTACCAGGAGCGTGACGTGCGCCTCGGTGCCTTCCGCCGGCATGGAAAGATCGGTGAGCGTTCCGGTCTCGTCAGCAAGCGCCAATCCCTCCGCGCGCTGTTCGGGAACGAGACCAGCAGCTTCCGCAAGGCGAGCTCCCATCGGGCCACGCTGATTTAAGAAGTACGCGCGCGTCACTGGATCGAGTGAGTCGGTGTACACGACCGGATCGTCGAGGAGGCGTCGCGACAGGTCACGCCGTGTAGCGGTCCTGCGGCCGTCGTCGCTGTCCGGCACATGTTCAGCGGTAAGGGATTGCAACCGCTGTTCTACATCCCGCGGCGCTTCTTCTGCGGCCCATGTTGAAGGACCGCGTACTGCGGCAAGAATCCCGGCAAGGACGCGACGCTGGATGTCATAGAGCGCATCATGCAGATGTTCGGAAGTCTCGGAAATGTGATGCACGAAGCCCTCTTCCTCACCCGCGACGCGAACGAGAACACCAATGTCTAAAAGATGGCGACAGACGGCCACAAGTTCGCGTCGTTCGTGGTGCGTCTGCAGCGTAAAACTGAAGGCAAAGGCATTCAGTGAAGGCTCCGCGGCGAATGCAAGCAGCCGATCGCCAAGAACGCGGAGCGTGATCTGCGGATCAGCGCGCTCAAGGACGGCGCACGCCAAGCAGAACAGGATATAGCGGCGTCTATCGTAATCCGGGAAGCCACGCGTGGAATCGAGAAGATCAGCAGGACGCTTGAAAAGACGAGCGCAGTCGCGCTCGACATTCAGTATCCATCCCGTTTCGCGCGCGAACCATTCTCTGAGGGTTTCGGAATGTCGACGTACAGCCGTGAAATCAGGATGCGCTGACGTCATCAGCGGTGTCATTAAGAGAGCGCGAAGCGCGGTTGAAATCTCCTCTCGCACGTAGCGTGCTTGATGCAGTCCAATGTGCTGGCTCTGGACGCGGGTCGCCTTGCCATCCGGGCGTCCGGCGTCGCCACGCCGGATTTGACCGTCCTGCTGTTCCGTCACGCTACTCATGTCGCGCTTCCATGGACGTCACGGTGAGAAGGTGGTCGCGACCGGTGAACAGCCCTGTTTCGGTTGCGATCTCTGCAGTCGAGTCTGCGTCGAGCGGCTCCAGGCGAACCCGCAACAGGCCGTCGCCAGTTTGTCGTTCGACAACCTCGTCGGGGTGCGTCTGCGCTGGAAGCGTTTCACCTAGCAGGGTGAGAAACAGCTGGAACCCGTGACGATCGAGCTCGCCGAACTCGGACAGACGCGTGGGCTCGCCGCTCGCGAGCCGCGCGCGCGCCTCCTGGATTTCACGATCTTCTTCCGTCAATTGCGCCTGGAGTCGTTCTCGCTCGGCTTGACGGTCCTGCACGCGCGGGAGCGGGCCACGCGGAGCCATCTCGCCATATTCGCGCAAGCGCGGGTGTATGCGCACGGGCGGAGCATCATTCCAAGGCGTCGTAGCCGGCAGATCGCTTGTTTCCGCGCCGATCAGGAAGTGCCGGGCCGGATTGAGTGCGAACGCAGCGCGGGCAAGCCGATGTGCCTCGTCCTCGCTGGCGCAATCCGCAAACCAATGGGCAAGGACACGAAAGTCCGCGGATCGATCGCTGCGACCGCTGCGGCGTTCGTTCAATGCAGCGATGACCGCGAGCAGATGCGGGATAGCAGATCGAGCCCTCGATCTTAACACTTCGCCTTGCGGCGGATCATTTCCCGCGCTGACAAACCATCCTCGCAGTCCCTTCCATCGCTCTGTCCAAGCATCAAGCGACTGCGTTGAAGGCTTTTCCTGTTCGTTTTCTTGTACAGGAGCCGCGTCTCGCGATTCGCGTTGTGACGCCTGCTGCAGAAGGGGGCTAATGACTGGGTCAAGCGCGACAAGATGCTGCGCAATACCACCCGAGCGGCTGACAAGGTCACCGATGAATCGATCAAGATAGTCAATCAATCTCTTCTTGTAGGCGATAATTGCGTTTGTATCCGAATGTTGAAGCTCGATGCTGCGTCCGATGCTAACCATGAACGCTTGGGCGTTTTCGGCGAGACCTTCGAAGACTCGAACCAAATCACGCAGCGTCTCATGAATTTTCGCGGCGTCGAACACCGGTTCTTGCGCGAGGTTTCGTAGAACCTGCAGCTGCTTTGCGATGTCTTCGAGCGCAACGCTCTGCAGCTCGGCTCGCCGCCTTAGTGCTTGGCTGAATACAGCAAGGGCTGACTCGACCGCCTCCCCGCCTTCAGAAAGACGATAGAGGAAACGCGCACGATAGAAATCGCTGATGCTAGCGACACGGGCCGTGTCAGGCTGCGACTCGAGATTGCCCCATTCGGTTAGTTGCGCCAATGCGCCCTGAAGATCTTCGATCCTGGGAGGTGCGGCATTCCACTGCGCTTCACCAAGAACTTCGTCGGGTCTGAGATGGAGACGGAACTGTCGCTTGGCCGCGGCGAACGCATCCATGATCTTCCGATAGAGTTCGGACTTTTCGGCGGTGACATGTTTGAATAGCTCACGTGCATCAACTCTCATGGAATGCCGCTGCAAACAGAGGGGGGACTTAGTGGTGATTTAATCAGCGAGGAACAATAAGTGAACGGCTGTGTAGGTCAACCGGGAGAGACGGAGGGTTGAATAAGTCTAGCATCGCAATTTTTTGTGCGGTGCGGCAAAAGCCGACGACATCGCTGTTTTTGAGACCTGTTCTGTCGGAACCGGGTTTAGATAGCCGTCTTGAATTTTAGACCCGCCCCGAAACGGAGTATCGAGTTCATGGCGCCCCGTGCCAACTGGAAAGGCTTTCTGCGTCCGTCTCCCGTCAAGTGTCCCGCCGCGCTTTAGGCATGGCTAGGAAGCTGAAGACTTACCAAACCGCGCTCGGCTTCTTCGACTTGGCGATCGCGGCTCCGTCGATGAAGGCTGGCTCTGAAAGCCTGGGGCTCGGACAGCAATCTTTTCCATCAGGGCGCGGCAAAGGAAAGTGAGGATCCAGACGTCATCGCAGGAACCACGGCGGCACCGGGCGTCGTTCTGAAGCGTCCCGTGGGCTCAAGCGGGAAGTTCAAGGAAAACGCACGAACTGCCTGCTGGTCTCGCCATAGACGACAGTTGGAAGAAGGCATACCGCAAGTCGCCGAGCCGCAAGGCGCAGAAGCATCTGAAGAGAACCGCCGACCGGAAGGCCGCACTCGCTTTCGAGAACGAACGAGAGTATCGCGATCGCGAACGCGCCAAGGAAGAGGCTATATCAACTCACATGTTCCGCGCGCGATTCAATTCACGATTGATGCGATCTTTGACCCGACGAACCGCAAGAAGCTCCAACCTCGTTCGGGTTCGGCCACTGATCGTCTTGCCATCGAGTTCAAAACTGTAGCGCCACTCGCCCGACAATACTTCTCGAATGCTGAATTGCACACCTCTATGCTGCATAAATAGTTTCAATCCCGATACACAATGGCCCCCAGCGCCGTCGTCGTCGAGCTCCAGATTGATCTATGATTCCCTCAATCCTGAAAGCGTTGACCCGATACCGAAGTGAGCCGCCGATCCATAGGACCGGCGGCCAAGTCAAGGGAGGAAACGCCCGTTAGGGCAGCGGTAGGAGAGTATACCGCTTAGGCACCGCCAATCTCCTGGCGGATCTCGCAAAACAAATTTGCAATTTGGCTAGAAGATGATCCCGATTCACCGAATGAAGGTGATGCGAGGTCTACGCGTGCTGGCTTCAAGTAATTCAATTCAGCCTGTAGCAAAAGCAAAAGTTGCGTACGCGGCGTACAAACCGAGCTCTTCTTTTCGGTTACACCTTCAACAGGTCGAAGCTGTTTCGTCGTTTTACAGGGCTAGATTCGAAAGGCACGCAGCCTGCCATTCGATCTTGCGGAGTAGGCGCCACTTGCGCGATAAACTCTCCGGCTTCACGCTCGGAAACTCTCCGCTAAGCGCAAGAAATTCATAAGCAGCGCGTCACCTTGATCGGTAAGTACTGACTCCGGGTGGAACTGCAGGCCGTGGGTTGGGTGATGCCGATGGGACAAAGCCATAATTTCACCTTCATTTGAACGGGCTGTCACCGCGAGAGGCGACGCGTCCGCCTCACCGAGTTCAATCGCCAGAGAATGGTAGCGTCCAACAGAAAGTGGAGACGGGAGCTCTTTGAATAATCCTCGGCCATCGTGAGCTATGTCGGAAGCCCGGCCGTGCATCGGACAACGGGCGCGCACAACCCGGCCGCCGAAAACGCTCCCAATACACTGGTGCCCAAGACAGATGCCGAGAATTGGGATGTGGCCCGAAAGTTCGCGGACAACCGCTGTGGATATCCCGGCCTCCATTGGTGTGCAGGGGCCGGGAGAGATGACGATCGCCCGTGGCTTGAACGCAACAAGATCGGCGCAGCGGATCGCGTCATTCCGGACAACTTTGGTTTCTGCACCAAGCTTGCGGAAGTAGCGCGCAATATTGAAAACGAAGGAGTCGTAATTGTCGATGATGAAGATCAAAATACACCGGACGGATCGGCATTAAAGGCATCGAACAGTCGCTGGGCCTTGGCAAGCGTCTCTTCATATTCGGCTTCCGGATCCGACATCGCCGTTATTCCGCCCCCTGCATGAAACACAGCCTGGTCGTCGTCAATCATTACGGTGCGGATCGCAATGTTGGTATCCATCTGTCCACTGAATCCGATGAAGCCAATCGCCCCGCAATAGACCTCTCGCGCCACTTGCTCAATGTCCGCAATGATTTCCATTGCTCGCACCTTCGGAGCTCCGGTCACGGAGCCGCCTGGAAAGCAGGCGCGAAGCAGACCGACGGCGTCTTGATTTGCAGCAAGTGCGCCCCTGACAACCGAGACGAGGTGGTGCACTGAAGCGTAGGATTCGAGGTTGCATAATGCCGTAACCTCGACCGAATTGTCCGTACAAACGCGAGACAGATCGTTGCGCAGCAGGTCGACGATCATGATATTCTCGGCGCGGTCCTTTTCGGATGCAAGGAGGATTTCGGCGCGGCGCCGATCTTCCTTCGGATCCACGGCGCGCGCGATTGTTCCCTTGATGGGGCGAGTTTCGACCTGTCGTCCGTCGAGCTTCAGAAACCGCTCAGGAGAGCTCGATGCAATCGTCATCTTGTCGTAGCGCAAGAGGGCAGCGAATGGTGCCGGGTTCGATAACCGCAGCTGGCAATAGAAGGTGAGGGGATCGAACAGGGGCGATATCTTGGCACTAAAGCGTTGTGCGATGTTCGCTTGGAATATATCCCCGGCCAGAATCAACTCGACGACGCGCTGGACCGCCGCGATGAAGCCTTCTCGGCCAAAGTTCGAATGCCATGCGCCCGCAGTGCTGGGAATGGTGAGCGGCGGCAACCTTGGCCTGACTAGCAGCGCCGCAAACTCGTCGGCGCGACGGCGCGCACGCTCGGTTCGCCGAGCGGAGTCCTGCTCCGGCCATCCGGTCGAGACGATCCAGCACTTGCGGTCCCGGTGATCGAAACTGACCACCACGTCATAGAAATTTAGTACCGCTTGAGGCAATTGCAGACCGACAATCGACGGCCGCGGCAGCCGCTCCAGCGTTCGGTTCAGATCGTAACCAAGGAAGCCGGCAGCGCCGCCCTGGAACGGCGGGAGATCGGGGCGATGCGCCTCTCGATATCTGGCTAGAAGGTTGCGGAGGACGGCCCATGGATCACCAGCAACGATCTTCCCGTTCCAACTAGCCTGTCCATCCGACACAAAATATGTGCTGAACGGCTCGCAGGCCAGATAGGAGTAGCGCCCAAGCACCTCATGCTCTGCCGCACTATCGAGAAAGGTAAGGTGCGGCCGCTGCGCAAAGCATCGCAACGCCTTGACTGGATCAATCCACGGCATCTCCAGGACGTGCATGAGGTTATCTGTTACCGAAGGGCAGCACGTTGTGAAGCCCGCACTAAAGGTGATGCCGTCCTGAAAATGAGCAGTTTTCGTCCCGTCGGCGGCGCGCTTAGACTACTCATCGGGTTATCCGCGGCCAGGTGGTCGCCTGGGCCGTGCTATCTGGGCTAACCCTGACATCCCGGCGAAATGCACATCTGTTGATGGCTCGTAGTCAGCGGCAAGCCGCAGCTCCCGGAGTGGTCGTACGCGCCGGATCGCTTCTCGATACAAATCGTGCGATTTGTATGCAGCCAGATCGC
The DNA here is from genome assembly GCF_023278185.1 of Bradyrhizobium elkanii USDA 76. NCBI lineage: Bacteria > Pseudomonadati > Pseudomonadota > Alphaproteobacteria > Hyphomicrobiales > Nitrobacteraceae > Bradyrhizobium > Bradyrhizobium elkanii. The sequence goes on along the minus strand of NZ_CP066356.1, from coordinate 7,351,700 downwards.
TCTCGCTGTCGAACTCACCATACACAACGACGTCGATATCGTTGCCGAGTTGATCGCTCTTGCGGTTGAGCGCAATCTCGAGCCGGCGCGCATAAGGTATTGAGGTGAGTATCGACAGACCTTCGACGATCTGGTCGATACCGGCCTCATCCTTGGCTGTGAAGAAGACAATGTGACGAATCATGATGATCGATAAGCGTGACGCAGTAGCCTCGGGGCGTTCCTATAGCGAGATCAAGCCCCACGCAATGCTGTGAAGGCGACAGAAAGTTTGCTTTGGCCTCGCGCGCCGTATTCTTTTGGGCGCAGGCGGGTAGCTCTTTGCGGGGACCTCCGCGGCAGCTGATTCGAGGAACCAGCGAGCCGGCTTGGCCTCTTCATAGGACAGTGCGTCGCGCAGAAGCTGAGAACGAGCAACAAATCCCTTCGTTGAGCCATTGCGAACTTGTGAATGTCAGGGCCATGCAGCACGTCTTCGCTATTAGAGCAGGCGAACTCAGCCATTTTCGCGCGGGACTTATGTCCGAAGCGTACCGTTCTGCATCTGTAAGGACACATCCTGCCTGACGTGGATGTCTTCGTACGATCGGGACAATATTTGTAGGCCGATAGCAATCTTAACCTGACACAACACAGCAAGTTCAACTCTGGGAAGAGGCGGTCTACGCGCGACAAATTTCGAAGCTCAATCTCTGTCATACGGGGAGGCCCCTTTTGGCCCAGTGCGATGGCCCTAACTCCGCGCCGCTGTGCAAATCAGTGAGGCGAGGTGAAAGGGCGACTGAGCCACCTGTGCTCCATTGGGACCGGATCACCGTACCGCGATTGTAGGCTGCCGGATCGTCACAAACGACAGGCGGCCTTCTCGATTGGCCATATTTTTGAGTTTCACCGACGCTGAATGTCATGGGGAGGAGACGTGAGGACCATACTGAATATTTTGGACGAAGGGACAAGAGGTCAGGCTCGATGAGCCCGCAGCGGATTGTGGTGGCGGGTACGGGCGCCGGGATTGGAAAGACGGTTTTCTGCGCAGGGCTCGTTAATCTCCTCGGTGCGAAGTTTTGGAAACCGATTGAGGCTCGCCTGGAAGGAGAGACCGATACTGAGTGCGTCGCTCGGCTCGGTGGTCTTTCAGCCGAACGAATCTTGCCAGAGCGTTATCGCCTGCATGCGGTCGGCTCGTCCGACGGTTTCTCAGAGGTCGACGAGGTTCGTATCGACACGGATTCGCTCGACGTGCCGGCCTCCGGTGAGCAGCCGCTGGTGATCGAGGGGACCGGCGGACTGATGGAGCCGCTGAACTGCGGTACCCTTTACATTGACGTCTTCGAGCGTTGGCGGCTCCCTGTTGTGCTCTGCGCTAGCACGGCGCTCGGGACGACCAATTCCGCGCTCTTATCCATAGAGGCTCTCCGAAGACGTCAGATCGATGTGCTCGGAATTGCCTTTGTTGGGGAAAAGAATCCGGATGCTCTGAGAGCAATTTGCGAGGTTGGCCGGGTGCGTTGGTTAGGGAGACTGCCCTGGATTTCTCCTCTGTCGGCCGAGACGCTGCAAGCTGCGTTCGCGGCTTCCTTCCGCCGCGATGATTTCATGCCACATGTCCGCAGCGCCACCTACTAGGCCTCTCGGCCGGGTTTGCAGCTTCGCCGCATGCTCTCGCCGTTGAGATCGATCCGGTGGGCCTTGTGGACCAGGCGGCCGAGGACGGTGTCGGCGTAGGTGGGATCGCCGATCAGTGCGTGCCATTGATCGACGGGAAGCTCGCCGGTCACGATGGTGGAGCGGCGGCGGTAGCGATCCTCGAGGATCTCCAGGAGGTCGTGGCGGGCTGCCGCTTGTCTCGTCGCTGCGGAAGACCCATCCAAATGCTTGTACTGGCGACGATGGAGCGGGAACGTTCTGATATCATTGATAGGTTTAAGAAGGCATCAAATGCTGCGCGCTGAATTACGCCGGTCAATCTCCAGGTCACTGACTTACTTGAGTGAAGCCAGAGCCCGACGCGGCGCATCTGTTCTTCCAGCTGGTCGGCCGTCGCCACGAAATCGGCGCCATGCTAGCGTTGCCGAAGGAGGCACCGTGTTCGCTGATCCGAGGTTGCCGTCGACTCTGGACCGGCTCTTGCACCACAGCTACAGGATCATTATCCGCTGCAACAGCTGCTCGCTCTGCGCCAAGCGAAAGAGGGGCCTCATCGGGGCGCCCGCCGCTGAGGCCGTCCGCTCGGCTCTGCCTCCCTTCGTCGAGTCAGCGGCGTAGGCATTTCCAGAACCAAACAATTCGGAGAACGTCTTGCCAATTGTGGCAGAAGAGGAAGAACAGCGCCTGCTACAAATGATCCGCGAAGCTGAACTCGCGCAGCGCGAGATCGCTCAGAAACTTGGCCGCACCGCTAGCGCTGTTGGCTCGTGTTTTGTTGGCACGTCAGCGAATGCTCAGAAATCCACTTTGTCGCGTCATGCTCCGTGACAAACCCCTTGATGACTTCAGTTTCGCCGTCGGCCCACAGAATATCGATCCTCCAGCCGGAGCCGGGGTTTTTACAAGCCATGAAAGCTGGTCGTTGCTCGATCATTGCGTGACTATGCGCCGAGGGGCGCCAGCTTCAATCAGTAATCCTGCCTTACTTTGCTCTTTTTTGGCTTTCCCGGGCCTGTCCGCGCCGCTTTCCTGCTCGGCTGCTCTTCAAACAGTCAGCGGATCCGATTGATCCCCTTCATCACCGGCAGTCAAGAAGCGCTGAGCGAGGGGGCGCGCCTCTAAAGCGCGATGTGATTAGGTTGAATCGTCATCGCGCTTTAGCTCTTTGTTTGAGCGTGATCTTTTCGGAAAACCGCTTCGCACTTTTCCGGATCATGCTTTAGCGGTCCGATCGCAGGCTTTTCGTACGCATGCACTACGCGGCTTTTTGGACCGCACTCGACCGGCCTCGGGTCGTCATCCCTCCATAATTGGGTGGCCGAGGAACGCATTGCAGGCACGTTCGGCTTCAGCAAATGCTCCGAAGGGCGATCCGGGCACCTGAGCCGCGGGCTTATTCAGAAAGTCTGGCCGATATGACGCAACAAAGCCGGGTTCTCCACGCAAGCCAGGTCCGCTTCGGCTCTCGTCGCTGATAACGAATGAATAGTCGTCACTGCTTGCGATCCATAGCTTCAGATCGCCGGTGTCGACGCGGCTGAAGTGCAGGGCCATACTACCCTCCACATTTGCTCGGCTAAGCTACAGATCAACTCAATGGGTTCATTTGTGATGCATCTCGGATCATGCGGCACCCTAACCGCCTTGCTCTCTATAGGCGGGCATGCGCGCCCCAATTTTTACGTCGTGTGTTCTCGAGGGCATGAATTTAGATGTCATTGAAAAACAAGCCGAGCAACTGCTCAGGACACTGGCTCGGCTCTAACCCGGAGGACGCTGATCAAAATCACCAAATCTAAGTCCAACGCCAGGCAGACCCCCGGTAGCCCTTCTGCTACTTGGTGGCGCGGGAGCCCGTTACTTCTTCTGCGGCTGGCGCAGCTCTTCAATCTTCGCACCGTGGCCGGCTGCATCAGTTGCGTGCGGCGCAACTGCCTCAGGCCTACATCGAGTTGCGGGCGGATTGCCGCATATGCGGCCTATCTCAGCCCATCCGACGCATTTGCCATTCGGGCCACGATAACCGGGGCCGCCCCGTTCTCCGCATTCGGCGGCTGCCGGGCCCGCAACACAAAGCAATAGGGAAATGGCGGAGATGAGCGGGATGGTCATGGCGCGGCGTTCAACTCGGCGGGTGCTCCGCGTGGGGTGTCGAAAAAACGGACTGCGTTAGGTTGTTCCCGGCGGCGGCTTATTCTGAAACTGGATATTGCACTTCTTAGCGATCGAGGCTTGTTCGATTGCGACCATCTGATCCTTCATCTGACCGAGCTCGGCTGCGGTCTGCTTGTCACGGCCAACTAGGAACGCTGCGGGCCAGAAAACGATGACTGCGGCTGTCGTCGCTATTGTATCCTTTGTGCGCTGACTGTCCTGAGCACCCGAGAGGGCAGCTGCGCGCGCAGATACGCCCTGCGCCTCCAGGGCGAGCTGTTGGCGGGTGTAGGACTGATACATCACAGGTGAAACGTAGTTCGGCGTGATATCGGCAGCCGACGACGCACAACCATCTAAGGTGGCGGCGAGCGCCACTATTCCCAAATTCCTCATTAAAAAGCCTCCCCAGCCCGTCCGTTACTAAGCGCAACTACTGGTGGAGAGCACGTCCGTGGGTCTCCGGATAGCCAAAAGTAGTGTGCACGTCGACGAGACGTCTTTGCCTGTGGCATGACTCGCGCGGCAGCGCCCGGAACGCTTGTGCGTGGAGCGGCCATCAGGGCAATAGGACGACCTCGGCGAGCTTGGCAGCGACGTCCGCCATAGGTGCTTCTGCGGTGTCTAGGCCGGTTCTCGAAGCGAGCAGAGGGCTAACCTCGCGGAGAGCTTCATACGTCGTCTGGTGCACGACGGGAACGAGACGCTCACCAGCGAGGAGCGCCGAAAGTTCTTTGTCGGCGATGCCTTCTTTTGGGAGGCGGAGCAGCAGCGCGGGGGTGACCAGCACGATCCCAATCCGCGAATTCGCCAAGCCCTTGTCGATGGCGCGGAGCAACGGCACGCCGAGGTCTACGTCCTTCTCGCTGAACCAGACCTTGACACCGCGCGCTTCGAGCAAATCGTGCAGTTCCTTGGCAGCACCCTGCCGGTCGTCCCACGCATGGCAGAGAAAGACGTCCCGACGGTCAAGGGACGCTTGTTTCTCGACGTTCTCGCGGATGGGCGTGAGTGCCCGCACTTCGGCGGGCGTGTACAACACGGACGAACCGGGGCGCGACCATCTCGCTCGTACGCGGCTGCCGGACCCGCCGCCGCCGCTGCTGCTTCGGCCGCTGCCGCTGCCTCCCGGCGAGGGGTAGGACGGGGTGTAAGTCGGAGTGGAGGGCGGGGAATACGACGGGTAACTGAAGCCGCGATAGCGGCCACTACATGCAGGGCACTCTGCTGCCGCGCTTGCTGTGCGATGACCTCGTACCGGTGCTGTGCATCTAGCCATGGGCCGATTTCCTTAGAGAGAAGTTCAAGGCTCGCGAATCAACGCAAGCAGGTTGCCTTGAAATATTCGCACCCACGGCTTCGCACCTCGTCAATGGCATTTGGGACAGGAGAGCGCCCCTATATCAACTCATATGTTCCGTGCTGCGATTCAATTCACGTTTGATGCGATCCTTGACCGGACGGACCGCGAGAGGTTGAGGCTTGGTTCGGCTCTTGCCACTGATCATCTTGCCATCAACTTCAAAACTGTAGCGCCACTGGCCCGGCAACACTTCTCGAATGCTGAAATGCACGCCTCTATGTCGCATAAATAGTTGTCAACCCACGATGCACAATTTCCCCTCCGTCGTCGTCGAGTTGCAGATTGATCTATGATTCCTCAGTCATGAAAGCGTTGATCCGATACCGAAGAGAGCAGCCGATCCATGGGACCGGCGGCAAGGGAGGAAACGCCCGTTAGGGCAGCGGTAGTGAGAGCATAGCGGTTAAAGCACCGCCAATCTCTTGGCGGCTCTCGCTAAACATATTTGCGATTTGGATAAAAGATGATCCCGATTCACGAAATGAGGGTGATGCGAAGAGGTCTACGCGTGCTGGCTTCAAGTAGTTCAATTCAGCCTGCAGCTAAAGAAAAAGTTGCGTACGCAGCGTACCAACTCAGCTCTTTCCGCTTTTCGATTGCGTCTTCAACATGTCGGAGCCGTTTCATCGCTGTACAGAGCGACCTTCAAAAGACGCGCAGCCTGCCATTCGCTCTTGTGGAGAAGGGGTGCACTTGCGCGATAAACTCGCCGACTTCACGCTCGGAACCTGCCACAACGGACTGCTTTTGCCGCGCCACTGTCGAGGGATGCAGCAAGGCATCGAGTGCCGCCTTCACAAACGCCGCTCTGAAGCGGTGGGAAGTTAGGCAAGTGCAAGGGCGGACATAATGGGTTCGAAAAGCAAGAAACGGCTGTCGCCGAGCGTCCGTGATGCAGTTCCCCGACAAGCGCTTGCGACCATCAACGAATCCGCGAGTAGCCATTCGATCCTAGGCGCACTGATTGTTTCAACATCCGCTTTGTGCGCAACGCGCGGTGCTGTGTCGGGCACGCAACAGGGGTTGCACCAAATCGTGAAGGTTTACTTTTGCGAGTTGCACTCTCAGGTCGAATGGCGTTCGATAACAACCAATTTTGGTCAGGTTGACCGGAGGGACCCTCGCTCCTCTAGAAACCTGCGCAGCTAATTTTTGAACCCGGGGATTTGGCATGTTGAGGCCGGGAATCAATTTGATCGCACTTGTCGCTGGTTGTGCGCTTGCAGGATGTGGGTTGCGCGTCCCAGAAATTCGCGATTTTCCTAATGGTGGATCATACGCCTCCAACAATGCTTTGGTGCAGGCAATCGTTCGAAGCGTTCATTGCGAACTTGAGGATGCAGTTACCAGAGTTATCAATGCAAGAGCCGGTTCGTCCGATGCTCTATTCTTGCGTAAGTGGGGAGCTCAAGTGGCCCTCACTATCCAGCTTGAAGAGAAGTCCACGGCTAATCCGACGGCTGTTTGGTTTCCTCCCTCGCCACCTTCGTCAATCTTCACGTTGAGCGGATCATTCAATGGATCAGCAGACGCAACTCGCGTGGATAAGGTAAATTTCTATTACAAAGTAAGCGAGCTCTATCTTGGGCCAAACGGAAGGTGTGAGCGTGACACCGCGGCGCCGACCGACTCATTACTGATTCAGAGCGACTTGAAACTGGCGGAATGGCTCGACGCTATGGTCAACGGCGTCGCGACAGGGCAAATCACAAGCGTCGCGAAGCAAAATGTGCTTTCGCATCAAGTAACTTTCGAAATCGATACTAGCGGAAGCATTACTCCTGCATGGAAGCTCGTGAGAGCAACATTCAATCAAAGTGGCAACTTGCTGTCCGCCTTGCGCAATCGCAAGCATGACCTCGTGGTTACCTTCGCGCCGCTCGACAAAACGCAGAGCGGAAACTTCCTCATCCCAATCGGCGAAAGTACGCATATTGCTTCGCAGCTGACCAGCGGCATTACGACCGGCTTCAAGAGCGCCCTGGGGCAATAGATTCTCTAAAGGTTGTTTGAGTGGAGGACAATGATGACCAAGAAGACGAAAAGGCGCCCTGCGAAGGGCGGAACGAAGGCTGGCGCGAATGTTCTGTTCGCAACTCTGTCGGATGATCCAGCGACGAACGCTATCGCTGACCGAGTTGCGCGTTGTAATAAGCCGCCGCTCAAATGGCTAAGGCAGGCTGATGGGTCGTGGCTGGAATGCTCCCTTCGTTCAGATTGCACGTACGGTAACTGCCATGAGGTAAGTGCCAATGAGGTGCCAGCTGAAATCCGCAATGCCTGAACCACACGGCGCGATCGGATTTTGAGAGGCGCGATCAGTTCGCAAACCGAGCGAGCTCACGGCCCGGTGATGTTCGTGATCTCAAGGGCCGCTTGGGAAGCCATCGATCAGACTTTAGCGAAGAGATCCTCCCATTTTAGTCCCGAGCGGATGCTGGCCGTCGCTCCTGAAACCAACTCCTCCTTGGAGCATAACGTCACCTGACTTCTAGCCCATGCAGAATGCCTTTATTGAGAGCTTCAAAGGCCGGCTGCGGGATGAACTGTTGAAGAGACGCTATTTACCTCGCTGGCCCAGGCCCGCGTCGCGCTCAGATGCTGGCGCGCCGATTACAACGATGCACGGCCACACTCGCGGATCGGATGGCAGACGCCATCCGAGTTCGCTATCACCTGCCATCCCGCGCCGGGATCTGGCGCTGCGCTGTGTCGAGGGCCCCGCGCCAGCTCCGTCGCTACCACCGCCCAACCGGGCAAATCCAACAGCCGGGACGAACTCAGGACTGGATAAAACTTGGGGGCAAGGTCACCTCGACCGGCTCTTGCACCACAACTACGTGCTGACCATCCGCAGCGGCAGCTACCGGCTCCGCACCAACCAAAAGAGCGGCCTCATCGAGGTGCCCGCTGCTGACGCAGTCTGTTCGGCTCCGCCACTCTCTATCACGTTCGCGGCGGAGCAAATCTGCAACCAACATCATGAGCCCGAGAATGCGGGTGGTTCTCCATGACGGGGGCAGTTCCGGATGGCGTTTGACAAAGCGGGTGTCATCGCCATCTGTCGCTACGCTGTACGTTAGCACATGTGTCGGCGAGTGGCGCGATCCGATGCAAAATTGTGATCGAGGTGATTTCGTGCGCGTTGACGGCGAGTTTTCTGGCGCTCGAGTGGCGGACTGATATTATGTGGCGCGGTGACTTGGTCCGTAGACGTGTCGTTGCTGCTGCTGCAGGCGGAGGCGTACAGGGTGTACGGGATGATTTGCTATGGTCGCCTTCGACAGTCATGCGGTAGAAAGGCGCGGCGACATGCGCCGCCGCGCAGAATCATCTACCTACCGATCCTTTGGCTCGGCATTGATCCATAGTCTGTGCTGCGTGGAAAATTCGCGACTTAGCCGAGCTTCTTGCAATCATCGCAACGCGGCCTATTACCTTGACCGGCTTTGCGGTGCCATTGCTTGATCTGTTTTCCGGCCGGGCAGTTGTCGTGGTCGTGATAGACGTTGCGATGAGATGGCGGATATTCGAGCGAATCCGTGTGGTAGGCAGCAACCCTTGACATAATTTCCTCATTTGTCGGTGGTTGAGTGTAATTGTATCAATCAAAAGTTGATATTCGCAATTGGTATTCTGTAATTGGTATGCGGGCAGACGCAGTCGTAGTCCCGTGAGGCGCGCGAGCGAACGCAAGGGATCGCCGCCGCCAGCGATGCCGCGGCAGCGCTCGAAATTGACCAATGCAAACGTGCGGCGCGCGGCGATCAACACAGATCCCATTGCTCCCGGAAAGAGTTGCGAGGGTTACCGACACGGTAGGCGGCGTGGATCGCCAGGAGCGGGCGCCGAAGCGAGTGAAGTGCAAGCTACAGCTGCGCGCCGCCAGCAGTCACGCGGCATCACCTGAAAACTGATCTGCTGTTTGACGTCAGGTCTGCGTGCATTGTTGCAACCAGCCTCGATCCGCCAAGTGTGGCGCGCTGGCACAAGACGCCCCGCCAGCCGTGTTCCCCGTATACCGCGCTCGTCGCCGCAAACTGCGTCGCCCGGTCCCGATGATGGCTTCCAAATGTCTTCCAAGGTACGCGCCAGCTTCATCGATTTAAGATGGCCTCTACCTCGCACAACGACGCTGGTGAAATTCGTCGAAAAACGCGCTCGACCGAGGAATTTGAGCGTTAACGTGACGATCCCGTGCGCTCTGTCGATGGCATGTGTTGCTTGAGTTCAGCCACCCTGCGAAACACCATTTCGGTTTGAGTGACCGCAGCCAATTTCGCTGCCGCCATTGTTTCGGCGTGAGGCCATTCAAAAGCTTGAAAGCCAAGCAGAACAGCGCGAACCCTGACGATTGGGGTCAACGATTCTTGGATGCATATAGTTGGACTCGAATTGACCTCAATTAATGCTCTTGTTGTTGATGGGCAATTGCTCTTGTGGATGTCAGGGCTCCGTTGGATTCGGCATTACACCCCGGCCGGTGGATTCCCGACGTCCGCTCTCGGGGGTGTAAGGATCACATATGAAGACCGCGGCTATCGTTCTGCCCACTATCAATGCGCCTCACAGCAAACAGCTGGACGCGCAGGCGATCGTTTCTTGTCTTTCCGGCTGCCGCTAAGACTGTGCCCGGACACATGGCAGCTTTCTTCGGCGGAAAGTTGAGCCGTCCATGCGGAAAAGAGTTCGCACATCAGTTCGGCATCAGCGATGCGGAGCTTGCTGCTTCTGCAAAAAGCCTTTTCCTGCTATTCCGGTGAGCATTATCCGTTGGCAGCATGATATCTTCGATATCGCTGCCGCAAGCGATGGTCATTCCGCTGCCCTGATCCGCGCATGTCGACCGAACGTGATCGAAACCGTCGTTCAGATCGATAAGCCAAATCCCGAATTTGTGCGCGACGCAATAGAAAGTCTAATTATAAGGGATAGCTATCAAGGAGTTGCCGCAGAAGCTCTCGACCGCGCGAAAGAGATACTTCGGGCCGTGTGATCGTCGCCGGTATCTACAAGATTATTTCCTTTAGGCTGCGGCTGGTTTCTTACAGATTCTTAATTGTGACGGTTGAGTGGTCGTGCTCGATATAATCTTTCGGCATCAGCCGCTTCGTGGCTTGCACCCGGATCAGAGACGATCTTCAGGGGGAATTGACCGGCCGGCCTTGCGAATTCCATCGCAACGTTCCCGCCGGCTTTCGCGACCAACGTCCTCAGTCGATCGAACTCGCCGCACCAGATCGTTTCCATGTCGCGGTCACGATTCTCATCGTGAACTTCGGCCGAACTGCCGATACCGACGACTCGGACCTGGAGGAGATCAGATCTCGATCCGCCCAACAGTTCTACCCCGTAGCCAGCATTGGCCGCCTTACGCAGGACGATCTGGCCGTTCTGGACCCAGGCGGTCGCCATTCCCTCCGATACCTCGTATCCCAGGCTGGCAAGACCTTCGAGCACCGCACGCCTGCGTTCCTCGGCGGCCATCGCCTTGAATTCTTCCTCGATGAGAAAGTCTGCGCGCTTGACGAGTTCTTGCCCGTTGCTGCTAGCTGGCGAGGTGAGGGTCTGGTCGATTTCGCTCAGCAGCGAGGCCGCCTGCGGTGACTTCATCACAGAAAGTTCGGCGCGTCGCGCACGAAGCTCGTCTGCTAGTTTCGCACGGGCGCGGCCATCCTTCACGGCCGCTGCCAGGTCCAGCAAAAGGCTATCCGCGACAAGCGGTCTTCTCGTCGGCGGCTCTGCTTCCAGGAGCGCGACACGGTCTGCGAACGGGGAAGAATCGATGCCAAGGCCGCGCAACTCGCCCAGGACCGCATCGACGCGCGCCAAAGCGGGATCCTCCATCTCCTCAGGTTGTCGAGAAATCCATTCTCGCAACGTATCACGACGTTCGCCGGCGCCAAGCTGACTGGCAAGCTCGCGTTGGCGGTCTGTCGCGGTATCCGGCGCCGCCTGAGAAGGCAGCAGCAACAACGCTCTTGCCATAGCCGCTTCCAGGCGCTCGGAAGATGCACTCGAACCACTGAGCTCGCTTCGAATGTCGGCGGGAATCTCGACTTTCAGAGCCTGCAGCCTCTGCAGCAGCGCCTCGGCTGCCGCTCTCGAGCGTCTCAAATCACGCTTCGAGCGCGCCGCTATTTCAGCAGCTCTTTCGACGCGGCGCTCGGAGTCCACCTGAAGGAAGCCGATCTCAGCTGCGACCTGCTTCTGTAGTTCGACGAAACGATCGGCGTCGAGTAGGCGGCGAAGCTCGTCTCGCCGGGCTATGACCTTTTCGATATCGTTCTGCTCAATCGTCCCGTTGCGTCTACCCGCGGAGGTCCAGCTTTCGACCGCGGCGTCGAGCCGCGCCAGGTTGCGACGACAGATGGCGATGATCTCGGCTCGGGTAACGATCCTGAATGCTTTGGGCCCGCTCATTGTAATCCTCCCCCACGGAGCGCGTATTCTACAGCGTTCTTGAGCCGCAGGCGTTCGGCGTCTCCCGCATGAGTCCAAGCATATGACGAAACTCTGTGAACGTATGGGACGGCCCTCCCTAATACCTTCGGACGCCAGATCTCACGAGCACGCGCTCTCTGAAGCAATCGATGTCGCGGCGCGTCGCATTCGACGCCGATCGCGTAGAGGCCGGTCCGCGGATCGGTTACGGCGAAATCAAGGCTGAATGCGCCGCCATCGCGAGCCCGGCTGGCCTTGTAGCCATTCGCCTCCAGGAAGGCTTCGACGGACCTGGTGAAGCCGTCGTCCTCGTGATGTCCGGCTTCGTTGTGGGGACGCTGTTGGGTGACCATCCGCTCCAACAGAGTCTTGCCGGAGTCTGCAAGGCCGTCGGAGACGGTCCTGGCATATTCAAGGTAGCCTTGCAGATAGTCGCGCGGCACCCTGGGACCGCTCCGTCTCGTCAGCAGGTCCGATATCTCAACCGTCGGCATCGATGTGGCGATGACCACCTTTTCTCTTGCGCGCGTCACCGCGACGTTCAGGCGGCGCTCGCCGCCTGCGTGTCCGAGCGCGCCGAAGCTCTTGCGGAAGACGCCGTGCTCGTTGCGGCCGAAGGTCGTAGAGAAAACGATGATGTCACGCTCATCGCCTTGTACGTTCTCCACGTTCTTAACGAAAAAGCCCATATCCTCGCCATGCTCCATACGTTCGCGCTCGCGCATCAGTGCCTCACGGAATGCTGCATCGTTTTCGGCGCGGTCTTCCAGAGCATCTTCTATGGCGTCGGCCTGCTTGCGGTTGAACGTGACGACACCGACCGACGGCGGCGATGAATCCTCCCAAAGCTCGGATAGGTATGCCACGACATCGCTGGCTTCCTTTTGGTTCGTCTGGGCCTTGTAAGTGCCGTCCGAGCGCACCACTTCGATTGGTTTGAGTCTACGGATTGTTTCTTCGGGATGGCGAACGGGGACGCTAAGACCGTTGCTGTAGAATGAGGCGTTCGAGAATGAAATCAGTTCCCGATACTTCGAACGATAGTGCACCTGCAAAGTACGGGTGCGGAGTGCGGAGCGGGCGAGTTGGAGGAGGTCGGGACAATCCTTGATCTCTCGGCGGTTCCATGTCTCTGCGAAGGCCTCGCGCTCCTCCTCGCTCGCTCCTTCTTCTGGTTCTTCACCGTCGAATATCGCCGCTTCGTCGTTCTCGACCTTGCTCGCAAAGAATGAGGTCGGCGGCATCTGCTTTTCGTCGCCGCTGACGACAACAAGCCTGCTTCGGAATAAAGAGGGCAAGGCATATTCAACGGGCATCTGCGAAGCCTCGTCAAAGATGACGGTATCGAACAATCCGGCGCGAGGTTGCAGCACGCGGCTGGCGACATCGGGTGTCATGAGCCAGACGGGGCGGAGCGCGAACAGACCGAGCGGAGCGGCGCGATCGATGAATTCGCGCAATCTTAGTGCTCGCGGGCCGCGCAGCTTGGTGATCGCATCCCACTCGACCGTCGCACGCACTTTGCTGGCGTCGATACCTTGGACGAGAAGGTCCCTGTTGTATTGCCGGATCTGCGCGTCGGCTTCCGCAAGCGATTTGACCTTGGCTTCGACCTCATCGCCATCGAACAACACGTCAGGACTCGCACCCTCCATACCGGCCTTCCATGCCAAATGCGCCTCGCGGCGTATGGTGGCGCGAACGCAGCCGTCGAGATCTTCGGAAGCCAGTTTCGACAGCTCGGACTCCGTGGACCTGAGTGTTGCGAAGATGGCACGCTCCTTGTCACCAAGCCGCGAAGATCGAAGTCGATATTCCTGGTAACTGCTTAGCATCGGCAGAGCCTGCACGATCTGGTCAATGGCATTCGTATTGGAGCGACCATTCTCGATCGCCGAGCGTCTCGATCCGAGCCACAGTTCGTCGAAATATGTCCTAAGCCGGTCCAAAGCGGCGCGGCTCTGCTCTCTTATGTCATGCCTTTTGAGCGCGAGATCAGCCCGCTCAAAGAACGATCCGAGCTCTTCGGTGTTTCCGGCCGAGAGCGCCTTATCGAGCTCAAGCCGGCTCGGGCACCGATCGATGAGCGAATTGTGGCCCCCCAGACCCTCGAGGAACGAGCCAAGGCGCTCGGCGAAATCGGCGAGCTTACCAGGCGACAGATCCAGATTGGGGGCTCGCCCGAACAGGGTCGTGAAATAGTGCTCGAGTTCGCGCCTCGGCTGGCGCATGGCCAATTCGAGCTCGACCGCATAATACAGTGAGCTGATAGCGTCGTTATCCTGCGGGAGTTGCAGCGACGCAAGAAACTGGCGTACACGACGCGTTCGCAGCCAATGTAGCGGGTTGATCCATTGTAGGGCACTTGCCGGCAGGCGAACCTGGCCCGCGAGCTCTCCAGCGGAGCGCAGCTCATCCTCATTCAAGGCGATCAGCTTGGAGCAAAAGTTCGGCTTGTAGGCTGGGCCATTGAGCGATGAGAAGATTTCCTTAATCGCCGATAGGCCCTCGAGAATACGCGCAGCTTCCGATGCCCCATCCTCGACGCTGCGAAACAGCGGCCGCAATCGAGCGAGATTTGCGCACACCGAATCGCTGATCGAACGCAGCTCGCCCGCTTCGACGAGCCAGGATCTAAATTCCGCCGCATCCGGTATTGTCAGGCAGTTCGAGGTCTCAGCATCGGTCTGTTCGCGCCGGGCATCGGCTTGCAAAAATGCTTGCAGAAGCGAGGCGAGTGCAGCCGCGGTTCCTCGGTCGGGATTGAACGGCTTGAGGGCGGACAGGGGATTGTCTTCGAATTTCGACGACAGCCAGAACTTCGCGAGCGGAGCGCAATTCTCCTCGATCGTTGCCACATCTGCGGGATGTAGATCCGACAGCAAAGGCCGGAGCTCAGGAGCCTCGATCGGCTTGGCTCTGCCTTCTTCGATCGCGAGCAGTTCGCCGAGCAGCGCTCGATAGGACAATCCGGTCCGATCATCCACGGAATGGAGCGCGATTTGCCGGCGGTCCAGCTCCATCTCGAGCGTCTCGATGCGCGCCGCGAGGCGCTCTCGCTCTCGCTTCCAGGCCGGAGACCCTCCGGGGGGCAGATTGTGCAACGCCTGGACCTGCGAACGGACCGCACCCACGATCGCCTCGCGGTCGCGATTGGCGTCGGTGATCATGACGAAGCGATCGCTCAGGCGCTCCTTGTCCAAACGTTTGCGCACGACTTCGAGAGCGGCTTGCTTCTGACAGATCACCAGGAGTGATTTTCCCGTGCCGATGGCGTCCGCGACCATATTGACGATGGTTTGGCTCTTGCCAGTTCCGGGAGGTCCTTCGATGACCAGTCCCGGGGCCTGACGCGCTTCCAAGACGGCCGCCTCCTGCGAAGGATCGCTGTCGGCCGTGAAGTATCGCTCGACCTCCTTCACTTGCGGCGATGCAGAAGGCTCCGGCTGCTGTTCGTTCAGACGGAGCGCGGCCTCGAGCGCTGTCGCCGTCGGAGGTAGGCCCCGGAGGGTCTCGAGATCCTTCATGACGGCCTGACCCATGAAGGCCAGATGGAAGAGCACGGCTGCAGGTACCAATTGGCGTTCCTGCGCTGCGACCTCGACGTCCTTGCCCGGAAGCGCCGTCAATTCGTTGCCGACTGGCTGGGCCAATCGGCTGAAGGCGTCCATCACCGCCTGGACGGACAAGCTTGCATGGGTAAGAAGCTCGTTGGCCGCTTCTTGCCAACGTCTCGCCTCCGGGATGCCAACCATTCCTTCGAGAGCCGGATTGACGAGAACGTGCTCGATCTCCGTGTCTGGGTTTCTGTCACGTCCGTATCCCAACGTGACATGACCGCGATTTCCGACCTCGGGACTGACGCGCACCGGCCACAGCAGTACCGGCGCAATCCGCGGTCTCGCATTCGGCCGATGATCGCGCATGATCAGGAATGGAAATCCCAGATACAGGCCATCGATGCCGGTATCGCGCTTGTAGAGCAGCGCGTGGGAGTGCAACGAGCGCAACCGTCGCTCAAGGCTATCATCATCGGCAAAAGCCGCCGGATCGAGGTTCACGATCCGGTTCGTGCGGCCAAGCAGCTGATCGAGAATCTCGCCCGCCGGCACCCTGGACGTATCGAGTTCGGTGAGATCGATCCTGGCCGATTTGCCAATCAGCATCCGCGTCAGCGGCCCGCGCAATACTCCGCCCGAAATCCGCTTGGCGAAAAAGTCCAAGATCGTCGAGACGTAGCCTTGCTTTGGAAGCGGTTTCCACGTCTCGGGGGGCACACAGAGAAGGGCGAGCGCGCGCCCAAGAGGCATCCGTCTGTCCAGACGGAACTGGTCCGCCCACTCGTCGACTTCCTTGATGCCGCATCTGGCAAAGTTCTGAATACGCTCGTCGATCGCCTGATAGATCTCGCGACGTGGCCGGCCAAGGAGGGTCGTCGTTTCCTCGGCGGAAAAGTTGCTAAGACCGGCCGCCGACGCTTCCTTTTCGGCTTCTTCGATGACCTCGGCAACCGAGCGGAACTGGTTCGAGGTCGCGCTGAGCAGGATGAGGAGATCTTCTTCCGCCGAAATGCGGCGCTCAGTGAGCGCGGCCACGCCGGCGTGATCGGTGTCGGGGAAAAGCTTTCGCCGTTCTTCCCAAAGCGCGGCCAGGCGGGCCATAGAGGTCGACAGAAGGTGGACGCGCAGAGCATCTTCGTCGACCGCGATTTCCAGCTGGTCCAACCGCTTTCGCACCGTGTCGGAGCGGACCTTCAGGCGCCAGAGCCAATCGTCCGGATCAATCTTCCGGAGCAGATCGGGTGCCGGGCCGGTGATCAGACTGTAGCCGTCGCCCGGGTGATCGAGCAGCCAACCCGGTGTGACGATATTACCTCTGACGATCAGAGGCATCGACGGGTTGAGCGTCTTAAGAGAGATGGAAAGCTTCAAATCCTCCTGAAGATCTTCGGTGCGCAGGATTTGCCTCAGACCCGCCGCTATCGCCGCTTCGAAGCCGGCTTCGGCAGCCCAACTTGCAACCGCGCCTCTGAGGACGAGGGTCTTGGCTTGGTCCCAGTTCGTAGCTTCAGCCGCTGCCAATGCGAATGTGTTTGCAGATCGATATTGCTTGCCACCCAGCGAAATCGAGGCGTGGCCCTCTGTGTCGCCCGCTCGGTCGGCCGCTGGAGCCGAGATGGTCTCTCCGCGCAACCAGGCTTGAACTTCCTTCCACTGCCAGCGCTGGCGCCTGTCACGGGCCAACAAGCCGCGAAGCAAGGTGTTGATCCGCTCATCCAGACTTTCAGGCAGGTGTACGCCGTTGGTCAGAACGTGGATCAGAAAGGCCTGCTCGTTGATACCTGCGAAGCACGCGCCTTGGGTGATCTTTTCCAGCAAGATCATCCCCATGCTCCACCAGTCGGAAGCCGGCGCGACGCCGCCGGCTATCGCCTCGGGCGCCATATAGCGGGTGGTTTCGAGCGGAGACACGATATCGAGGTCGAATTCGGAGAGCCGTGCCGATCCGAAGCCACTGATGACGAGGTCAAGCGGGTCCCTTGAGCGCACGAAGATGACGGAAGGGCGGAGATCCCTGTGTCGCAATCCAGCTTCAGTGAGGGCGTGAACGGCCTGCGCTAGCTCGCCGACCAGCTTCGCTACGGCCGCCGGATCTGTCGGATCGACGGCGAGATCCGTCAGCGTGCCGCCCTTGAATTCCTCCGCGACCTCATAGGCGCGCTCTTGCCAGCGACCGGTGGCGAAGAATTCCGGGACGTGATCTCGAGGGAGCTTTAAGAGCAAATCATAGATCGCTTGATCCGGCTCCGCGCCTATCGCGTAAAGCGTGAGTATTCCCCGTTGACCGTCCGAGCCGCGCGTGGCGACGAAGCGTTCGCGGACTGCACTGGATGAGGCGATCCGGTCCTGCAGGCGCCAGCCGTCCACGATGGTTTCGCCCTCGGGCGCGAGCTCCGGCCCTGGCATGGGTTCGGCCGCTGAGGGCGCTTCCTGCCGTTCGATGATCGGCTCGCCGCAGACACTGCAGATCAGGTCGCCGGGAGAGCCCTGATGACCGTTTCGGCAGATCGGAACGCTCGCAGAGGGATTTACAGGTGGATTCGGCTTCAGTCTCGTCGCACCACGCGGCGTGATATCGACCGTCGACAGGTCCCAGCCGCAGGTTAGGCCATTCAACGTGCCTTCGCAGAAGATCTCGGTGACGGGACGTTCGGTGGTGCAGTTCGGACAAAGTCTGATCATCATTAAATTCTAAAGAGAGGGGAAACGGGTATCTTCCGAAATTCCAAGCGTCGATCCGCTGCCTTCGAGCATATGTTGCAGGCGCCGGAAGTCGCCGCGCGCGGGAATGCCCGCAAGCCAGACGTCTCCGTTATCGTCGAACATCACGTCGAACGCGCGATCTTTTTCGCCGATGGGGCGGTCGAAGCTCTCGAACCGAGCGCGGCCTAAGGGAGTCAATAGATGCAGCTCCTGATTGTCGCTGCCACGAAGCGCCATGGTCTGCGCCTCTTCGATCTCGAACGGTCCGGAAACGATCGCGTCGATGAGCGATGGTGAGGCCGCGAGCGCATCGCAGATCGTGGGCCAAGAATACCCGGTAAAGACCAGGATATCGGCGTCCGTTCGAGTTCGCAGGCCTGTCAAAAGATCGAACAAGGCCTCGCGCTGGTCGAAAGGCTCTCCACCCGAAATCGTAATGCCATCGGCTATCGAAAGCCATGGGGAAACCGCCTCGACGACCGCCTCTACGACCGTCGTTCCGCGTCCGTGCACCCAAGTGTCCATGGAGATGCACCCTGGGCAGCGGATCGAACAACCTTGAAACCAGATCCCGATCCGTCGGCCGGGACCCAACGTCGTGACCGGGAAATGGATGCGCGACAGATTGACCATCTTTTTCATGGGGGCGGCTCGCTTACGAGCTCGATCGTCGTCGATGGGCCAGGGCGGACGCTTTCGATCCTGTATCTGCGGCCGGCTCCTGCTCCGTTATCGAACAGAGCCCGCGAGAGCGGGTTGATGAGATGAGATTCCACCTGGTTGCGGATACCTCGGCCGCCATTCGAAAGATCAGCCACGCACAGGCCGCGAAGCACCTCCCGGGCAGCGCTGCTCAACGTGACATCATAGCCGAGCGAATTGACGTCCTTGAGCAAATTGTCGACCATCTGATCGAATATCTCGTTTGCGACCTCGGGACGAATGAAGTCGAAAACGATGACGTTCTCTCCGATGCGGTTCAATATCTCGGGCCGGTTGAGAACCTGTTTGAAGTGCCTTTCGATCTCGCCTCGGACCTTGCTGCGCACCGCTTCGAACGTCTCGTCGGGCGTGACGTCGGCAATTCTTTCGCCGGACGGTCCCGGTACGTAGATGCCTAAATTAGACGTGAAGACAATGAAGGCTTCTGAAAAATAGACGCGATCGCCTCGTCCGGAGGTCAGGACGCCGTCATCGAGGACCTGGAGGAATTTGTCGAGAATCCTCGGATGAGCCTTCTCGATCTCGTCGAACAGGACGACGCTGAAGGGCTTTTCGCGGATCGCGTTCGTAAGCTCGCCTCCGACGTCATATCCGATATAGCCGGGCGGTGCGCCGATCAGCCGCTGATCGGAGTGCTCGGCGCTAAACTCC
Organism: Bradyrhizobium elkanii USDA 76; assembly: GCF_023278185.1. Classification (NCBI taxonomy): domain Bacteria; kingdom Pseudomonadati; phylum Pseudomonadota; class Alphaproteobacteria; order Hyphomicrobiales; family Nitrobacteraceae; genus Bradyrhizobium; species Bradyrhizobium elkanii. The sequence continues at coordinate 7,332,455 of NZ_CP066356.1, read as the reverse complement.
GACATGTCGAAGCGGATATATGCAGATTCGTCGCCGAACAGCAGGCTCGTGATCGTTTTCGCCAGTTCCGTTTTGCCGACGCCGGTGGGCCCAGCAAGGAAGACCACGCCCCTTGGCCGGCCGCCCCGCGGCGATTGGCCGATCCCGGTCACCGCGCGCTTGACGATATCAAGCATATGCGTGACTGCGTGAGACTGTCCCTTGACGCGTCGCCTGACGAATTCTTCGCCCGAGCTGATCTTATCGCGGCTGATCTTGCGCCAGGGATCCTCGGTCACGCCCACTTTGAAGCGCCGCACGGCATCGCCGATCCGATCGAATTGGACGCCCTCGCTGCGGGCGAGCTGCGCGACCGCGCTCACGTCCAGTAACAGAAGGCCTTCGGTCTCATCCACGAATGCTTGAGTGCACTTCTCTAATTCCGATTGTTCCGCGTCCTGCGCACCCGGAAGACCGCGGACAAGAGAGCGGATCATGCTTCTTCTCGCAAGATGATCCGGTCGTCCGATCGGGATGTGTCTGATCTTCGGGTTTCCGATCAGGAACCAGTCGGACAGATCGCCCTCCTTGTCGACGATCCAGACCACCGTATTGAAGAAGGGCAGGCGCTTGTCGCCCGCCGGACGCGCACGCGCCGCATGAGAGAGGATCAGCGCCCGGGAGAAAAGCTGGTGCTCGGCAGGTGATAAGGCGTCGTTTCGGGCGACCAGTCTGGAGGCAAAGTCGACGATCAGGGCCGAGGGTTGTCCTTCAGCGGTGACGTGCCGCTCAAGCGTCGTCGATAGAAGGTCGATCCCGCCTGCCGCAGCGCCACCCGTCGGCATCAGACCCAATCGCGTGAGGCAGCTTCCGTCCCCCGGCTCGATATCTCTAAATCCGTTCAGAACATCGAACCATGCGATCTGGGCGTAACCAGCTGCCTTCAAGACGTCCGGCAAGACCCTGGATAGGGGCGCTGCGGTCACCTCGCCCGGAACAATTTCGTGCATCTGAAGGTCGCGGGTATTGCCCGAGAGCACGAATTGGCTGCGCAGAGGCAGAAAGCGCCGCAAATCGCGGAGCCATCTGGCTTTTTCGACCGATCTGTCGTGCAACGAGAACGCCCCCTTGTACCCGTGTTACGCGATTATAAGCTATCCTACTCGCCGATTTCGAGAGGATTTCCCAGGAGTCCATAGGGAATTGGGATAAGCCGGTAAGAGGAAATAGGCAGAGCGGCCGAGATCCCGCGGCTCGTAAATGGGGAGCATCGAAGCGGAGCATTCGTCAGATGCCGGCGATTTGGCCAAGTGATTTAAGCATCTATACCCGGCAAAAACGCGATTTGAATGTCGCTGCTGCCGACCTCGAAGATCATTCAAGGAGATCTGGCTCCATTCCATGCGCGCTGACTGCTGTGAGGCAGCATCGTTGGCGACGGCGAACGACCGATCGGTGGGAGCTGAGGACACAGATTTCGGCCCAAGATGCAGGTTTCGCAGGCATCGGCTCGATCGCGAACTGATCGCACCTGTCGATCATCTTGAAGTCACCTAGCGCGCGCAAATGACCGAACCGGCTATGGCTCCGCGGCGGAAAGAATTCGCGACGGCAGGCAGCACATCGTTACCCTCAGAAGAGATGAGGGACGCGCTGCGGTACGGCTGAGGAGATGCGCCCGACGGTCCAGCGCGTCCAAGTTCGTTTCGACCTGACCTTGAAATACGCTTAAGGGATCTTCAGGCGTTCATGAACAGCAAAAAGAAGCGCGCCTCCGGCACGGACATCACGCTCTCCTCGATGGTGGAGTTTATTACCGAAAGGGTTCTGGAACCTAGCCGCGTCATCGTCGATAGGAATCTTCTGCGGCTCTATCTATCAGCCGATGGAATGATGCACGATGAGTTTTGGTCGGCATGGGTGGAAGGGCGCTCCATTGGTCTAAGGCGGCCCGCGACGTCCCAGATACGGCGCGACTTCACAACACGGTCTACGAACGGCTTGCTATGAAATCTGTACGCAACTACACGAGCTTCGGCCCGTATCGACCGGTTGCCTTGCAGAACCATCTCAAAGCGAAAAAATACTTCGAAGATGACGTGAGCCATCAGGAAAAATCCCCTGACGCAACCCTGTAAGCCGGACCCGTAGTCATGCGACCTTCAATGTTGATGAACCTTAGGCGCGTTTCGTGAAGACTCACCAGGATCTCGCACAAGCCTCCTGGGGCTGGTGCCAACGCCACTGCGCTCTTATTTCAAGCGGGCGCGTTGCTGTTTGCAACTGAGCCGGCCGAGTCCCTGCTAGCTGTTGAGTGTTTCCGAGCGGTTCTTCGAGAGCTGGCGTGGCAGCGGTGCCATCCGGGATCGCGAGCTATCGGCCAATTGCTATTCTTTTTGGCTGTCATCTGGACGCCGTCGTCGCCTCTTTGCGATCAGGCCGAGAAGCACGAGTACGGACCCAGCAGCTATCATGAGAACCGCGATGATTTTCTCCCAATCCACGGTTAAGGCGTTCACAGCTATTGCTCTCCTCCGATAAGCGCACGCTGTTTCATGGCGCCAACCAGTGCCAGAGCTTGATCCTTGACGAGCCCAGGACCCAGCTCCAACGGTTCGATTGTGGTCGAAATGACGAGAAAGAAACGCCCCAGCGATACAGGCTGAGGCCAGAGCAACTTGGTCCGCCGATCATAGATCAGCGCTCCGACATGGGGGATATTTATGGATATGCCGATGATCGAAGCTTTGGCGACGCTTTCGCGAGAAGGCGTCGGGTCGGCACGGCAACAAGCAGGGCGCATACGAAAGGACCAAGCGTCTCACTTACAATACGTTTGCTCCGTTCGCTCTCGTAGAGCACTATCGGTATCTCATGCTGTTCGCTAGGTCACAGGTACTTGCATGAGCACTAGCTGAATCGGGAAGCCATGAACGAAAAAGGTCTGTCCGAAGCGTGCCGAGCGTGTCTTCTTCCGTCCGGAGGCAATCACAAGCGGACATAAAATCAGTTATGTTTTCTACGGCTACTCTTATTTCAGATGGCTCTGCGTGCTATGTGATTGCAGTACTTATATGTTGCAACCAGCGCCTTGATGCAAATCATCTCAGTTCGCGTAAGGAATTTTCGTGCGTTCGTCGATGAGACGGTTACTTTCGAGCCGAGCACCTGCCTTGTCGGTCCGAATGGTGCAGGCAAGTCGGCGGTTTTGGCAGCGCTTAACATTCGCTGCTCTCGATCTTGTCTTTGAGAACGGTCCGGCGTCCGATTGGTACGGGTAGTGGTGTGGCATAATCAGAAGCCTCCCGGGCTAGCACAAAATCGGATTGCACGGCTGTGATCCCATCTCTATACGCGAGCATTACGCCAGATCGGCAATTTCAGGTAGTCGCGCATGCCTCGTCCACTTCGCAAGACTAAAGCAGACGGAACGTTTTATCAGAGACGCCCAGAGATCGAGGCGTCCCTTGACGGGCTGCTCTCGCAACCGAGGGCGTCGATCGTCGATCGATGCTCCGTATCGGATCCGACGGAGTTCGGATATCTCCCGTCCGAATGCCTGCTTCACCTGGTGAGGGAGGCCAAGTTCGACAATTCCGATGACCACTTTGAAGCTCTCTACAGGGTGCTAAGGCGGCGGGTATTGGCGAGGCTGCCACGACCTGAAGTAGGACACATGCCGGAAGGAAATTCATTGGAATCTCAGACTAAAGTCGATACCGGTGAGGCCGTCATGTTCTGGTTCGAGGAACTTTTGATGCTGGATCGTCAAGGCTACGAGGAACGGCTCGATTATTTGGAGGTCAATTTCGATCACGCGGTAGCGGCTGCGAGGACGACGGCGAAGCGGAGTGCTCAACGCCGCGAGAATCGGGCGGTTCCGATGACCTACGACGATGAGACGAGCGAATTGAATGCCGAGATTGAGAAGGCTGCCGCCGGTCAAAATCCGATGTCGGACTCGAAACTTGACGATCCCGGTTACCGGTCGAGGCTGTATGCTGCGATTGAACGCTTACCGGAGCCGCTACGTCTAGTCGTGGTGTTGCTGCTGAAGGGCTATCCGATCGAATCGAAGGAGCATGGGGTCCGCGATATCGTCAGCATTCTCGGATGTGCCGAGAAGACCGTGCGAAATCGCAGAAAGAGGGCGTTCGAGGTGCTCCGGCAGGCACTTGACGAGGAAGAGACATGACTACCTTGAAACCGGACATGCCTTTGGAGGAGGTGCTCCTCGCATTCTCCATGGAGCCCGCACATGACAGGTCAACGCTCGATCATTACCTCACTCTTTATCCTCAATACACCGCGGATCTGCTCGACTTGTCGCTCGGCCTCTGCATCAAAGGTCGAGGAATCTCCGACGCCGTCGAGGACGAAGACACTTTTCAACGCGCCTTGAAGCAATTGCGAGGTGGCGGCCCGGCCGCGACCCGTAGCTCCGCGAATCCCTTCGACGCATTCCGAGGAGCTTCCTTCGTCGCCTTGGCGGACAGATTGCGAGTTCCCAGGTCAGTACTCATCGCGTTTCGCGATCGCCTCGTGGTCGCGTCCTCCGTGCCTCAGCTCTTTCTGGCTCGGATCGCTCGCGCCGTTCAGATCACAGTCGCCGATCTGCTCGCGTACCTCGCCCTGCCGCCAGCGGTGGCAGGCGCCGTTAACTACAAGGCCGATGCCAAGCCGGCTTCGTCGGAGAAGGTGACGTTCGAGGCGCTCCTCGATTCGTCCGGCGTCACTCCCGAGCAGAAGGCGGACATCTACACGTCGTCCGAATAGCATGGATTCGATCGAGCTCGCGCGTCAGACCGCGGAACGGCTCCATTCGGAAGCCGTCGCGCGCGGCGCCGACCCCTGGAAGCCCTACGAATTCGCGACCGCCGAAGCGAAGAGGCGTGGCATCGTCGTCGAAAAGCTGCCGAAGGGCGACGTCCGACTGCGTGGCGCCCTCGCGTTGTGGGATCCCGATGCGCTGACCGTGCTCCACGAGGACGCCGGCGAAGATTTCGGAAACGCTTTCCTCGTAGGTCATGAACTGGGTCACATGGAACTTGGCGGGGCGAGTGAGGAAAACCTCTCGCTTGCAGCCGACCCTTCGCGGCCTGCGGAGGCGGCCCCGGTCGGCGCCGACCGGGTGATCGATTACGGTCGGCGCGAGCGTCGCGAAGTCCAAATGGACTTGTTCGGCCGCGAATTCCTTCTTCCCCGATCTGCCGCCCGGCGGCTCCACGTCGAAGAAGGCATGAGCGCGTCCGCCATCGCGTCGCGGCTGGGAGCTCCGTTCGGCGTCGTGGCGCAGCAGTTGTTGGACGGTCTGCTGCTGCCCGCCGTGACCGTCGACGTGCGTCCGCGCGAAGAAAAGCCGCTCAACGACGAACAGAAGGCGGCGGCGCAGCATTGGGGCTCTCCTTTTCTACTGGAGGCCGGGCCGGGCACCGGCAAGACGCAGACCCTCGTCGGAAGAGTCGAATGGTTGCTCGACATCAAGAAGGTGCCGGCTGACGAGATTCTCGTGCTCACTTTCTCCAACAAGGCAGCCGGAGAACTCGCGGACCGGATCGCGGCGAAGCAGCCGCGGGCCGCCGCGGCGATGTGGATAGGTACCTTCCACTCGTTCGGGCTGGACATCATCCGCCGGTTCTACGAACGCTTGGACCTGCCGCCGAACCCCCGCATGATGGATCGCACGGAGGCCATCGATCTGTTGTCCGACGGGTTTCCTCGACTCGACCTGACCCACTATCAGAACCTTTGGGATCCCTCATTCGAGATCAGCGACATCCTCGCGGCGATTTCGCGCGCCAAGGACGAGGTTGCGGATGCTACCCGCTATGCCCAACTCGCCGACGGCATGTTCGCCGCGGCGTCGTCCCCGGAGCAGATCGAGGCGGCGGAGAAGTGCAAAGAGGTCGCCAAGGTCTACGCTTTCTACGAAGCCTTGAAGCGCGAACGGAAGTGCTTGGACTTCGGTGACCTCGTATCTATGCCTGTGCGGCTCGTCGAGTCCGACGGCGTGGTTCTGGAGCACCTCCGTGGCCGGCACCGCCATATCCTGGTGGATGAATTCCAGGACGTGAATCGTGCCAGCGTACGCCTGCTCAAGGCGATCGCCGGCGATGGCGCGAACCTGTGGGTGGTCGGCGACGCCAAGCAATCCATCTACCGGTTCCGCGGCGCTTCCTCCGTGAACGTGGCGCGATTCGGCAAGGAGGATTTCGCCGGGGCGAAGCGCGGCAGATTGACGGTCAATTATCGATCTACCAAAGAGATCGTCGACACTTTCGTCGAGTTCGCCAGCCGGGACATGAAGGCCGCCGCGGGTGATGAGGTTGGTCTGAAGGCGGAGCGGGGGCGTTCCGGTGTCAAACCGCAATACCGGGCGGTCGACGTCGCCCCCGACGAGATCGTGGCCGTCGCCGAGGCGATTGCCGAGAACAGGGCTGCCGGCATTTCCTACCGGGACCAAGCGGTTCTCTGCACGGGAAACGAACGTCTTGGGCGGCTTGCTTCCGGCTTAGAGAGCCTCGGCGTTCCGGTGCTCTACCTCGGCAGCCTGTTCGAGCGGGACGAAATCCAGGAACTGCTGTCCTTGCTCTCGATGCTGACGGACCGCCGGGCCATGGGCCTCGTCCGCGTGGCGACCATGCCGGAATTCCGCATGGAGCTTTCGGATGTCGGCGCGGTCATTCAGTATCTGAAGACCGCCGATGACCAGCCGGTGGAGTGGCTCGAGCGGATCGTCGATATTTCGGGCCTGTCGCCCGCCGGGCAGGAAGCACTCACGAAGCTTCGCATCGCATTTGATGGATTCGACTCCAAGTCCGATCCTTGGTCCGTCGTCGCGAAATTTCTGCTCGACCGGACGAGAATCGCCGCGGGAATTTCGACGTCCGATCTGATGTCGGTCAGGGCTCGCGGCGTCGCGATGTGGCAGTTCATGAATTTTGCGAGATCGCAACCCGCTGCGGCAGGCTTGCCGGCGCGGCGTCTGCTCGATCGCATCCGGCGGCTGGTCCTGCTCTCGGATGAGCGGGACCTACGCGAATTACCGGCCGCCGCGCGGGGCATCGATGCCGTCAGACTCATGACGATCCACGGCAGCAAGGGCCTCGAGTTTCGCGCGGTACATATCCCGGGCATGAACGCAGACACTCTTCCCAGGTCGCCCAACCATGTCAGGGGGTGTCCGCCGCCCGACGGGATGGTGGAGGGAAGTCAAGGCACGGGCCTCGATGTCGTCAAGGCGGGTCACGTCGAGGAGCAGGAATGCCTGTTCTTCGTAGCGCTATCTCGAGCCCGCGACCGTCTTCTGCTGTACTCGCCGACCAGAACGGTCAACGGAAGAGCGCGAACGCGGTCTGCCTTCGTCGATAGACTTGGCGGCACGATCGAGAGCGGATCGGTCGATCCGCGCTCCTCGCTTCCTGCCCCTTCGGATGATCTTCCCGTCCCCGTTGGATTTCCGACCGGAATTCTGCTGACAGACCACAAGCTGGGGCTATTCGAGCGCTGTCCAAGGCGCTTTCTCTACACGCACGTGCTCGACGTCGGCGGAAGACGGACCGAAACGCCCTTCATGCGGATGCACGGAGCGGTGCGCGCGGTCGTCGAGGGGCTCATCCAGGATGAGTCGACCGACCCGTCGTCCGCCGAACTTGACGATCGGCTCGCGAACGCCTGGGATCTTCAAGGTCTCGACGACCAAGGCTATTCGGGCGACTTCAAGCTCGTAGCCAGGCAGCTTGTCGCGTTCTTCGTAAAATCCCGATCGGGATATGACAATCAGCCGATCGCCGAAATGCGTTTGACCGTGCCTGGCGGCGAGATCGTAGTCAGACCAGACGATGTGTTAATCTCCCGGGACGGGCGAACGCATGTTCGATCCGTTCGGACGGGGCATGCGGGTTCCAAGGATATGGAGTCAGTATCCACGGCCGTTTTCGTATTGGCGGCGCAGGGCAGCTTTCCTGGCTGCATCGTCGATCTGGTTCACCTGAGCGATGCGGCCGTCAATGCCGTGTCGATGAAGCCCAAGACCTTGGCCAGCAGGAAGGCGGCCGCCGGCGTAAACTTCGACGAGATCCGGGCTGGCCGGTTCCCGAGGAAGGAATCGGTCCGAACCTGTCCCAGATGCCCGGCCTTCTTCATATGCGGCCCGGTGCCCGGCGGGACCTTCGAAAAGCATTTCGAAAAATAACCGGCCGAACCGTTACCGGTCGGCGGATCTTGCGGCGATTGGTCAGTTGAAGGCGGCCCACCGGGGGCGCCGGCAACGGAGATCAACCCATGAATTCCCACAACAATCAGTCGACGGAGGGGAGCCTCGTCGAAGAGGCGGTCCACGTCGAGATCGAAATCGAGGATCGTATCGAGATCTTGACCTTGCCCGCGAGCGGCGAAGTCGAGCTGGTCGAGGTGATCCGCGAAAAACTCGCGATCGGCGAGGATTTCCATTTCTTCGAGCGCGGGCGCGACGAGCCATTCAAACATCACGATCGCGGCCGCAAGCACGTCCGCGTGGTCGCCCACCGCTGTCACGAGGTGAAGCTCGAGGTCCGCTTCGAACAGCATTCCAAGCCGCACCACTTCAAGCCCTCGACCACGGTGTTCAAGGCGCTGCAGTGGGCGGTCAGCAAGCACGCCTACGACCTCGATCCGACGAATGCGGCGAAGGCGAACCTGATCCTCCCCGACGCCGAGACGCCGCTGCCGCGCGATGACGTGCTCGGCAAGTACGTCAAGCCGGGCCACTGCACGCTCGTGGTCGACCTGACGCTCAAGGACTTCAGCAATGGCTGAGGAGACGAAGTCCGCCTCGCAGCGCTCGCTCGAAGATCAGCTCGGCTCCGTCCGCTTTCAGGCCGGAGCCGAGGAAGGCCGCTGGAAGGTTCTCCGCTACGCCTATCCGACGCTCGAGGTCGAGGTCACGGCCACCGACCCCTTCGGCGGCCGTACGGCGAGTTTCCAGTTTCAGCTCGTGTGCGACAACTTTCCGGCACAGGGCCCTTTCGTCCAGTATTGGGATCATGCGACCCGCTCTCGACCGGCGCCGCCAACCAACAGCTCTCCCGGGGTGGTCGATGCCTTGAAAAACTGGGAGCACGTTCCCGGCCAGCACGGCGGCATCTACCGGGCGTGGCAGCGTCACGCGGCTATGCACAACGCCTGGGCCACGAAGAGGCCCGACGAAGCCTGGCGGCGCGACCGTCACATCAACTTCATCATGGAGAATCTCTATGCGCTCGTTGCGGAACACGCTGCTTGGTTGGCTCGGTCTAGCGCCGCCTAGGCTGCGGTGCCGGCGCAAGGCGTGGGATGCCGGGGTCGTCGAGCTGGAACGCCGCACGTTGAACGGCCGCCGCGAAAGCGGCGCCTACTTGCTCGGAAACCACCGGCCGGATGGCAGCCGGGAGATTTCGGAGTTCGTCTTCTACGACGACATCGACCCGGCTGCGCTCGCGACCGGCATCGTGACCATCCGTCAGACGGCGTTGCCGCGGCTGTGGCAGGTCTGCCGGTCTCGAGGGCTGGGCGTGGTCGCCGACGTGCACGTTCATCCGCATGGCTACAGCCAGAGCGACTCGGACCAGGCCAATCCCGTCATCCCGCGCGTCGGCCATCTCGCACTGATTCTGCCCAACTCGCGCGCGGGCGGCCACTGCCGGGCTCGATCGGCATATACGAATTCCTAGGCGCCGGAAGGTGGGCTTCGCACAGCGCCGAGGGCACGCGTTTCTTCAAGTTGGAGGGCGGATCATGACGAAGTTCTGGAAACGCTCGCGCATCACCAAGGCATTCGCCGACGCCTCGCAGGTCGAATCGTTTGCGGAAGCGGAAGCGCTCCTGGATTCCGTCAGGCTGGAAATCGTCGTCGGCGACGACCAGATCGAGACACCGGCGGGGCAGGCGGCGGCGCTCACGGCGGTAGCGACCGGCAAGAAATGCTTCGGCAGCGTCAACATCGTCGCCGCCAAGGACGCCGCGTTAGTCGCGAAGTTGCCGGTCGGCAGATCGGTGCTTGCGGCCGCCCAGTGGCTTGGTGCGCGACGGGCGGATGCGCCGAGTCCCAGGGCGACACATCGCATCTGCATCGGTGACGTGCCGGCCGCCGCGGTCTGGAGCATCGCGTGCTGGTGGAATCGATGGTTGGCGGGCATGCGTGCGTTCACGGACGACGCCGTCGGGGATTCGCGCCTTGCGCTCGCCGGCACGTTCGCCGGCGCGCTCGCGGTCAGGCAGGTATTCGCCTGCGCCGTCGCCGGTCGCAACGTCCTTCCGCGCGACGAGAGGGTATCGTTGTGGTCGCCTTGGACGGAGGCCAAGGACGAAGAAACCGGTCCTGAGCGTTTCGACGTGCCGGACAAACTCTGGCTGCTCGGGCTCGGCCATCTCGGTCAGGCCTTCGTATGGAATCTCTGTCTGCTCGGCGGCTCCGGAGAGAGACTTGCGGTGCTGCAGGACGATCAGCTCGTCGCAGAGGAGAACGAGGCGACGAGCCTGCTGGTGTCGCCGGGGGGCCGACAGCTCGGCCGCAAAAAGGCCAGAGCGGCCTCCGCCTGGCTGAAAGCGAGCGGCTGGCGGACCGACATCATCGAACGACGACATTTCGGCGACATCGCCTTGACGAAGGACGACCCGCCCTACCTCGTGTCGGGACTGGACAAGGTGGAGCCGAGACTCGTTCTCGCCAGACATGGATTTCCCTACATGATCGATGCCGGCATCGGGCACGGGCCGGGGGATTTCGAGGGAATTCAGATCAGGACGATCGCGAAGGGCCAGGCGATCGACGGGCTCTGGGGCGCGCCAACGGCCGGCGCCGCAAGCAGGGTGGAGATGCTCCAGGACAGTCCGGCGTATCGGGAGCTGGAGCGCCACATCGGCCGCTGCGGAACGTTCGAATTCGCCGAAGCAAGCGTGGCGGTGCCATTCGTCGGAGCGGCGACCGGAGCGCTGACGTTGGCCCATATCATTCGATTGGCTTCGCTCGAGGCCGTGCCGAGGCTGTTTCAGATCGAGCTCGGCGCTCCGCAGATGGTGACGTCGGCTGAGATGCTGCCGCTGCCGAATGTAAACCTCGGCAGCCACGAATACCTGCTTGGAGCTGCGCGCGACTCGGCCAGCCGCGACGCGGAGGATGAAGTCAAACGGCGTCGCTCGAGACGGCCCGCTATCCACAGCGGCGGCGAAAACGCTGGTTAATCAGGGAGAGCGGCGTCAACGTCCGCCGAAAGGGAATCACGTCATGCGAATCATCCATTCCGCCGACTGGCAGATCGGCAAAGTAATCAAGCAGTTCGGCAAAGGAGGAGACGCTGCGGCAGGCGCGCCTCGCCGCCATCGAACGCCTCGGCGTTCACGCGAGAGGCAACGGTGTGCGGCACGTCCTGGTCGCCGGCGATGTCTACGACAGCGAGGCGCCAAGCGCCCATACACTGCGCGCGCCGATCGAGCGCATGAAGGCGTTCGTCGATGTTCATTGGCACCTGCTTCCGGGCAACCACGATCCACATCGACCGGAGGGAGTCTGGGACCGCGTCGCGCAGCTCGGGTTGCCCGAGAACATCAACCTTCATCTGGCGCCGATTCCGGCGGCGCTTGACGAGAGCGTCATCCTTCTGCCGGCGCCGCTGCACCGCAAGAGTGAATTCGACGACATCTCGGCGTGGATGGACGCGGCGCAGACACCGCCCGGCGCGCTGCGGATCGGACTGGCGCACGGATCGGTGGTCGACTTCGGCAGCGGAGGCGAGGCCTCCAATCCGATCGATCCCGCGCGCGCGGCGAAGGCGCACCTCGACTATCTCGCACTCGGCGACTGGCATCGCACGCTGCAAGTGGGTCCCAAGACGTGGTATGCGAGAACGCCTGAACCCGATCGTGCGGGCGGCCAAGAGCAGGGGACCGCGCTCCTTGTCGATATCGCGGGGCCGGGCGCACCTCCTTCGATTACGCGCCTCGTCACCGGCACCTATCGGTGGGTCAGCCGCTCGGAGCGGATCGACGGCGAGGAAGCTTCCGCCGATCTCGATCGGCGGCTGCGCGAGGAGGCCGACCTATCGCGGTTGATCCTGCGCCTTAAGGTGGAAGGCAGCCTGCCGTTGGCCGCGTACGGAGAGTTCCGGCGCCGCATGACCGATCTCGACGCCGCGGTGTTCGATCTAGACCTGGATGAGGCCTCGCTGGCGGCGCGGCCGACGGAAGCGGATCTGGAGGCGATCGATTTTGACGGCGTGCTGCGGCGCTCCGCCGATCGACTGAAGAACGTTGTCGACGACTCCGCCGCCGCGCCCGAACTGCGGCGGCGGGCCGAGGAGGCTCTCGTCGAGTTGTATCTTCGCGCAGCCGGCCGCGCTCGCGAGGAGGCCGCCTGATGCTCATCAACGCACTCACCGTCGAAGGAATCGGTCGGTTCGGCGGCGTCGCGCGCGTCGATGGTTTCGGAGCGGGCGTCAACGTGCTGGCGGCAGGCAACGAGGTCGGCAAATCGACGCTCTTTAAGGCCATCCGCGCCTGCCTTTTCGTGCGTCACGACAGCAAGACCCAGGAGCTGAGGGATCTGGGATCCGACGACAGCCAGCTCCCCGCAACGGTTGAGCTGGACTTCGAACACGAGGGCAAGCGTTACGTCATCAAGAAGAGCTTTCTGCGTTCTCCCTCCGCTTTGCTGACGGAGAATGGTCGTGAGATTGCCCGCGCAGCCGAGGCCGACAAGGCCATCTGGGACATCTTGGGAATGGCACCCGGCAGCGGACGGAGCATCGACGAGGGAGCCTTCGGCCTCCTGTGGGTCGGCCAGGGGGCTTCTTTCAGCGCGCCAGTCCCGGGCTCGGGCGCCTCGTCGCTTCTCAATTCCGCCATCGAATCTGAAGTCGGCGTGCTCGTGGGCGGCGAGCGGGCGCGGTCGGCGATCGACGAGATCACCGGCGAGATACGGCGGAACATGACCGATAGCGAGCGCGCCCCGCGCAGCGACGGCCCCTTGTGGCGCGCGCGCGAACGATTGGAGCAGCGGCAGAAATCGGAAGCAGACGCTTGCGCGAAGGTCGCCGCTCTCGAGACGCAGTTCGCGGAGCTGGCCCGTTATCGGAGGCGGCATCGCGAGGTGACCGATCCGACCGCCTTGGCACAAATGATCCAAGAACTTGCGGACGCCCGAAACGGTCTGCGCGAGGCGCAGGCTGCCCATCAGGAGATCCGCAGCCTTGAAGCGGAGACCTTGTCGGCGCGGCGTGCGCTAGAAGGCGCGGCTCAACGCCTGCGCCAAATTCGCGAAATCGCCCAGCGCATCGATCGCAACCGTATCCTCGAAGCGGATTTGGGGGCAAGCCTGCCGGGGCATCTTGCGCGGGAACAGGAGGCGCGCATGTCGCTCGCGCGCACCACGGGGCTGTCGGCGGCGATGGAGAGCGAAGCCAAGGAATTGACCGTCAGGGAGCAGCATCTCGCGCGACTGGCCGCGGCGGTGCTTCGCGCCTCGCGCAAGGACGAATTGAATCGGCGGCTGGATGGGCTCGAACGGGCCTCCGGCAGCCTCACGGAAATCGACGCCCAGATCTCGCAGGTCTGCATTGATCCGGAAATCGTCGATCGGATCGACGATCTCGACCGCCAACTGGCGTCGTTAGATGCCCAGCTATCGGCGGCGGCGGCGACGTTGGCGATCGAAGTGGGCCCGGCGGGTGTCGGCCAAGTGCGGATCGGCCCGCTCGACGTCGACGGCAGTCACGCCGCGACCGTGTTGGCGCCGACCAGGATCACGATCGGAGAACTCGCGACGATCACGGTCACGCCGGCTCTTCATCCCCGGCACGAAACGCGGAATGCTCTTGATGCCCAGAGGTCGACGCTCCTCGCGACCGCAGGGGTGGGAAGCGCAGCGGAGGGGCGTGCGGCTCTCGCGCGCCGCCGCGAACTCGAGCATAACCGGCGCGGCATCCTCGCCGAGCTCAAAGGCCTGGAAGCGGGCCAGGATCCGGTGAAGGCTGGCGCGGTGATCAGATCCGAGCTCGCCGAAATCCAGGCGGCTATCGACGCAGTTCTTGCGACGACCGGCCGAGCGGCCTTGCCCGGTCAGGCGGAGATCGATGCTGAGAGTCTCGATTGCGAGCAGGGGCGAGCTTCGCTCGAAGCCCGACGCGAAAAGCTCGCGGCTGTCCGACAGGAGCATCAAAAGGCAGTGGAAGCCGCTGTCGAGCGACGCGCCGATCTCGCGACAAGGCTGGAATTCGTCCGTAAGAGCGTCGTCGAGGATCTCGTCCTTTGCCCCGACGCCGACCGCGCGGCCCGCGATGCCGCGCTCGTCGCCGAAGTGGCGGCATGCGAAACCATGCAGCAGACCAAGACCGCCACGCTTGCCGCCGTCCAACAGACAGCACCGGACTCCGCCGAGATCGAGCGCCGCGAATTGCGATGCGCGCGGCTCGAGAAGGCCATGGAAAACCACAATGCCGAGCTCATGTCGCTGGAGCGCGACATCGGCCGGCTCACCGGACAGATTCAGGCGGCCGGCGGCGACGGCGTCGGCGAAGCGTATGCCGCGGCCCAGGAACAACGCTGCATTGCCGAGCGCGAATACGCGCGCATCGAGGAACGCGTCTCCATGCTTCAGTTGCTGCGCGATACCGTCGGCGACTGTCTCGCCGAAGGCCGGGAGCGCTACTACGAGCCCGTTCGGCGGCATCTGCGGCCTTATCTCAACGAACTCTTCCCTGGGGCGGAACTCGAACTGGGCGAGGGCTTCGCGATCACTGGATTTAAAAGGGCGCGTTCGGAGAGTTTTAAGCGGCTCTCCGGCGGTACGCAGGAGCAGATTGCGGTTCTTGTTCGTCTCGCCATGGGCACCTTGCTGGCGGAACGCGGCGGCAACGTGCCGATCATCCTGGACGACGCGCTGGTCTATTGCGACGACGAACGTATCAACATGATGTTCGACGCGCTCAGCCGGGCCGGACGGCACCAGCAGATCATCGTGCTCACCTGCCGTCTGCGTTCGTTTGCTCCGCTTGGAGGAAATTTGCTGCGGGTACAGACGAGCGGCGAACTCCAGTAACGGGAAAGCTCGTCCTGCTGGAAGGTCTTGGGTCACGGCCCGTCCTCGCATTAATGGCGCGCAACCCCGAACGGCTCGTGCGGGATCAAGGCGCCGAAATGTCAAAGACCATGGCCCGTCTCGCCAATCTGCGCCGACAGCAGGTTTCGCTTCAAACGCCGGACGCCTTTGGCCGTTTGTTCGCCTTTGTCGCCGAATGCGATGGCGAGGTTGCCTCCCGGACGTGGCAAGAATTCCGTTTTGCGCTGTCCGTCTCCCCGGATACGGTCGTTCTGGCGATCGTGGGTTTTGCGATCGCTATGCGCTGCTCCTAATCGCCTCGAACAGACCAGGGCGCTTCGCGACGACATAGAAGCATTCGACGGTCGTGTTCCCACCCACACGCGCATTCGATTGTTTGCGGGACTGCCGACATGTACATGCGCTCGCGCCCGCTATCGATCCCGTTTCTTGGATTGCAGCCCCGCAAAGGTCGCTCTTCGAGATCAGGCGTCGTCTCAAGTTGGCAGCCGGGTCGGTGCGGCCCGCGGGTTCCGCAACTCGCCAGGCCTCGGTAGTGGGTCAGTTTGATTGTGGCGAGGTTCCCCACTGGTATGTTGACTGTCAACGTCGCATATTGCGGAAATGACCAAGGCGCTCGGCATCAAAGAACAGAAGATCATGGACTATCTCCATGAGCATGTTTTTGACCCGATTTTAGTGTCCCCGACCGCCTCCAATAGCCTTAAGCAGGGCATTAGGCTGACCATTATCCGTATGACGGAGCGGGATGCCGTTGGCATGGTCGACTATTTCTGGGCAGCCCTGAAAGGTACGCCAAGAAGCGTAGGATTCGCCGCCAAGATGAAGAAGGAAGGATTTGAGCGCTTCGAGGAGAAGTTAGAGGAATTTCGGGATCGCTTCGGCAACGATTTTTTGAGGCGGCCATGACCCCCAAGCGCCCCAGAGACCCCAACCAACTCGCCAAGCGGATCCTTGATATCGCGACAGGCGAGACGCCTGACCGCGATCCTACGCCAGAGGAAGAGGGTAAGGACCCGGCTGCGGTCGCGCTAGGGAAGAAGGGCGGTAAGGCGCGGGCGGACTCTATGACCCCGGAGCAGCGGGCGGAAATTGCTCGGAAGTACGCCATCGGCAAGGGCCACTCGGTTAGTGTCCTGTGGCGCGGCGGGGAAGTGGATAGCATCTTTGGTTTTGCCAGCGAGCATGAAGCACTGGAATGGATCAGGGATAAATCGCAGGGCTGGCTGCTAGAACAGGTCTAACCCCAAGCTTCGCTCTCAATGAGAACCAATAGGTTTTGGCGAAACCGGGTGAGATTTTGGAGCGCGTTATTGTGCGTTTTGTTTATTGCTCCGAAGAATTGTCCCGCCATCATTCCGGTTCTGTCTAGGAAACGTTCTCTCGCCGCTATACCCATGTGATTGCCGATCCAATCGGCGCATGAGTTCACCCAGGCGTCCACTTCATCGATGTACCGATCGAATTCGCTTTCTGGAATGTCCTTCGGCAATTTGCGGTCAATAATGGGGCCGACCGAAACATAGAAACCTTGGAGAGCTTGTTGCTTGAGGCTCTTTGATGTCCTGAACCATCGGCGGACATAGGCGAGCGCAAACCAGACCGTCAGCGGCGCCAGCGCCCACGCGTATGATAGATCGCGAAGCCAATCTATCGGCACGGCGAAGGCCTTCGCGAGAGTGTAGATAAGCGAAAGAGGGGCCGCGACCCAGCCGACCACGGCAAAGCCGTCGTTTCCAAGGTCGGAAAGGAATGACCGGAATCTCTTCCACATACCGCGAATGTAGGCGGTGGTTCCGTTCCGGGCGAGTCATAGCTAAGCGCTTCCCGAATTAACCAAGAGATTTCTTTCGGGGTCAGTTTCAAACTGACCACTACCCAGGCGTCCTGCTGGCGCCGTGAAAGTTCCGCCGTTCCTACGGGTGGGCGGCGATTCGACCTTTTCTAGAAAAAAACTCCAACGGCTTTACCGGTCGAGCCTTCATCGATCGATTGATCTCATGAAGGCAGGTGCAGGGCCATGCCTTCCGGTAAGCCGCCGGCCGCCGGACCAGTTGTAGCGTGCCTCAACGGGGCGACCTGCGAATGCGAAAGGAACAATATGAATACGACAGCAGCGAAGCGTGTCCCGATCGGGACCAGAGCGCGCACCGGGGAAATCTGCCCCGAAAGCGGAGTCTGGAAGGTCGAGAGCACGCCCAGCACGACGGCCCCGATCGCTAAGAGCAACCGCATGCCTCCCTACGACGGCAAGGCGGTGACCTGGGTCCTTTCCCAATACGCATGACCGGGCGCCCGCTACGGCGGGCGTTCACCCTTTCCTCTCTCAGCGGTACCGTTTCGAAATTTACCTACGGGTCGAAGCGGCTGACGTGCCAGAAAACGTCCCCGCGAGAAGCACGACGCTTTGCGTCAGACAGAACTCGCGCTCGCTTCGCGGCAAAACCAGTCAAAGAACCTACTGACGCGACATCGTCGCCGTGCCGACGCGGTGCCCGCTTATGCTCGCAAGCCATCTTGAAGGCCAGCAAAATCAAACACCGCGGAGGTCGGCGCGCGCCGGCGTCGCCCACTAGGTAGCGGGCGTGGCTACTGGACGAGGAAGGAGGGCTCGATCGACGCCTTCGTAACGACGCCGGCCGGGCAGATATCCATGGTGGTCAAGCGGCCTACATGACCCGCAGCCGCAAGGCGGCCGCCCAAATTTGTCCAATACATCGCGGTGCACGAGGTCGGCCGTGTCAGATCAGTTGCGGCGATGGCGTCAACTCCGTTCGCGTCCGTGTGATGTCTTCGGTGACATAGGGGAGGACCGGCCTGCTGTGGAAGCCGTTTTTTCGTCGAAATTCAAAGTCAGCGCTCGCGAGCCATGGGTTGCATTGAGCAGGGTCGACAATGCGCTTGCACGGCAAGCGGTTGAGGATGTCGGGTTCGGACGGGTGATCGAACCAGGTCCAGGAAGAGATCGCAGGGCGTCTGGGACATCGACCTGTACACTTTCCCCGTTTCCAGGGTGCTCGCGAGATCTGGCCACAGACGGGCGCCGCTGACGCGGATGAGTGCATGCTATGGTTGTGGGGATGCCGGCGCGAGCCGTTTTGGGGCGGGGGCTGGAGCAGGCGCCGCCGGTGGAGGGGAGGGCCGGGACGAAGGGCAGCCGTTTGCGGCCTCGGACCCCGGCTCCGGATCGCCCGCACCGGAGGGGCACTTCCGCCGGCGTGGGGCCGGTCGGCGCCGTCGGCGGCATCGGTCCGCCGCTCCAAATTTGCAGAGGCGGCGCGGCCCACCGACACCGGCGCCGCTGCGTCCGCGCCCTTGCTCCGCCCAAGTCTCGACGAATCGACGTGCTCGAAGGACCTGCTTGGCCCACGACCTTCGGCCCGCGGATGGCCCACATGACCTCGCCGGCTTCCTTGAGCAGGCGGCTCGCACAGACTTTGTAGGATAGCCCGATCTTGTGTACCGAGCACTCTTGGCGCGCTCGGCAGGCTGATCGCCAGAAATGCGTAGCAGCCCTTGGCCGCCTGAAAATCCGACGACATTGTGCCGCCAGCAGGAGCGACGCCTCCACAAGAAGGCGGCTCTACGGAAGTAGCTTCTTCATCAAATCGCTGAGGAGCGGACTAGCCTGGGTCAGCGCATAGGCGAAGCTTGCTAGCAGCAGCTTGGCGATGATCGATTCGATTACAGTGATTGAGCGAAACAGGACATTGGTGCTGTTGCTGTAACCATACTTCAGCTCCCAGGCTGTTCTAACGCTGAACATAAGGGCCGTACTCGCACGAGCAACGCTTCGCGACACAGGCCCTTTTCCGCCTGCTGGGTTCGGTAACTGGGTCCAATAGATTCCGGAAAAGACCAAGACGGTGACAACAAACCAGAACAGGACTCGAAGAGGGCGCAGGCCGTAACCCCAGAACCAGCGCGAGGCGACGCTCGTTATTTTTGCGAATGGCTCGTCCTCTGACCCTTGGCCGATTTCCTCTGAAACGCGAAGTTTGTATTCGGCATAGTTTTTGAGCTCGACATTCTGAGCAAGATCAAAGGCCCGCACCAATTGCCGCCAGACCCGACGATCGTCTCTCGTCCGGCGATCGTTGGCGTACAAGCGCGGCGTGTCTTCCCTCCAGACTGCCCACCAAGGTGGTCTGACGAGGAACTGTTTCGCATCAATGTAGAGCCCCCTATTCAAGGTAATGTCTTCGATGTTGATCTCGGAATTACCCTCATCGCCGGATTCGTCCGCGTTGGGCCCCATACCCGGCAACTTCACGTCTTCGAAGTGCAGGTCCCCATCGAATGAAACTGTCCGAAATTTGAGGCTGGAGCGAACTTCACAGCTTTGGAAATCGACGGAATTTTTGAACGCCGTGCGGATGAATATCAGCTTGTCAAATGCTGCGCGCCGGAAGACGGCTTCGCCGTCTACGATCATTGAGCCTCCAAAATTATTGAATTCAAGCTCTCTGATCGATCTGGCGTCGTCAAATCCGAGCCGCCCCGAAAAGGCGACGCCGTAAAATTGAAGTCGCTTTCCCGATGCGCCGCGGAAGTCGGCGCCTGCGCGGAAAGTGCTTCGAAGAAATCGAAGGCCGGTAAAGTGGGCAGTTCGGAAGTTGGCGAAGCCCCCGAACTCCGTGCCATAGAACGGGCCAGAGGCGGGACCCACCACGCCAGTTGACGCCAACGTGGCGCCACTGAAGCTGACGCCGCTGACGAACTGCACGTTTCTGAAGTCCATGCGGTTCATGAACATGGTGTTGATGAAGCTTGCTTGACGACTGAAAACGGCTTCTCGAAAATCCGCGTTTCCTTCAAATGTCGACTTGCGTCGGATCATTCGAGTAAATTCCAGGTTCCCAACGAACTTTGCGCGCCAGAAGCTGGTGTTCGACTTGAACTCGGAACCAAGGATCGCGGCGCCGGTTTTGAATTCGGCGCCGACAGCCGACACATTTGCTTGGAAGGTGGCGGAGCGGATATCGATGCCGCTTTCAAAAGTCGATCGGCTAAGATCCATCGGGCAGGCAACCCCGAGAGAGTCGAGCTGAAAGCGATCGTTTACGATGCTTTCCTTGATGAGCAATGGAATCGAAAGCCAACGTTCCGGTCCGCCTGTTGTATCGTCGGTTTTTGTGTTGTCCGTATCCTCTTCATCTGGATCTTGGGCGGTCGGTTTGGAGGGCGACGTCTTGAAGTCGAGCTTCACATCGCCCCGAATGACGCCTTTTTCGATACGCAAGCCTGCGTTTGGTAGGCATTTGCTATCGGACGTTATCCACGTTCTGAGAACTGCAACTATGTCCTCACCGTCGATCTCACGGCCAATGATCGTTTCGCCCTTCTCGACGGCGTTCTTCAGTTCAGCTCGCGTGATCGATTTGGAGGCGGGTAGAGGGTCCGGCTCGGCGGCGAGTGTCGCGTTCACTTGCGAAAGACCGAGCGTCAACGCAAGGACGAATAGAGGCGCTGTAATCCGCAGTTCTTTGCAGTTGATCTCGACGCGACGACGTAACCTTAGTCCGCACATCCGAGTGGTGCCCCCTTAATCGCAGCAGAACTGTCAAGTAGATCGACGCTCGGTCCTATTCTTCGGCAATAGTGTACGAGGTCCCGTGATTGTCGAAACACCTCCACGCCTGACTGTCCTTGAACACGATTGCATCCGATCCGGTAGCTCGTGTTTCTCGCGTCTCGTTCGCTCGTGATCATTACGTGCAAGTCTTTGAAGCTGTCGGAGACAGGATGAAGGACGTTAGATAATGAAAGAAGAAGCCATCTTAAATAATCCGTCGACAGAGTATCGGGTAGATGCGCCTGCCAGCGAGGCTTCACCCAATGCAAAGCTAAAACCGCAGGGTGGCCTTCAGCGGACAGTGGTCCGAGATCGCCAGCAGCGGGTCCGGGTGGTTTTGGCTCGCTGGTCGCGTCCCACCCAATCGACCGATCGCCACCTTGGTGGCGGGGGCAGCAGCAGTCAGGCTGGTGCTGATAAGCATCTGGTCCAAGCCAATCGGATTGCGGCAACCCAGGCTGTCTGCGCGCCTCAGCGGCTTCAATGCGTCCTGGTCGAATAGTTCACGCTTCGATCGCTCGCAGATTTGTTTCGCAACAGCATTCACCGGACATTCGGGCTCGAGATGAGTAAGTGCGCTATCCGCCGGTGCCCCATCATTCACTTCGCCGTATAGGCTGCGCACGAGAACGCCCGCCGGTAGGGGCGAGACAGGGTCGCTGCCATCGGAGCGGATCGCAGATGGCATGATCTTGTTCTTCTCGTGAGAGAGGTGGCGATTGAAATCTCCCATGACGATGACCGAAATGCCGGAGGATCGCGCCTCGAGCCACGCTTCGAGAGGACTTATCTGTTGCTGCAAGATCGGGCATGCGTTGCCCCCGCCATCGAGCTTGCCGCGCTCTTCGAGCGGGCTGACACATGACGATTTGAGGTGCACGGTCAGGATCCTCAATGGCTTCCCATCTATCTGCAATGTCATCGACAATCCTGGTCGAATCTGATCGGTCGGACCGAGCAGCGGTAGCGATAGCGGCTTGTCGACCATGCAATCGGATGAAGTGCCCAGGGCCCGCTTCCAGGCGATCGCAAGCCGCTGGACCTTGAAGCCGTCGAACGAACAGATTTCGAAATCGGCGCCGTTGTTCGGCAGCACCTCTCTGACGGCAGTCTCGCCGCTCACTTCCTGAAAGGCCAGGATATCGGCATCCAAATTCGCCCCAATGAAGTCTCTGATCTGTTGCGCGCGCTTTTGATAGGCAACTTCGGTGACCGGGACTATCTTATGAAAATCGGTCTGAAACACATCGCAAGGTGGCTTTTGTGCGATGTCCCACTTTATCTTGGCATCGCGTCCCCATTTGAGCTCCCAACCAGGCTTGGTTGCTCCCGTTGTCGAAGGCTCGAAAAGACCGCTCGACTGGTTAAAGGCGAACGGCTGCCCGCAGTCCCTGATCCATGCCTGGGCTTCTGCCTGGCTTAGATGCCATCCGAGATTCCACGTCGCGACGGTGAGGTCTCGAGCGTGTGCACCATCTGTGAGTCCTACGAGTAAAGCTGCTGCTACAAAAATCGCTCTTTTGAGTATCATCATCTGCCCCATAATCGCTGCGGCGGGACGAATTACTTATGAACTGTGCTCTGACACAAGGCACACCTTCGTCGTTCTGTAGGTGGCTATTGTGCATTCATGCGCATCTACTAGGAAAAGCGGACTCCTCTAGCGTATTCGCGATTATCATGCACGATTAAGACGCTCGCGCAATACGTGCATTGAGTCTGTAGCGCGCGCTCATTTGTCGCCGCTCCAAGGCAGCATTGCCACCCGTATCCGAAAACCTGGTGCCGACCGGGTTGAAGCTTCTGGTCGTTTGGCTGCGCGAGCGGCCAATCGGTATCGCCATCCAGCCACCGCTAAAATCGACATTCTTTGGTTGGAGTCGATTCAGCCGGTCGTCCGTGGCTCCCGGTTCGAGCGGAAGCGCAAGCCGAAGCCGCGCCACGCGAAGGCCTCCTGAATCTTTACGTCACCAAATCAGCACCCCGGGGACTCCAAGACGTCAGCGATCCGCTTGTTTACCTTGTCGAAGATAGCCTGGTATTGCGCCCAGATCGCATCGCCGTCCGGGCGCTGCTTCGCGTATCTTGCACGACGAGAAGTGCCCGGTTTAGTTTCGTCCGGAACGGACCGAATCCCGCGGACTATTTGATCCCGAAGTGTCCTAGCGCCCAACGTCCAGTCGTGAGCTGCTAATGTGGGAACGCGATCGAGTTAGGCTCGCTTCGGCAGCAGTTCGGCTGTCCGGTCCGCGCCCGAATTCTCGCTTCTTTCAGCGAGTAGCGTACGGTTCGGACGGTGTCGAAAGAATAAGGCCCGCGTTCGCCTCTTCGATTTGTCAACCGAGCTTGACCGTGCACGCGATCTATGTACGATCGGCAATCAAAGATTGCAGATGAATTTTCGATCGGAATTTGTTGCTGAATAGGTATTGTCGCGGCACCCGGAGAGGGCGGCGCTTTCATGGCATCGCGAGCATTCGAGCGAATCGGCGGCTTGTTTCCCGCGCGATCTCTGATGGACCGCCGTATGCAGCATGCTGGGATTTGTGACCTTGGCGTGACGTCGGGACGTTCGGACATGTGGAGCGCGGCCGCGTCCCGATGTCCGCTCCACGTGCTTTCGAGGGGGATGGGCTGACTTATGGAAATAGATCAGGCGCGCTTCCGCAATGTCGTCGAGCAGACGCGCGAAGATCGCGATCGCGTGCGCAAGCTCGTAGAAGGCAAGCAGTGGCGCCAAGCCGAGCCGGACCGGACGCGCATGGCGATGTTCAGCTTGCGGACCGCACGACAAACCATGCCGCGAGGCGCTGAGGCTGTGCAGGGGCCCGACGACATGCAGGCTTCGTGGTTTCTGCCGGGTGGCGCGACGGCACGGCGGGCGATCGCATTCGTCGAAGCGACGGGCGGAGGCAAGTGGACGGCAGGCTCCGGCTTTCTGATAAGCCCGACGCTCTTCATGACGAACCAGCACGTGGTCCAGGACGAAGCGGCTGCGCTTTCGGCCCAAATCACTTTCGACCGGGAAATGGGAGAAGACGGTTCGATGCGGCCCACCACCGCCTTCCGTTTGGCGCCCGACCGTTTCGCCCTGTTCTCGCAACAGGAAGAATTGGACTACGCTCTCGTCGCGCTCGGGCAGAGAGTGGCCGGCGACGGCGATGCGCGCGATTTCCGATATTGTGTCCTGTCCGATCGGCCCGACAAGCATGCGATCGGCATGAACATGAATATCGTGCAGCATCCGAATGGTCTGCCGAAGATGATCGCCATTCGGAACAATATTTTGCAGTATCGAACCGATCGTACGCTTCTGTACGAGACGGACACGGATCACGGTTCGTCAGGCGCGGCGGTCTTCAACGATGCCTGGGAGCTCGTCGCGCTTCATCATTTCGGAGAGCCGTTCCTCGAACGTAAGGACGAGAACGGCAATCCCATTCCGACGAACGTTAATGAGGGGGTGCGGATCAGCGCCATCTATCGACATCTCTCGGAAAGGCTCGCGAGCCTCGACGGGGAGCGTCGCGACCTGCTGCGGGCCGCGCTCGATCTGTCGAAGACGGCTCTCGTGCAGACGGGCGGAAAGCGACTCTCGCCGCCCCATCCTTCTTCGGATGCACAAGAGAGTCTGGTGATCGGGGAGGAGGGCGTGATGGCCAGCGAAGCCGGTGGAAACGAGATCAAGGTGACTATTCCGATCGAGGTGAGCGTTCGGGTGGGGGGAAACTATGTCGCTGCCGCTCCAGTAGCGCCCGCGCCGCAGAAGACGCTCACGCGCGCGGCGGAGAAGATATCGGTCGACCAGGACTATTCCAACCGTGACGGCTACGACCCGCGGTTCGTGCACGGCGTGACGTTTCCGCTGCCCACGCCGGTCGGCAAGCTTTCGAAGCAGGTCGCTCCCCTGCGGGCTGGCGAACGGGACGCCGAGGCCGGTGAACTGAAGTACGAACACTTCAGCATCAAGATGAACAAGGCCAAGAAGATGGCTCTCTTCACGGCCACGAACATCGACGGCAAGAGTTTCCTGAACGTGGATCGCTCTACCGGCGAGGTTACCGATGGCGCCGAGGGAGAGACCTGGTACGGCGACCCCCGCATCAGCGCGAGTTTCTTCATCGACCAGACCTTCTATTCGGGGTGGTCCAATCTTTTCGACAGGGGCCATTTGACCCGCCGCATGGACCCGGACTGGGGAAGCAAGGAGCAGGCCGAACGCGCGAATGCCGACACCTATCATTTCACCAACTGCACCCCGCAGCACTTCCGCTTCAACGAGAGCACCAAATTCTGGCAGGGCGCCGAGCAATATGTCCTGGAAAACGGAGCCATTTCGGAAGAGACCGCGAACCGCATCTGCGTCTTCCAGGGACCGATTTTCGACGACAAGGTCGATCTTTGGGCTGACGACATCCAGATTCCATCCTCGTTCTTCAAGGTGATCGCCTGGAAGGGCAAGAACGGCGTGAAATCTGTTGGGCTCGTCGTCGATCAGCGTCAGTTGCTGTCCGAGCAGCGCAAGGGAGGAATTCCGCCGAAGCCGCCGGCTTTCGTCGACGTCTCGCAATGGCGGGTCGCCATCACCGAGATCGAACGCCGGACCGGCCTGGATTTCGGCGACCAAGTTAGGTCGGCCGATACGTTCGAGACCAAGGATCAGCCCGTCATAGGCGAGGCGCGGCCGGCGGTTCCTGTGAAATCCGCGTCGGATCTTCTGCCTCGGAACCTATGACGATGGCGACGCCTGACGCAGGTCTTGGAATACTGCTGACGTTAGTGCCGGCTGCCGCGCTTGGATTCTCGCTCTACCAGTATCGTATCAACAGCTTGAGCTCCGAACGCCAACGCATGCGCGAGCGCGCGATCAAGGCCGCGGACGAAATGGCCATCCTGCGCAGCGATGGCGACGTCTCGCTTGCATTAAAGCTGCTTGACTATGGAGATGTCTCAATTGAGGTGGTCGACAGGAGTTCCGGTAGCAAGACCCAGGTCAACGTGAACCGGCAGCAATTCGCGCAGGCTCTCGACTATCACGGCAAGCGCGAGAAAGCATCGGGTACGCAATCAACGGAAGACAAATTCGGGCCGTTCGAGATCAGAATTCGGGATATCGTCGATGCGCTCCTCGTCTATCTGGAACGCGTCGACGCGCTGATCGCCGCGGGCGTGATCGACAAAGCCGAATTTGGCGATCTGTTTTCCTATTGGCTCAAGCTGATGGCCGAGCAACCGCTTCCACAGGATTCCAAGCTCGATCATTTCGACGACGTGAGCCGCGCTGCGCTGTGGAACTACATACGCAAGTATGAATTCATCGGCGTCGTACGGCTGTTTCGCCGGTATGACCGTGCGGCGGTCATGAACGCGGCGTCCGAGGACGCGTTCAAGCCCAGGGCGGCGGCAGCTCTCCTCAAGCCCTGAGATCCTCCCGAGCCAAGCCCGGTCATGGTCATTGGTCGCTTTTCGGCGGCTTCTGCGATGCCTTCGCCACCAGATAGGTGGCATGGCTGAGACCGAGCAAGGCGGTGAAGGAATCGCTCACGTCCGGCATCGCCGGAAACAGCGGATTGCCGGTGTTCAGTGCCGACACGACCGACGCGGCGGGAATGTTCCGGACGCGCGCGAACAGCAGCCCGGCATAGGCGACGACCAAGATTGCCGTAATGATCAGATTTTGCACCCTGGAGATATCGATCTCGTTCGCGTTCCCGGCTTCTTCGCCCGTGAAAAAATCCATCACGGTGGCGTAGGCCGGCGAAGGATTCTTGACGAGCGGACTAGCAGGCTGTTGAAAAAGGTGCTCGCCGCCGACCAGCGACCGTGATTCATTGGCTCCGACGAGATTCGGAGATGGGGCGTGCGCGGCGGCGACAATCGAATGGGCGAGCTGTTCAGCTACGTCGATCTGGAGGCGCGGGTGCGGCGTGACCATCCGCTGCGAGCGATCCGGACGATCGTGAACGAGGCGCTGTCGACGCTGGAGCGCGAGTTTGCCGCGCTCTATTCGCCGATTGGGCGGCCGTCGATCCCGCCGGAGAAGCTGCTGCGGGCGATGCTGTTGCAAGCGTTTTATTCGATCCGCTCGGAGCGGCTTTTGATGGAGCGGCTGGAATACGACCTGCTGTTCCGCTGGTTCGTCGGAATACTGGAGGCTTCAAATAGGTCCCGCGTCGCAGATCTCGCCGCAAGTCCAGCGCGGGACCTATTTGAAGCTGGATTGAACGAAGCCGCGTCTTGTGAGCGCGGACCTATGGGGGCTCGATCTAGGCGCCGGTAGGCGCGATTGATCCGGTGTCGGGCCCGCGAGCGAGGGTGGCCGCAGATTGTCGCGGATGTTGGCAGCAAAGGATGCCGCCGTCGATAGCGTCGAACGGCGCGTCAAGCCCAGGCGGCTGACTATCGCCCGTTCGCCGGGCGTTGTGAGCATGCTTGATCGTTCCGACGGAGAACGTCGGCAGGACAGCGCGTGCAGTGGGAACGAACGATCGAGGTCGTCGGTCATGATGTATCGCAGCGAGGTGCTGCGCGTCGCTGAGTTGGCGCACGCGGCACAGGCCCAATCTCGACCATGCGGCCTCCGCAGATGGGGCACAAGTCGAGGCGGTGACCAAGGAGGATGGCGCAGCGCTCACGATAGTCGACAGCTTCGGCAGGCGGAGGTGGCTGCGGCGCCTGAAGCGCCGCTCGGATGCGCGCAAGTTTGGCGGCGCGACAGGCGTTCGCCAGGAAGCCAAAATGACGGATGCGGCGGAACCCCTTCGGCAATATGTGGAGCAGAAAGCGACGAATGAACTCCTCAGTGTCGAGCGTCATCACTTTGGATTTGTTGCCGGCGCGATAATCCTTCCACCGAAAGCGGACGTGGCCCTGCTCACAGGTAAGGAGCCGGCCGTTGGCGATCGCAACGCGATGGGTGTAGCGCCCGAGATAGGCCAGAACCTGTTCTGGTCCGCCGAAGGGACGCTTGGCGTAGACGACCCACTCGATCTTGCGGAGGGCGTTCAGATGGCGGCTGAATGCTGCCGGTTCGACGAGGTGCGCGAGGTGGCCGAAGAACTGGAGCTTGGCGCTATCGAACGCCGCCTGCAGGTGCTCCAGGAATAGCCGACGATACAGTCGTGACAGGACGCGAACGGGAAGGAAGAAGCCGGGGCGACAATGAACCCAGCTTCCATCAGGGGCGATCCCGCCGCCCGGCACGAGGCAATGGGCGTGCGGATGATGCGTCAGGGTCTGGCCCCAGGTATGGAGAATGGCGATCATCCCGGTCTCGGCACCGAGATGCTTCGGGTCGGCGCTGATGAGACGGATCGTCTCGGCTGCTGCCTTGAGCAGGATGTCGTAGACCACCGCCTTGTTCTGCAGCGCGATGGCGGCCACCGGCGCCGGCACGGTGAAGACGACATGGAAATAGGGGACCGGCAGCAGGTCGGCCTGGCGCTCGGCGAGCCATTGGGCGCGCGCGAGCGCTTGGCACTTTGGACAGTGCCGATCGCGACAGCTGTTATAGGCGACGCGGACCAGGCCGCAGTCGTCGCACCGCTCGACGTGGCCGCCGAGCGTCGCTGTGCGACACGCCTCGATGGCCGCCATCACACGGCGCTGATCGGAGGACAGCCGAGGACCTTGCGCGGCACGGAACGCAGCGCCGTGGCGACGGAGGATGTCCGCCACCTCGAGCACGGGGCGCATATGCGCAGCTCAGTCGGGTGGGATCACCCTGACGGAGAGTCCATCGAATGGGCTGGTCGTGCGGGCGAGCAGATTGGTCGCAACCTGAGCGTACCGCGCGGTCGATCCCAGGTTGGCATGTCCGAGCAGAACTTGAATGATGCGAATGTCGATCCCGCTTTCCAGGAGATGGGTCGCAAACGAGTGCCGGAGCGTATGGACAGTAATCGGCTTGGCAAGCCGAGCGCGGCGGCGGGCGGCGCGGCAGGCCGCCTGGACGCAGCGGACGCTGACATGTTCACTTGGGTCTTGGCCTGGAAATAGCCACAGCCCCGGTCGGGCTCGCATCCAGTACGTACGCAGAATCTCCAGCAGTCGCGGAGAAAGCATCGCGTAACGATCCCTGCCGCCCTTGCCGTTCTCGATGTGGATCAACATTCGCTTGCTGTCGATCGAGCTCACCTTCAGGCGGACGACTTCACTAACCCGTAAGCCAGCCGCATAAGCCGCCGCCAGCACGACGCGATTGCGCACCCCTGTAACCGCGTCCAGGAAGCGTTCGATCTCTTCGGCACTAAGCACGAGCGGGAGCTTGTCGGGCTTCTGGCCACCGATGATCCGCTCGAATGCCTCCGTCTGCCCGAGTGTGACGCCGTAGAAGAACCGCAGCGCGCAGGCCACCTGATTGATGTGGGACCACGAACGCTTTTGGCCGATGAGATGCAGTTGGTAGGCGCGGACCTGCTCGAAACTCAACCGGTCCGGAGCGTAGCCGAAATGGCGGCTAAACTTTGCGATCGCATAGATATAGGATTGTTGAGTCGACGGCGACAGATTGCGGACTGTCATGTCCTCGATCATGCGCTGCCGAAGAGGGCTTATCGTAGCCATCTGGATCTCCTGTCTTGAGAGGGGTGGTGCGAAGACCAACATCCTCTCAGACAGGACACCTCAGTTCAGCAGGCTTGCCCCCACTCCCGCGTAGCGGGTTCGTTCAATTGGCGTCGACGACGCAGCCTGGGACCATTCGGTGTTCTCGAAGAATCGCGACCGGTTGCTGGAAGGCGACATCGCGGCCAAGTTCCTGGCGGCGGTGCTGGCGCAGCCCAAGGTGAAGAAGCTGCTGTCGAGCGATCACTTCTCGGTCGATGGCACGCTGATCGAGGCCTGGGCCTCGATGAAGAGTGTGAAGCCGAAGGATGGCTCTGGCGAGCCGCCGGCGCCAGGCGGCGGGCGCAATGCCGAAGCGGACTTCCATGGCCAGAAACGCTCAAACGACACCCATGCTTCGACCACCGATCCGGATGCCAGGCTCTACCGCAAGGGCAAAGGCAAGGAGACGAAGCTGTGCTTCATCGGGCATGGGCTGATGGAGAACCGCCACGGCCTGCTGGTCGACGCCTGCCTGACGCGGGCCGACGGGCATGCCGAACGGGTGGCCGCGCTGCACATGATCGAACCGCGTGCCGACCGGCCGACAGCGATCACGCTTGGCGCCGACAAAGCCTACGACGCCGAAGACTTCGTCAACGAGCTGCGCTCGATGAACGTGACGCCGCATGTTGCGCAGAACACCAGCGGCCGCAGCTCTGCGATCGACGGGCGAACGACCCGGCACGGCGGCTATGCCGTCAGCCAGCGCATCCGCAAGCGCATCGAGGAGGCATTCGGCTGGATCAAGACGGTCGCCGGGCAAGAGAAGACCCGCTTCCGTGGCCGTGAACGCGTCGGATGGGCCTTTACCTTCGCTGCCGCCGCCTACAATCTGGTGCGGCTGCCCAAGCTGATCGCGGAGGCCGGCTGATGGCCAAGGTGCCCGGCTTCGCCAAGGCCTTTGCTGGCCGCTGGCGCATCGTCGAAATGGACAACTGGGACGGCGACTTCCTCGACCTCGTCGACGAGGCGCATCTCACCTTCAAGGGCAAGTCCGACGGTGAAATTGCCTTCGGTGCGCTAAACGGCTTCCTCGATGTCCGCTACGGCGCGCGAGACGGTTCGGCCTGCGCGGAGTTCTCATGGGAAGGGCACGATGAGAATGACCCCGCCTGCGGTCGCGGATGGGCTATGATCGGCACGGCGGGCAGGCTCGTCGGTCACTTCTACATACACAATGGCGACGATTCAGCCTTCGTTTGCGAACGCGGCTGAGTTCTTCAACAGCCTGCTAGGTGCGATCATGCCACCAGTGAAGCGTTGGACGTCTCCTTCCCGGCGCAAGCCGCCCTCGGCGAGGCTCAATTGAGTGTCGCCTTCCTTGGCCTTCAATATCAGCTTCGACGCCATCGGCGAAACGAAGGAGATGCCGAGGGCAAGAAACAGCGTCTGGTTCATGGCGGGAAAAAGATCCTTGTCGCCCACGCCAAGAAAAGCCACGTTGAACAGCGAGAGGATGCCGTAGCCGCCGAGGATCGTGAGCGTCCATACGCTGACCTGCGCACGAGCGAGCGACATCCTGTTCTGTGCATTGATCCACAAACCCAGGACGTGGTTCTTCAATCCGAGACCCGCGGCCATCACCAGCAGCGTGATCGCAAGCATCATGCCGGCCATTTGCAGACCGAGCGATAGCTCTCCGGTGGAATTCGCCATGCCACGGAGATGGCTCCCGAATATTGAGGAGAGGATCCATTCGACTGTTCCACCAGCCGAATCCGCGGCGAGCAGCGCAAGCCGCCATGCGACCGCGCATTCCTTCTCCAGTGGCGGGATCGGCGCTCCGGCCGCCGGCGGCGCAGTAGGGGTGCATTTATTCGTCCGGATATCTTGAGACCATCCGTCGAACTTCTGACATGCGGCGGCGTTGGCCGCATTGGCTTCGCATATTTTCGATTTCTTGAGGTCCGCCGCAAACTTCTCACTGCCCGTCGTAATTTGCCCGCGCAGCAGGGCATGAGCCTCGGCCGCGGATCGTCCGGTCCACATCACCGTTCCCCCCACGTAGGTGAACAGCAGGATGGCCAGATAGAGCACGAGGAAGGGGGCACCAAGCAGGTTGGGCTTGCGTAGGACCGGCGCGCGGCCGTTGCCCGTCACGTCGGAGATGAAGCGCACTTCGCCCGCAGCAGGCTCGGTCGTCCGTTCGTACAGTCCGAACTTGCGCCCGCCGCCGTCTTTGCGCTGCGAGAAGATTGGCGCTTGCGGCGTATTGTCGATGATCCTGCGTTGCCATTCGGAAAAGCCGCCGGGCGGTAAAACCGGGCGTCCGGCCGCGTTCAACTCCAACAGCATGACGATGCCTGGAAGATCGCGGCCATTGTACTGGCCGTTGCTACCGGCCTCGGCCGCCGTCCGCATTCGATCGAATGCCTCACGGTCCGCCGACACGATTGACGGAACGAACCGTGATGGGAAAGCCGCGGCGCGCTCGTCAATGGGCGTGCGGTCCGCGATCCGTGCCACTGCGGCCTGCAGGCGCGTCAGCATCGGCGCTCCGTCTTCGGCCACGAGATCCCCGGTCTCCGCCCAATCGATCGCGAGGATTTCTGGACTGAGAGGCATGTCGACCCCCATGCAAAATTCGCATCGGCATTGCGCCGACGCAGATCATCAATTCTGCCGCCACCAGGGGCGAGGAATGAAAAAAGAACGCAGTTGTTGACTTGCAACGAAGATTACTGGAAGTTGATATCTCTTAAACTAGTCGTCAAGTGATTTTTCGGTTCATTTCGGGCGCGCCGCCTTGGTTGACCTAGTTGTTTTCAACGAAGCCAATTTGCGGCTCTGGTTCACTGCCGGACAGGCAGCGGACGGCCTCTTCGACGTCACAGCGCTGCATGCAAAGGCTTCACCCGACCAGTCGCTGGATCTGACCTTCGCGCAGAGCGTCAAGCTCGTGCTTCCGGAGCAGCTTTTCTCGACTGACGGCGACAACCGGACACTCAAGAGCGCTGCGGCGCTGAAGGCCGAAGCGCAACTGATCGCGGACGAAATGCAAGCGGCCGCGAGCGCAGCCTTGAAGGAAGAAAAGGCGCGCCGGCTCGAAAAGCTGCGCGAGTCCTTGTCAGTGGCGCGACAGATCGACATGGCGCTTGACGCCTCCGGCGATATCTTCGGGATTACCGGGATCGCCGGCGCCACCTCGCTCACCGCGAGAGCCTCGCTGGACCTGTCGCATCTCTTGCCGACCGACACCTTCGACGATCCGCCCTCACCACGCACACTCGCATTGAGTGTCGTGCTCGACGCCGATGCGCAAGCCAAGGTCGGGGCCCTGAACGCGGACGTGTCGGTGCACGTCGAAATTGCCCTCGATCTCGCCCTCGCAGAGTTTCACTGCGATTTCGGTCTCGATCTGCCGCGGTTGCCGCGCCTTCCGCCGTTGCGATTGAAGCTGCCTCACTTCACCTTGCCCAAGTGGCGCTTCGGAGCGATCGCGCTGCCCAGACTGAGGGCAGAGTGGCTGCGCTTCCTGCGGCTCGATCTCCACGTTCCGTTGGATGTCGAGATCTCAAACGACCCGCAGATGTCCATCGACGTCTCGCAGGGCAAGCTGACGATCGGTACGACGACGCCCGTCGACGGCCGTCTCACCTGCAAGGACGACGCGAATAACAACGTCGAGATCCTGGGCTTTACCGGAGTTGGGATCAGCGTCCCGTCCGGCGGAGCCATTTCGTTCACGGGCATCCTGCAGACGCCAAAACTCTCGCCACCGAAAGTGACGATCCCGCCGCGTGATATCGACGCGGCCTTCCTGCCGTTCACGATTCGGATTGCGGCCGCCACGGTAACAATCGGCGCAGGCGCGGCAGCGAGCTTCGATCTTGCCGCCGGTACAGGCGAACTCTCCGCCAAGAACGTGGTGGACTTTCCGCGGATCGAGCTGAGATCGAAGGCCGATCCGTCATTGACGATTGCGCTGGCCGCCACCTACGAGGTGGACCTGAGCACCCGGGGCGGCGAGCACGGCAAGCTCACGCGGCTCGAGATACTGACCCCTTATCCGCTGGCGCTGATCGCGCGGGCGGGCAAGGAGGTCATCGCGGGCATTCTGCGTCTGGCCTCGATGATCAAATTGCCGGACGCGCCCGATGGACCGGACTTTCCGCCGATGCCGAATCCGGCGCCACTGCTCGAGCATCTCGGCGCGTTCCTGCTGTCCTGCGTGCGATGGCTTGCCCGCCAGGCCGGCGGCGCAGCCAATGCGCTGTTTGGCCTCGTCGAGGCCGCGCTCGAGGCCGTCGGTCGAATGCTGGAGGCGGTTCGCCATGCGGCCAGCGAGGCTGTCAGCCATGTCGTTGTCGAAGTCCGGCTCGATGCGGACAGCCTGGCGCTGCGGCAGATCGTCATCACGCCGCTGCACCGCGACGGGGCGGCTACTGCGGCCAAGAAGGACATCGTTTTTGCCGGGTTCACCCTGACGCTTCCAGGCGATGCGCGCCCGTCGCTGGTCGTCGATCTGTCGGAGCCGCGCGCCGTGGTCGCGCTCGTCGTGACCCCGACATCGGACTGGGCAACGCTGTCGACTGATCTGTGGCTTAATCGAACGTCGGGCACCGAAGCCGTGCGCGACAAGGCCGACAAGGCACAGACGGACAAGGACAAGCGGCCTCTGCTTGCCGTCGACGTCAAGAATCCCAATCCCATCGCGCTGGTCGCGCTCGCCGGAGAGAAGCCGCGGTTCTTCCAGGAGCTTGTGGTCGACGGTCCGCTGGACGAAACCGAAGTTGTCAGCGGTAGACAGTACAGGATGATGCTGCTGAAGGGCCGTCCGCGCTTTTCGAGCATCAAATTTGCCGGCGCGCTCAATGTCTCCCTCAACACGGACAAGGTCGCGCGGCTATTGCCTTTCCTGTCCTCGCCGACCAAAGAGTCAGCCGGGGACGATTCCATCTTCAAGGGGTTGGGCCAGTTCATCCGGATCAAGCATGAGCAGAACGAGGCCACGATCGACGGGCGGGTCGCGAAGGTGCCGATTGATGTCCAGATTGTCGTCGGAGGCGACGACAAGAGCGGCATCGAAACCACTCTGCAGGTCGTCCTCGACATCGAAACGCTGGAATCCCGCATCGAAGGCGGCCGCACCATTACGATTCAGGGTACTGACGCGCCCCGCGATCTCCTCGGGCTGCAGCTCCAGATCAAATCTCTGGATCCGCAAGTCGGGCACAACCCATTTCCGCAGTTCGTTCTCGATTTTTCCGGCGGCGATGCGCGTATGGCACTCGCGCCGGACGCCATCGCGGAACTCTCCTATACCCGCGTCGCATCGCGGGGCCGGGGCATTCTGTTCAAGGTCGACCAGTTCGCAATCACGCGCGAGGGGATCGATCTCGACGCTACGGTCAACGCGGACGAGCCGGTGCAACTCGCCGGCGTCGATATGCCGTTTCGCTTCTCCAGGGGACAGCTGTCGATCAAGCGCGGCGAGGTGCAAAGCTTCTGCATCGATGGTGCGGGGCAACTTCCGCCGGCGTTGGTCGGTGAGGCCAATGCGAAGATATCCATCGCGATGGGACGTGACGGATCGGGCAGGCTTAGAGTCCAGGCGGCCGATGCGGAGCTCGAAAAGGCCGGCAGTCCGCTGGTTTGCAAGACGACCCGGTTCACGTTTTCGATCAGCAAGCTCGGACTTTCGTTCCACGATTTCGGACCCGACGGCACCCACTTCTTCTTCCTGCTGACCGGGACAGCGCGATTCACGCCGGGAAGCGGCGAGTTCTCATCGGGTCTTCTGAAATATCTGCCAGACCTGACGATCACTCTGGATAAGGCGCCGCTGGCCGGCGATCCGCGGATGTTGCTGCGCCGGATGTCATTCCAGGTGGCGGTCACGCCGCCGCGGCGGATCAAGTTCTTCGAATTATTTGACTTCGAATTGCGCGGGATCGGCTTTCATCCATCCAGCGATCTCTTCGGGGGCAAGCCGGCGCTTTCGATCTCGGGGCAGGTCAGCTTCATCGAAGCCGGCGACGCCATCAGCACGACGATCGACTTCCATCAGCTCTGGATCGCGCCGCCGAAGAACCGCGAGGCACTGCCGCAGGTTCGTTTCGATGGGCTGACGGTGGCGCTGGGCCTCGGCGGCGTCGGCTCGGTCGAGGGGACGGCGATCACGGTCGACGGCCAGATGCCGACCCTCTACAAGCCGGACATACTGCCGTCCGATGTGACCGCTCGCGGATTTTTGGCTTCCGGCCGGCTGAACATCACGGGCTGGGCACCGCTCTCCGCCGCCATGGGTTTTCTCGAGATGGAGAAGGCAGGCGGCGATCTACGCCACGCCTTCTTCCTTTACGGACAGCTCAATCGCCTGAGTGTGACGATCCCGACCCCGATCGGCTCGCTCTACCTGCGCGAAGCGGGCTTCGGCTTCGGATTCCGCTATACGCTCGCCGCGCTCGCGCAGGCCGATCAGGTCACCGATCCCAAGGCGCTGGTCAAGGTTCTCGACAGCGTCAGCCGATATCAGGGTGAACTTGCGAACGTCCGCGCATGGCAGCCGGAGCCTGACGGCGATCGCGTGACCCTGGCCATGCGCGCGATGTTCTCGATGTCGTCGCTGTCGAAGAGCGGACAACTCGACGAACGGGAAGAGAAGCTGCCGAATCCCGTATTGTTCGATGCCACGGTAGCGCTGCGTTCCGACCTCACTCTCCTGATGACGGCGCGCGCCTGGATTGCCGTGAACTACTGGACCTGGGATCACAGCATCTCCACGGCCCCTCTGCGCGATCATCCCAGTCTGCGCGGCTACATGTACGTCTCGGTCCCGCGCCAGGAATTTTTGGCGCGGCTCGTCGCCTCGCGCGACGGCATCATCGGCGACACACCGCCGCTGCATCCAGCCTTGAAGATGATGCTGCAGGCCGTGGACTGGTCCTCCACGCTGTTCATCCGGCCGGGCTTGTTCCATCAGGAATTCGGCTGGCCCTACGAACTCGGCTTTGCGCTGAAAGACGACAACGGGAATTTCGGGGTCGACTGCCGGGGCGGCATGATTCTGCGTATCGAGGACGGGGCCGTGCTGCAGGGTGTGGCGTTCCGTGCCTCCGGCTTTGCCCAGTTCGGAGGCTCGGTCGGCGGCGGCTCGCTCGGCGCTTCGGTCTATGCGCGAGCAGACTTTGCGATCGATGCGAAGTTCATCAGCTATATTTCGCTGAAGCGGATCGATGAAACGCTCTTCTACGGCTCGCTCGCCTTCAGCATCACTTTGCGCGTCAGCGTTCGGGTCTGGCTCGATCTCGGGTCCGGCCCTTTCCACATCCACCTCGAAGTTGGATTCAGTGCGTCCTTCTGTCTGACGGTGGCGTTGGAGCTTGCGGCCTCGCCGCAGGGGCTCGCGGGACGGGGGGCCGCGCATCTGTCGGTCTCGGCATTTGGCCGGTCGCTTGGGCTCGGCATCGGATTCGGCTTCAACGAGGGTATGCTGCAGGGCGCACGCGGCCGCGTCGACCGCTTCCTGTCGCTTGGTCTTGCATCCTCGGTGCCGGACCCAGCGGCCGGTTTGACACCGACGCCACCGCCTCTGGTCCAGGCACCGCAACAGGCCGCGGCGGATGCGGACCAGGCATCGCAAGATGCGATGCGGGCGCACGATACGCTCAACGACGGCCCGCAAGACGATTCGGGCCTGGTCGAGATCGGACAGTCGCGCTTCTGGGCGATGATCCGTCCGGCGGTGCTGGCCGATGGTTACGTGATGACCCTGATCCCCCGCGATCGGACACACCACGCCTCGGAAGGCTTGCCGACCCTCTCTGACGGCGACGGCGCAACCTATTTTGGCGACAGCGAGTTCTATGCCCCCGATCGCACGGTCTACGAGTTCGCGCTCGAATCGACCCGGGCCACGCTGTGGCACCTGATGCCAACGGCGGCGGCGCCCCTGGCAGCCGGGCCGACGAATATCAGAGCCGACTACGCCAGGGTCGTTGTGCAGGGAGACGATCCGACCAAGAGCGCTTCGCTTGCGGATATCGTGGCTCAATGCTTCGTCAGGGACAGGCTTGGAAATCTTCGCCAGCTCAAGTCGCCATTGCGCACCAACGCCGCCAAGCAGCGGCTGCCGCAGGATGCGGACAAAGCCAACGCCGAGTTGCGCAAGGCCGCCGAAAGGCTGGCCAGCGCACCCGACCGCGTGCAGGAGATGATCGCGGCCGAACAGAGGCGATCGA
This sequence comes from Bradyrhizobium elkanii USDA 76, assembly GCF_023278185.1. Lineage (NCBI taxonomy): Bacteria > Pseudomonadati > Pseudomonadota > Alphaproteobacteria > Hyphomicrobiales > Nitrobacteraceae > Bradyrhizobium > Bradyrhizobium elkanii. The sequence goes on along the minus strand of NZ_CP066356.1, from coordinate 7,295,041 downwards.
GCCTCGTCGCCGCGGTCAATGACAGCGTCGCCGACATCGCCGCCCGCATCGTCATCGTCAATGGCATTCCGACTGCGCCCCCGCCGCCAGAGTCAGTGCCTGGCCGCACGCCGGTGATCGACGCGCGCGATTTCGGCCTCACTTTCTTCGTGTCGCGGACGGACATCCATGAGCTCTTCGAACCCGAAGCGCAGCCGAATCCCGAGAAAGGATTCCTGCCGGGTCGTTCGAAATTCACGGTTAGATCGATGGATGCACCCGGCGTGGCCGGCGTCGCCTATCTTTTAAACCCGCCCGAGCGTTTCTTCGCCAACAAGTCGCCGGCACTCGCCGGAGCCAAGGTCGCAGCCGAGGCCGACGCGATTCGCCTCGACTGGGACCTCGAGCCCTGGCATGCGCGATCGCGCGGTGTCTACGATGATCCGGAATTTCATCTCGTGCACTATCGCGTCGCGCGCACGATTGTTGCGGATGGTGCCGTTCTTGCCAATTTCCCCGCCAGGCCCGTGACGGTGAAGGCGGCCGCGCCGCTGCATCTGATCGGGGATTCCTGGACCCCGATCCGTCCGGCCGCGCAGTACACGGACCGGCTGGACGACATGCCGGAAGCCAGCCGACGCGCGTTGCTCGGCTCGGGTGATAATCCGGCCGAAGATTGGACGAAATCCTTCGCCGCCGACAAGATCGTCCTCACCTATACGGTCGTGCCGGTCGATCTCGCCGGGACCGCAGGCACGACGCGAATACTTACCCTCGAGATCCGAAAGCCGGCAGCGCAGACGAAGCCGCTCGCCTCGGCCCAAATTGTCTTCACGTACCCGGCGTTGCCCGCGCTGGGCGAGAGCTCAATCAATCCATCGGTGCTGCTGTCGATCGTCGATCCGCAGCCAATCGTGTCCGACCCGACCTACACGCTCAGGCTGCGCCGCGAACGCGGCATCTTTGGCGGGCTCTATGGCGCAGATTCGGTGACCGAAGGCATGCAGCGCCCGCAACCGTCCAGCTTTGCGAAAAAATTCACCGACGACCAGGACTACGTGGTTACGCTGAAGGGATCACTCAAGGCGCTATCTGCCGGATCCGACCCGATCGAAATCCTGGATCGCGATCCGGGCGGAGGCCGTGCCTGGTATCAGCTGCGTGATAAGAAAGTCGCCGATCTGCAGGCGGAGCTGCTTAAAGGGGCGGCCGGCCGCGATCCGTATTCAAGGCGAATTGGCGTTCTTCGCGGCCGCTATGTCGAGGGGGTGAAATCCCCAGCCTGGTGCGTGGCCGATCTGGCGGTCTCGATCAAGGCCGCGCCCAAGCAGGGCCAATCTCAGGAATCGCCCGCTGCGCTCGTCTCGGTCGAAACCTTCGAGCATCCGGTGCGGATTTCGTTCGATGCCCTGCATTTCGACGACCTTAATGGCTTGGCGGGCCGTGTACGGATCCTGCACCCGACGTGCGGCGGCACGATCCAGGATTTGATCCAGGGTGACGGTGCCGCGTTGTTGCGCGACCAGAAGCGTCGGGTCGGCGCGCGCCTGATCTGGAACGCGCGGCCGTCCAGGGGAACAGGCAATGCCGGTCTGACCCAGGCATCGGAGCGGCCCGGCTTCGTCGGCGGCTTCGACGTCTTTTCGATCGATCGTACCTCGCTTCTCACCGCCGAGCGTTCCGCAGCGGAGGCGCGTCGCGTCGCTCGCGTCCAGGCGCTGCCGGCGCGCATGCGCGCAATCGATCCCGCGCAGATCGACGACTTCGGCGCGATCGAATCCTACTATCCCAGCCTGACTGCGCGGATGACGTTTCCAGGCGCCGACCAGCATGCGCAAAGAAGGTCCGCAGATGGTCTGCGGCCGTGGTTCTCTCCCGCCGAGAGCCTGTTGGCGTGGCCGAAATGGGGCGTCCGTCGTTCGCTGGGCCTGGATTTCGAGGAAGCCGACCTCACTCCGCTGTTCGCCAAGGGCACGCCGACCGCGTTCCGCTTCGAGCTCGATCGGCCCGACGGATTGCCTGCGCTGAAACTGATCGGCGACGCCGGTTTCGTGGGCGTGGTCAAACTGCAGGATGGAGACAAGCCGCAGTCAAGGTTGCGCCAGGCGTTACGTGCGCTGGTGTTCGATCGAGGTGGTTGTTCGGACGTGGACGAGCGAATCCGCACGGCTCGCGCGGCCACTCCCCTGCCGGACGCCGCACCCGACCCGCTCAAGTCGGTCAGGCTCAAAATTACCAGCTTCAGGGAGAATCGGGAGCAGGGCACAGCCTTTGTCCCGCTCGATCTGCTGCCTGTCGTTCATCCCGTCATCGCCGACGTGATCGACTGGATGCGATGGGCAGGCGACGCCGCGGGAGAGGTTCCTCATCGCCGCTTCACGCCGGTGATCGATGCCCCGCCGCAGACCAAGGCGAAGACGATCGGCGCCTTCCTCGACGAACGGCCGGAGCCACGCGATCCGTATGGCTGGGCGGTGCTGCGCACCTTCGGCCTCGCCACGGGCTTCAAGTTGTTTGACATGGAGCGTGCCGACTATTGCTCGCCGAAAGAGACGCTCACCAAGCTGAGGAAGGCGTTGGAGGCGATCCTGCCGCGCTATGAGGGTCTCTGGCTCGGTGCCCCCTTCGTCGACGTGCTGTCACGTCCTGACGGCCTGATCTGGCTCGAATCCTTCGACGGCAACACGCGCTCGAATGCACCGGAAGCCAGCACGATGCTGGAAGACGAAGCGCTCTCGCTGGTTCAGGTCGCGCTGCGGCCGGTGCCGGAGATCATGACGGGAGCTCCAGAGGACGTGCTGGCGGTGCGATACTTCCGTATCGCAGACAGCGCCGGTTCCACCATCTCGATTGACCTCGACCGCCTCGACGCGCCGGCGGCGATAATAACCAGATCGCCCAGCGTGCTGGTCGAGGTCATCGACTTGACCACGGGGCTCGCCGCTTCGCGTCCCACTGCGCTCGCACGGAAAAACGACTACGTCGCCCGCTACCTGCTCTCCCGCAACAAGCCTGCCGGCGCGAAACTGGCAATCAAGCAGCGCGGCCAATCAGCGGCCTTTGTGCGTGTCGTTGCCCTTCCGCCGGATGGCGCGCCGGTCGATCTGGAAGCGTTGCTGCGAAGCTGCATCGAGGTTACGAAGCCAGGGAGCGAGTCCGCCGCACCCAATGGAGTCGCGCCTGATCACGTGGTGGTTGCGATCGACCAGCCACGCGCCACGCGAAACGACGTCTTGGATCAGGAGCGCGAGCCGTTCGGCGCGTTCGATCCGCTTTCTGCCGGTTGCGTGAAGGCGCTGATCTTCGGGACTTCGCTCGAGGATATCGAAGCGAGACGTGACCCGCAGGACAATCCGCCGGCAGAGGATCAAGTCAAATATCCGCCTCATTCGGTGGCGGTGTGCTACTACAATGCTCTTGTTGCCGCGGCCAAGCCGCAATTCGCCGACGGCTGGCCCACACCGACGGCGGCGGCGACTGCGCAACTCAATTTTGCTGAGCGGGTGGTAACGCTCTCGCGGCGCTTCCTCGCACATGGTCCGGTTGGGCCGGCCCGCGTCGATGCGACGCCGTTCTCGCTGACGTCGCTGCTGCGCGTCGATCCCTGGCGCGTGGCACCCACGCCGGACGGACAGATGGAGATCACGCTGCTGTTCGAGGACCGGTACGCGTTGCGGCAACGCTACGTGGTCCGGCCGTTCGGGCGCTACGAGAATCTCGACGCGGCGCTGGCGCAGCCCGCAGAAGGCGTGGCCAAGGCCTTTGGCCGCCAGCCTGTGCTTACCGACATCGCCGACAATGATGCGGCATTTTCCGCGCGCTCGCTCGATATCGTCGTGCCGCGCACCCATCCCATCGACCCGCCTGTCATCCTGTCGACAGGACGGCTCGATTCTTGGGCCAACCCCGACGAAGTCGGATCCGGCGCCGTCGCTCCGATCAGGAAGCTCGGCGCAGTCCAGGAGATCGTCCTGTCGCGTCATCCCGAGGAGATCCTCAGCGAGGCAAATTTCGACGTCGCCGATCGGCTGTCCTTTGCGCATGTCGGGGTGGGGTTCCTGCGGGGGTTCGCGTCTGTCGCCTGGGGGACATTGTTCGCGCGCGACGCCGTCGACCTCGAGGAAGGATTTGGAGACGGCATGATCGGGAGCGTGCCGGCGCTGAGCTTCGAGGCGGATTCCTTCAGCAAGGATGCGGCCGTGGGCGAGAGCCAGACGCATTTCTCGCTCGCCGAACGCATTCCCGATGGATGGCGGGGATTGACGGCGCTGCGGATTCGACAGACCCCGCATGCCATCAGCCTGCACGCAGTCGCCTATGCGGCAGCGGGCGTCGTGGTGTCGTCCCCGGTCGCGGCGCCGGTGGCCCAATCGCGCTACACGCTCGCGTTTCCGTGGGGACGGGGAGCGCCACTTCCGCTCGACGAGCCGGCCTGGTCGGTGAACGACGCCAGAATGATCGAACTCGTCATTCCATTGGTGCGCTATCTGGACGGCATGTTCCCCGAGGATCGGCGCGATTGGTTCGGCAACGGCGATCCTCCCAGGCTGTTCAAGCTTCCGGACTACGACGTTAGCTTCGCGCTCGAACTTGCGCGCGCGATCTCCGCTCAGGGCGCCGGATCGATTCCCTCCGCGCCCAGGAGTGTTGCAACCGAGATCGAGCTGGCGCCCAAGCTTATCGATCGGGCAACCGATCCATCTTACGCTGCAAGGGCCAAAGGCTCGCGCTTCCAGGTGGAAAAGAGCAAGGTTGAGCTCGATCCCAGCGCGAAGGGCTGGACCCTGAAGCTAGAAATCGCGCGACAGCCGCTTGCGCCAGTCAAGCCGCCGTCCGGTCTGCTCTCACCCGGTGACTATGATGGTCTGAAGGAGCTGGAAATTGCGGCGTTGAAATGGGCGGCCTGGAAACCGCTCGCGCCGATGTCGTTGGCCAACGTCACGATCAGGCGGCCCGATGACGTGCCGGCCCCGGGACAGATCGACTGGGCACCCTTCAGAACCGAGACCGGCGCCGCGGCTGACTTCTACCTGGCCTATACGGGCTCGCCCGAGGCGCAAACGCTTGCGGCCGACCTGCAGCGGTTCCGCAACGTCGCCTCGCTGAGCGACTGGCTCGCACTCGAGCCCAATTCGAACGAACACTCGTCAGCAGTGCCGGCACTGCCCTATGGCCTGCCGTGCCCCGGCGGGACCTTGCTGCCAGCCGCGACGTTCCTGAGGATCAAGCTCGATGAAACGAAGCGGACACCGCCGCCGGTCCCTGTCGATACCGATGGCGCATCACGCGGCAATCGCAGCGTGCTTGGTCAGGATCCCGCCGGTAGCATCTACCGCAAGGCATTGCGCCGCCTCGATATGGGCGCGCGCGCTGCGATCGAAGCGCAGCCGAGCGCAAGCACCCATTACGCGGCTTTGTCATTTGCCCTGCCGAACTACGACAGCCCCGCAGAGATGGCCCAGGCGGCACTGGCGCTCGCCGGTGCCACACTGCCGGACAGTCTTTCCGTCCTGATCGAGACGGACATCGACGCTCACGAATGGACCGGAACGGGAGATCCGGACGCCGGCGCGCTTGCCGACCTGATCGACGCGCTCGAGGCGAAGAGTGGAGCAAACGGACGGCTGCGAAAAGGAGTAGGCGACGCCACTGCCGTACTCGCCTCCCTGGCCGACCGCGGCAAGGCCGATGTTCGGCTGACCTTGCCGCACCGCCTGACCGCGGACCCATCGATTGCAACCGAGTTGCAGGCCTTCCGAAGCAGCGTCGGTGATGGCGGGGAGCCACGCCAAAGAGCGGCCGGACTCGTGCTGCACGAACCACCGAGCCAGACGGAGCTGGCCGCGATACGACGCGCGTGCGACGATCTGGCGGCGGCGAAGCCTGCGTTGCGGCGCGCCGTCGAAAGGCTTCGCCTCGAGATCGAGGCGCGTGCACACGAGCAGCTCTTCGGTCCCGACCGCGAGTTGCAGTGGAGCGCGTTCCATGGCTTTGCCGATCCCGTGCATCAGATCCTGGCGAGGAAGTCATGAGCGGCAACAACGGCCTGCGTGTGATCCGGCTCCATGGTCCCGCCGTCAAGGGGCAGCCCAGCCTGTGGAGCGGTGACTTCGATCTATCGGTGGTCCCGGAGAGCGTCCTGCTGGGCGACGGACTGGTCCGGCATTTTTCGCTGCGTCTGCAGACTATGGCGGCCGCACGCAGCAGGCTGGCCTGGTCCGGACACTTCGATGCGCCGTTCCACGAGCCCGGCCTGTTCGATGCCACCCTGTCGCTCGATCGAGACGGCGGGCACGGTGAGGGCGTGGTGAACGTTCTCGACGCGACCGAAAAGTTCAAAACCGACCCCGTCGCCACCCGAATTCGTCCGCTGGACGATGGCGCCTGGCCCGACAAGCAGACGGAGCAGATCGAGGCGCCCGATATGCGCCTTGTCGCTGGCGAGGTCTCGCTGGCCCTGGCGCCGGGCGAGCGCAAGCTGTGCTCGCTGTTTGGCATGCGTCCCCTCGGCTGGATCGCCAACAGGCCCGAGCAGATCTTTGGACCGGGAATTTCGATCGGCATCTCTTCGAGACTTCGTGCAGAGGCGAAACTGGTGCCCGACGGCATCGTCTTCGACTTGAAGATACTCGATCCATTCCGTGGGATCGTCAGCGCCGCGGCCAAGCCGGACGACCCGCCGCATGAGCTTACCGTGCTGCTCTATCCCGCAGCGGATGAGACCAGGAACCCTCAGGGAACCGTGTTCCGTCTGCGTTTGCTGGAGGATCGATACGGAAGGTTTACCCGCTCGTTCGCGGCCTATCTGACGGCGCTTTCCGCCGCCAACGCGCCGCTGGCCATCGACATTGCATCCGGAGTTCCTCCGATCGAATGGCCAGTGACGCGGGCGAGCGATGGAAAGCTGAAGGCCGATTCGAGCGTCATGCTCATCAGGCGTGATGATGTCGGAGCGACACTGCTGACCGGCATTCCGCCACGCAGCCTGCAGCGAGGCGCGGCCGTCGTGATGCCGTATCGCACGAGACTCACCCGTCATCCCGACGGCAATTCCGTGAAGCTCGTGATCGACAGCGGATCTGTGCCGGGCGCGAACGTCACCCGTTGCGATATCGACTGGCAGAACGGGGCTCAGTACACGACCTTGAAGGGGCTCGGCATCGCGCCTCAGCCGACATCGACCCCCTCGGAGCTTCGGCCATTCGCAGCGGTCGCCGACACCGATGCCGTTCGCGAGCGACTGGTCGAGCGCTACATCGCCGGCAGACTGCGCGAGCCGGCTTCGCTCGATCCGGTCTATGCCTTCATTCCGCTCCAGCGCGGTCTGCTGCAGGCTCCGCTGCCGTGGCCATCCGAGCCGGCGCAGCCATCCGAGCCGGCGCAGCCCTTGGTGCCGGCGCCGCGCCGCGAAGCGATATCCGGCTTCATTCACGTGCGCAATGCGAACGGCTCCGCGCTGGTCGACATCACCTCAGCCGCTCACGTGAGCGTGACGGCGACGCTCAACCGGGCCGCACTCGCCTTTTCGATTGCCGTTTCCGATTTCCAGGGGACAGTGACCGGGCCGCTGCGGGTGGCCGAGACAATTCCCGTCGATGGTGAGGTTCTGCCCTCGCTCGCCAACGGACCGGCGGCGAGCAGCGCGATGGCGATCAAGGTCGGCCAGTCATCGGCCAACGGCTGGACCGTCGTGGTCGATCCGCTCGGAATGGCCGAGCCCGGTCTGCGGATCGCGGGGCTCACCGGCGACGCCAACGGCACATCGTTCGACGACGAGGGCAGGCCAATCGCCAAAGGCGCGGCGGCGATCTTCGTGGCATGGCTGGCGCATCGCGAACTCGCATTGGTCTCGGCAATGTCGATGACGCAGCTCGGTAGCGCTGCGCACAGGGTCTCCAGAACGCGCGACCTCGTTCCCCTGCAAATCGGTTTGGATCGCTCCAACAAGCCGCAGTACGACATCCACCTCGACCGGCTGGCGGAATCCTATTTGCCGCGTCTTGCCACCACGGGTCTCGGTTCGAACATGTATGGCTGGCCGCGTCCCGCACCAGACGAGCCGCTTGATGGCGAACTTGCGACCGATGAGCCAAGGAAATGGGCCCCCGGGGTACCACTGGTGCTGCTCACCCTGCCCGGGATTGAACTCGCTCCAAACCGGACCGGCAACGACGTCTTTGGATCTGTGTCCACCTCGCTGCGTTTCGATCTGCCCGTGCTTGGCGAACTGTTCGCCGATGCGGCGCTGAAACGTCCTGCCGTCTCGGATACGTCCGCCCTCGTCGCAGAGGCGGCGGCAGCTTCGACGCTCGAGCCTCAGCACGCCGACGAGAGGGCGGATCAAGCGCCCGCGCGCCCTGTGACCGCGATCGATCCGCAGGCGCTCGAAGCCGCCTGGAAAGAACAGGCCGACAAGCTGGCGCGGACGCGCACCGTGCTGGACCGCGCCACACCCTGGTCCGGCGCGACGGGGAGCGTCACGATCACCGGCCTTGTCGAACCCTACGGCTGGACGACCACATTCGGCTTCGACGTACGCGGGCACGCCACCCGCGATCTTCCCCTCGGTCTCTATACTCTCGGTGGCACGGCGTATTCCGGTAGCGCCGCATTGGCCGGATTGACCCAGAACTTCGCGATACGGGCCGGCCGGATAGCGCCCGATGATGCCTCGCATGACGTCGAGGTGGTCGGAATGGTGGCGAAAATGCGCGATGTCGGCGCTGCGCTGGTCGACATGCGCGGCCTCGGCCTCGCCAAGGCTGCGACCCGTAAAGGCGATCTAATGTGGCGCGAGGTGACGCTCGAGGGAACTGGCGGGGCCGCGCGGGCGCTGGCGAGCTTCCGCGCGCAATGTCCAGGAAATTTTGGATTGTCGTTCGAGGCGCGCGATCTGCCGATGCTCATGGCGCCTCCAGAGGCAAGCTTCAGCGCGGACCTGTCGCAGGCCGGCCATGATCCGGAGGGGCGCATTGGTGCCGACGGGCGGATGTTCATCCGGGCCAATCTTGCGGGCGCACCCGCCGAATGGCGGCTGTTTGAGACAGGCGCGGCGAGGCCGCGCTTCACGGTACCGCTTGGTCCTTTCCGCCTGCGCCCGCTTCGGCTGCTCGAGGTGACCATCTCTGCGTCCAACGGGCCGGTCTCGCTCAAGACCCTCAAGATTCTTGGCAGCGTCGAACTCGACACGATCGGTGGCGACGGCGATATGCCGTTCGACGACGATGCGCCCTATGCCAGCGGCAATCTCGTGGCGCTCAGGTTCGACGACCATGGCCTTGCCGGGATCGAACGCGTGACGATCGATCTGGATGGTCCGCGAATCCTGGTGGAGCAGACACCGGTCCGGATCGTCCTCACGGGCCGCGCGCTCGTCGCGCAAGGTGGCACGGCCCGGCAGCCGGTAGCGCTCGATTTCGTGCTTGGCGTGGCGGCCGGGGCGGTCACCTGCTCGGATGTCAATCTGAGAGTACGGTTGTTTGGACAGAACTACGAATTGCGCGATGGCCGGTTCGCGGTCGGCGCCTCGCCCGCGTTCCCGGTGACCTGGGCATTCCGGAACGAGCCGCAGCCGAACGCGCTCACCATCGACCGGATCATCTTGGGATTTGCCGCAGGTGAAGCTGTCATCGACATTGCAGCCGATATCCGGCTTGCGGCCGTCGAGGCTCGTGCCAAGGCAGGACCGGTGCTGTTGGCGCTCGCAATCTCTCTTTCGACGACGCCGCGGCCGCACCGGTGGTTCGACACCGATCTGACGGCCGATCAGCGCGTGGCGATCAACCATGACCTGGGCATGGTTTCGCTGAACGAGGCCACATGGCAATGCCCGGCGATCAACGTGCTGCGGGGGCTGACATTGCGCAGCAGCGCGGGCGCGAACGTGCCCGTCACTGGAACGGTGGCGCTTGCCGTCGCGGTTCGCGACGAAGATCGCCTCTCGGTGACGTCCAACCAGGGCTTTGCATGTCCGATCGCCGCGGGTGTGACCGTGTTCGAGACCGGTGATGCATCCGCAGGATCGCTGCGCCAGACGATGCTCCTCAAATGGGATGCCGCCATCAAGAAGCTGGTTTGCGAGGCGCGTACGCGCATAAGCCTGCCGCGGATGGATCGCCAGAGCACGATCGGCTGGCCCGTCGGCCTGCAGCGCGAGGAGCCGGCGACGGCACGTCCCCTGATCTGGACCTTCAAGATCGCTCCGGAGATCAAGTCCTGGACGCACAAGCTCGATGTCACTCTCACCGACGCAGAACTGCCGGCCTCCATCCTTGGACGCGACAGAAGCGATCCCAAATCTCCGCTGTTCCTTCGCCACGCCTGGCGGGTGCGCGCGGCAAGCGTGCATTCGTTCGTCGAGGGCGGCGCGACGAAGTGGCAGTTTCAAAGCCTCGATGAGGTAGCGTTCTTCGACCTGCGCCAGTTGGTCGTTCAGGCGCGGCGCGACGCCGACCGACCTTTGCCCGATTACGAGGTCGACGAGCCCTCCTATGCGTTCGCGCCGCGGTACCGGAACGAGGCAAAACTGCGGAACAACATCGCGGCCGCCGGTATCGTACGGCGGGGAATGGCGCGCGCGGGATTTCCGACCCGGGCCATTCAGGCAACGCTCGCGGACCTCGATCCCACCGCCGCTTCGGAACTGGTCATGACCGGGGCAACATTGGTGGACGTCTCGTTACAGGCCGGACAGGGCGTCGCACTGCCGCTGCCGTGGATCGTCGTCGAAGGATCGGTTCCCGCGCTGAACATTGCCCAGCGCCCGCAGGCTGGAGCTTCGATCTCCTGTCGGGTCTCGGCGCAGGACGCCGATCCCGCCAGAACCTATATCGCGGGCGCGGGCGAAATCTTCCCCGCCGCCGGCCGCTCGGTGATCGAAATCGCTGCGATGCTCGCGGAAAGGGCCGGAGCCGCTCCCTTGCCCTTCATCGTGGCCGACCAAGCGTTTTCGACGGATGGGGAAGACATGCCGGCCAGCATAGCGGGCCATCCGCATGCTCCCGCCGATCGCTACGATCGTCCGGTGTTCTGGCGCGCCGCTACCGCCATCGATTGGATCGCCAAGCGCCTGGTGGAGAATCGCAACCAGGAGCTTCAGGCGACCACAGTTCTGGGCAGCCCCGGCCATGTCAGTCTCGGCATGCGCCTGCGTGTCGGGCAGGGACCTGCGCTGCAGCGGCCTGCCTCATCCGATCGGCAACTCGTCGTGATCGGACGGGGCCCGCTGTTCCAGATGTCCGTGCCGGCAGCGGATATCAACCTATCGGCGGCACACACCGGCGACGTCGACCGTGTGATGGTTCACGCCTATTCAAGGACGCCGGCGCCGCTTGCCGTGGTCGCGGCCGACTATGCCGGCGTTGACGAAAAAAGCCCGCCATTGGCCAATGCGAGGATGCGCGTCGTTCCGATCAGCGCGTCCACGTCCGCGGCGGCCGCGTTGCGCAATCGCACGCAGTGGCTTTCCGCGTCTCCTTCACTCGGCTGGCCGCAAGCGCGCGACGCGATCGTTCTCGATCCATCGATCAAGCTTGGAGCCGAGCAGCCGATCCAGGACAAGGAGAAGGCCTGGAGCGGCCGGGCACGCGCTTTTGCAGTCGCGCGTCAGGCTACGAAAAGCAAAGAGGATCCGGTCTATCTCGCATTTGGCCGCAAGACGCTGTTCCGCCGACGCGACCAACGCAAGGACCCGACCCTGGCGCCACCCGATCTCGCCTTGTCATTGCTTCCGCCCCGCGCGCGTGCGCCGCGCCAGCAGGCGATCAACGGTGCGATCGTTCCGGGCGGCGATAGCACCTTGCACCTCTCGGCATATCTCCCGGGTGGCATCGAGATGATCACGACGGGTGCTCGGGCCGGTGTCGTCGGAATCGATCATCTCGGCCTGATCGTTCCGGGCGCCGATACTGCGTTCGACGAGGGCTTCGCGCGTTTTGGCCGCCCAGCGCATCGTGGCCCGTCCATCGTGCAGAATACCCGCAATCCCAGATCGTCGTTGCTGCCGCTGACGGGCACAGCCATCGAGTGGCGGCGCCGAACCTTCGTTGCGCAGAACTTCGTCGAGAATGGAGAACTGACGACGTTTCTCGCGACACCCGGCGCGATGGCGATGTTGCGCTATGCCAAAGACGACGCGTTGTACGGCGTGGCCCTGGTCATCGCGCAGAGCGAGGCCGAAATCGGCCCCGGCTGGGACGGGACGCTCGGATTGTTGGCAAGCGCGCCGAACGAGCCCAACATCGCCGACGTACTGGCGCAGCGTGGGTTCAGAGAAAAGATCCAGGCGGGCGATATCGGCACACGGATCGATGTCGTGGTCGGAACTCGCAGTTTCCCGTTTGCGCGGATCGTTCCCGACCAGCACATTATGGGCGAGTTCGTCCTCAAGCTCGCAGACGATCAGATCATTGCCGCGCAGACAGCATTGCGCGAGGCCGCACCGGATACGGCGGTACGATTATCCTTCAGGCTCTCGCCAGAAGATCCGTCTGCAACCTGGCCGGTGCAAGGTCATCAGCTGCAGGAGCAGATGCTCGTTGCAGGTAGCGGCGATGAGGACCGTCTAAGGCCCGTGGAAGCCCGCATAGTGACGTTGCCACTGTTGCTCGCCAACGGCGACGCCCCGCAGCTCAGTCTGCCGCTGCGCACGATCGCGTTCGGCGATCCCGCCTACGATCGCGAGCTCGCCTCGCCCACCAAATCCGATTCGATCCGGTCGAGCGCGAAGACGTGGATGCTGGCGACGGACCGGATGGAATACGACCTGGACTCCACCATCCATCTGGCCGCCGGCGTGATCATCGAAAAGCTCGGAGAGAGGACCAAGTTCGACGACAAGCATGCCGATCTAAAGATCTTCATTGCGGTCCAGCCGAAACTGACCCCGGGCCCTGCTGAACAGCCGCAGCGAGCGCTGCGGATCGAGGGGATCAAGGACCCGGCGAAGCTCGCCTCGAGCACGGCTGTCGCTTTCACCATTGCTTCGCTGCGTGAGGCCGGGGATAGTGAGGGGCGCAAGGCCGGTGACCCGGCCGCCCTGTCGCCAGGCGACCGGCTTGTCATCACCGTTGTGCCCGACGACGAGAACGTCGTTCCGTTGCGGGTCGAAGTGCTCCTGGTCGACACTCCGATATTCGCCGCTCCATCGAGCGTCTACGGTCTTGTATCCCTGGTTAGGCCGGATTTTCGCAACAGCTCGACCCCACCCGGCGAGTGGCTCGCGGAAACGTCGCTGTTTGCGACGGCGCCGATGCCTGACGTGATTGAATTTCCAAACCTGCTCAACGACCTTGCCCAGGGGCACGTGCGGCGCCGCGCCGTGTTCAATTGGAACTTGCTATCGGCCTCGCCCCTGGGTTGCGCGAGCCTGGCCAAGTTCGATCGAACGGGAGGGGCGCAGCTCCCCGACGATCTTGGCGGGTTCAAGCCAATCTGATTCCGATATTGCCCGTAAGCCGCTCAGCACATGGAGAGTCGAGATGAACCTGCAACTGACATTCGATGACGGTCCGCTTCCCGCGCAGACTGCATTGGTTCCGATCCTGGCCGAACTTGCGAAGCGCAAGGTCAAGGGCGGGTTTTTCGTGCTCGGAGAGGAAGTTGCGCAGAAACCGGACGCAGCCAAGAGCATCTTGGATGCCAAGCACGTCCTTGGAAATCATTCGTGGGATCACCTCAAGAACGGCACCGGCTCCTACAGCGACCAGCAGATCCTCAAGCAGTTCAAAGACACGCATCAACTTGTCCTCGACAAGGCCAATGTTGCCATGCAGCACTGGCGCGCGCCACGGAACGACGCCTTGGCGCGGCTTACAGGTATTCTGAGCGGTCCCGGCAAGCTCTATAGTTTGAGCCACTGCGACTTCAACGCGGACAGCAAGGACAGTCAGGGCGTAACGACGGCGGCGGGCATGCTGGCTGCCATCAAGGAAGACCTCAAGCACACGCCCTCAAGTCAGCCGCGGCTCCTATTTCATGTCGTCGAGACGACCGCCAGGGCGCTGCCTGACGTATTGGATGGGCTCGTTCAGGCAGGACATGGCTTCGTCGACTTTACGCAGAGCGTATGAAGTTGGACAGCCAGAACAAGCGCTTCATGTCTCCGAAAATCAAGCTGGTGCCCAAGGACGCGTAGCGGTTACCGTCTCTCACCGTGCGTTGCGGCGGGATGCGGCCGCATCGGAGCGGCCATCGTCCACGGAGCAGCCGTCGTCCGCGATGTGGAAGCGACTCGCCAAGTGCTGCAGTAATGACCAGCGTAGTCGACCTGCTGGCTCGGTCGCTGAACGTTTGGTAAACAAACTTTCTGCCCGCGTCTCTTTGCCACAACTCCGCATCCAATTCATCATCAAGGATTTGGCTTGAGACGGCAGACAGCGGCAGCCGAGTTTGTTGGAAGACGGAATTCACGAAGATCCCGCATCGATGGCTCAATTCATGCCATGGCTTACTCTCCAGCCGGGACAAGGGAGATTTCCAGCGGGTTGCAAACGACAAAGCACGCAGTTTGCGGCCGCCACCCTTCTTCACGGCGCCACGCGCCAGGCCGCCAACACGAGCCCCTTGATGCCGCATTGGGAAAGCCGAAAAAGCAAGTCAGTGATCAAAAAGAGGAACGAGAGTCAGAATCTTTAGTCATGACGTTATCGAAAAAGCAATCTCGTCAGGCTCTCCCAAGGCAAAACACGTCGGGCAAACATGGCTTCAGTCTGCGGCGTTTCACGATCATCCATTGTGATGATCGCAGCCGATATGATTCGGGGGTCCTCACCAGCAGCCTCATTGAGCCAAACAATCATTCTGCCGTTGTTTAGATGTTGATAGACAAAGCGGGCATCGTCGTTGGCGATGTTTCGATCGTAATAGCCCGGCGTCAGATATTCCTCGAGCCAGCTCAGCCATTGGGCCTTGAATCCCGCATGGGCCTCCGGCATTGGGAGTCGGTTGGACTGGGGCGTGGGGTTGCAGAGTCGATCGATGGCCGCGCGAAACTGCTGGATATTTAAGCTTTGACCGTTCGGCATCAGAGGTGCCTCACTCCACGTTGAGCTTTGAATAGCAGTTCACACGCCGCCGTGTCGTACCTAGATCATTGTATTGCCTCAATCATCATCTTCTCGCTTGCCAAGTGGGTGCTAACCCTCGTCAACGATTCACGCCAAGCACAGTCGAGCCCGACCTCAGTCGTGTGGTAGATCACCGTTTGTCAGTTCTTCCAAAGGGGATAGAAAGTCCCGAGCACGGATATGACGAAGGCGATACAAAGCAATACCTGGATCGTGGTAATCGTAGAGACATGAAATCTTCCGCCCTTGGTCGTCACCTTCAATTCGCCATCGAGCTTGTTCAAGTTGCTGATGTAGCCGTTGAAAGCTTTCCGGAAGCGAGACATCACGTTTACAAAGCAGATTGCCGCGATCACGGTGAACGCGAAGACCGCACTCGCTATAAGCGGCTTTTCGGCGATGTTCTGAACGGCGAAGTACCAAAGGCCGCCGATGACACCCGTGAAAAGAGGAGGAATCTTGTAGAGCGTATCATTCATGCCTCGAAAATGGCGTACTGCTCCTTGTAAATTTCGTTGGGCGTGATTCCGTAGCTTTGCGAAACGGGTTTGTTCTCGATCGATGTCGTCCCGGACATGGTACCCCTCACTGCAATTTTGGATTGCTTGGATTGTTGACTAGTTTCCTTGATAGATGACCTGCCGTCATTCAATCTTGAAACTGGCGCAGGCTGGAGGCGACATCGCCGTAGCGCGCCGTTAGCGATGAGTTGTTTAGCGATCCGATCACAGTTCTTATTCGGTTCTCGAGCGACAATCGCTGCTGCCGTTTTAGCGTGTCGCTTTCGTAAAGCGATCGGTGCAGAAAGAGGAGCCGGCTTTCGTCCGAAAGGATTTGATCCCGTACCTGCTGATCGCGAAGATAGACAGTCGTGACGCGGTCGAAGAGCGAAAGGGGAGCCGAGAAATCGGGACCATAGTGAAAAGCTATGGATCGCTTTGCGAGGTTCAGCGTCACAATATCGGCATCCTCGACGTCGCCGACAAGAACGCTCGCACAGCCGATCAAACCTCGCAGGACTGCCGGCAGTTCGCCTATCTGTTTGGCACTAAAGTGATAGCGTCCGTCGCCATATCCATTGAGTAAGCCCGACTCGAGCGCGGAGCGGCATGCGGCCTCCACGACCCCATTGTCCCCAAGCGAAAACAAGAAGCGGTGCGCCTCCGATTTGGCTGTCGCGAAGCTGCCAAAGAGTAACTTCACATCCCTGCGCAGTGGGAGCGGAAGGGTCTTGAAGGCTCGTGAGCCGGAGAAAGCCCCGAGCGCGAAGTGGACAAGCAATTCGTCCCGTCTCCGACCTGCGCCGACTTCCAGAAGGCTTTGATCGAATATCGAGCGGCACCAGCCAAACGCACGCTCGATTGAGACGTTCGACTTAGCCAGGTCCGAGTAGAGTTCCGGTATCTCGTCGCGTTCCGGGATCCGCCCGATATGGACCGACCTGGCCCAAAGTTGCTCCAGGATTGGTCGTAGACGTTCGGATAGGGGCTCGATTGGCCGAGTGACGCGGCCTCGCGCGGCCGGCGCCAACCGGAGAGTAATCGGAGATGGCGTGCGGCTTCGCCGACTAAATAAGAACTCCTGTTCCGCGTCAGGTTCGCGGAAGACAAACACGATTCCAGGAGCAACGGCCACAGGCTCGACGCCGAGCGAATCTCGGACGAACGCGCGGAGTTCATAAGGACTGAAATACTTCTGGAATGTGCCGCGCGACGTGAGGAACCCATCGCCGAACGGCGTCAGCCCCTGCACCGAATAGTGGCCCTCGATCATGACCGCAACGGAGAGCACTTTCCTCGTGAGTTCCCAAGCTTTCTTCAACGTCAGGACGCGCTCTTCGATATCCTCTATGACGTTGAGCACGAAGCCTAAGTTGACGAGAGCCGCGGGTCGAATCTCTGCGTCTGGGCGGAAATGCGGATCCCAGCCACCGGCCTCGATGCCGCCATGCGCAAGCACCCGGAGATCATCTCCTTGGCCGCATCCAAAATCGAATACGTCAGGGAATGTCTCAAGAAAGCCGTGCCGAGCGAACATTTGCATCGGAGATGAAAGGCCATTGCGGGGTATTGCCGTCTTGTGACGGCTGACGTGGATCGCGCACGAGGGCGGCTTGTCCGTGACGGACGGAACGATCGCGTGATTTCGAATGACGATACCCGCCTCATCCAGGCGACGCTGCCAGGCAGTACGAAATCCGATCTTGTGATTATCGAAAAACAAGTTTCGTCGATCCAACTCGGCGGTCAGAGCAGCGTAAGTGGGGCGTCGGGGATGATTCGATGGAAGCAGAAGCTCTTTCCGATGCAGGATCGGCGGATTGGCTGATGAGGAATAATCTCGGATCTTGCTCGTGCGGGAAGCACGTTCTACGAGCGCTGAACGCAGCAGTGCCGGAAAATGCTCTTTTTCGAAATCCTCGTATTCGAGTAGGGCAATGCGACCTGGTTCGATCCGAGCCACATTCCAACGGAAATTGTCTACGGTCGCAGCCGCCTCTTCGACTGCGCCCCGCGTCGATGGATCGATCTCGATAAGCGCGTCACGGTGAACGTAGAGTGCGTCCCGGACGCGCTTGCCGACCTGGAAACCGCGCTCCGGCATGGTCCACTACTCGGCGGCGAAGGTCCTCATCTGCGCAACAAAACCCCTGTTGCGCCACGCCTCCTTGATCGTCGCGGCGAATGCTTCCGTGTCGATCTGCGAGAGGAAGGGTACCTGAACATACATGTTTTCGTTCAAACCTTGAAGCTTCGCGATCATATGACCTTGACCGAGGAGCCGCTCAGCACCTTTCTCGTTCATGGCGATTTCGGATGTCTTCTGATCGTCTAAGCGCAGGATCAATCGATTTCCGAGAGCGTTGCGTAGCTGCATGCTCATAACGGTTACATCCGGGCGCTGCGCCATCAGGACCAGGTGGATGCCTGCGGCTCGCCCCATGTTGCCGAGGCGGGCGGCGGTTGTCGTCACGTTGTCCCGATAGTGATCGTCCATCATCCAATCGGAGATCTCGTCGTGGAACACGAAGATGCGAGGCATCTGCTCGGACGGTCCGGCTACGCGATTGAACTCGACGATGTTTCTGCACTTCTTCGAGGTGATGCGCCGATAACGTTCTTCCATCTCAGTGACGAGAGATCCGAAAATGCGGGAAGCCTCGTCCATTTCAACGACGATGCGCTCTTGCAGATGCGGCAAATCCTCGGCCCACATGTAGTCGGCGCCCTGCTTGGGATCGATCAAGTAGAACCTGCATGATGCAGGCGAGTCGAAAGCGCAGAGGTCGAGGATCAGATTGGCGGCAAGAATGCCTTTTCCGCTGCCGGTGGATCCGGCGATAAGCGTGTGTGGTGCGACTTGCGGCTGGCCATTGAAGGGCGCCGTCACGGGCATGTAGAGCATCTCACCGTCGTCCTCCTTCTCACCTAGCAGGAACGCCAGGTTGCTATCCGGAGCTGTGGGCGAGACCGTTCGGCGGAGCCAGGCATCCGCGAGGTGCAGCACTCTTCTGGAGGGGCGACGGAAGGCGATGAGGATCGATCCAAGCTCGGCAGTGATCCGGATAATGTCGAGACCGTGAATGGTTTTGAGGTTGGTGCGTTGCTTCTCGAGCTTGTCGATCGTCAGCGACTTGCTTCCTTTGATCCGCAGCAGGCCAGCGTTGGGGGTTAACCATTGCTTTTGAATTTCTACTGCTGCTCCCTCAGCCTGGAGCGATTGACGGAAGTCACTTACCTGCTGATCGAGCCATTCTCTGGCTTGGGCATCTTGGCTAGATGTGTTTGTCGCAACCTTTAGCGCCAGGGCTTCGACCTCAGGCAGCCATCCAGGCCTGCCCGTTCGCTTCTCGTCCACCATCGGTTGGTCGGAGGATCGTTCCTCGCTCAAACTCGCCGCTGGCGGGGAGACGATCGTTGTGGGCGGCCTCTCCTCCTCTTGCAGGACGGGCAATGCAGGCGGGTTCTGCGCATCGCTGTCGGCGCGAGAAGCTATCTGTGCCGGGGAGGTATCATCGGCACGGCAAACCGGTGTATCCGCCACTGCTGCTGGTTTGGTGATCGGGGAGGCCGGATGATCGATTGCCGGAGGGGCAGATGCACTCGCGAGATCGAGCAGCATGCTCGTGATCTGAGGTTTTCCAAAAAGCCATTGCAGTAGCGGCCGGCGCTCGGCTGGTGGCCTCTCATCGTCAATTTCAAGCCGTTGGTCCGGAGTGATCAGACCGTCGTCGTGCTGGAAGATCATCGAGTGGCCCGACAGTTCGATTCGTAACCCCGCCGGGTTGCGAACCTCCTCGATCCAGCGCTCGAAGGGGAAGCCAGCGACATGCTCGAAGGGTGTGAAGTGCTCGACGAGCATGTCAGCGAGCCGATGTCGCCAGATCTCCGGGCTCATTACCTCGTCAATATCGACGAATTTGGTCCTCAAACTGTCATAGGTGCTGATCAATTGGCGCTTCGATTTCGTCATCGCTGGAGCGAACGCGGCGGTACCTACGTACTTTGACTCGATGACGAGCATCCTCACAAAGCGCTGACCGGCTTGCGACACGAAACTGACCGCCAAGATGTCGGAGCGTTCGTTATTGAGATCGAGCCAGCGCGCTATTTCATCGACGAAGAACCAGCAAGTTTTGCACTCGTCTTGGTCAAGCAGGAGTTCCACTTGTCGGCGCGCGAGCACCAAGCCGATCAATTCGAGGGCAGAATTGGGAAGCTGGACGGCCCGCATAACGATTTCGCCAGACAGATCGGCGGACTCGCGCTGAATTAAGCGGCCAATCGCCGTCCGTCCAGCTTGGTCCGTGCCAGGCAGGACAGGCTGAAGATGATCCTGAAGGAGCTTGGCAATCTCATCGACGCCGACGGTCGTCGACACGATTACGTTGTGATCCGAGCCAGGGGCCGTGAAGTAGCGGATTATGCGCCGCTCTTGCGTCTCGCTTTGTTGCAATAGACGCCGATCGGCGATGCGGTCGAACGTGACCACCCAATTCGCCACCTGGTGCGCCTTATTGAGAAGTCCCTTCACCTCCGGTGAGGCGATGTTGATTTCCTGAAGCGGCAGCCAATGGCCGTTTGATTCGTCGCTCTTGAGAAAATCGTGTATCCGGTCGATGTAGGTCTGGGCTGCGGGAGGGCTGGACGGGGCCGTCAGATAGACCGATGACGAATCATCACCCAGCAGGAAGGGCTTGCGTCGACCGATATCCGTGGGAATGTGCTCCATCCACGTTGGCGGGTTTGCGGCATCATTCTCCGGATGACGGCGCCATGCGATGCGAGCCAGTCTTGAGATGGTGTCCTGCAGAAGTACCAGGTCGTGCGGCTTGACGTCGATCGCGCGTCCGCCTGCCGACGAGGGATTTGACGACAAAAATCCGACACGAAGCCTGGAAAGGTAGGTCCTGGTGGCTTCGGTCGTCAGTGCTCCAGCCAGTTCTCTGCCGATACGTTCGTTTTGCTCGCGATAGATCCTCCGCAGTCGGTCGGGATCATCGTGCATGATGGTTAGTTCACATCGGAAGTCGTTCTCTCCTGCGACCTTTTGTCCCAGAGCGTCAGCTAGAAGAGAAGGAAGTTCGGTCGAGTCGGCGTTGTAAATGGCGGTGCTGAAATGATCTCTCTCGTGAGGGCGTAGTTCCAGATAGCGTTCGCTTACTTCTTCGAATGCTCTAACGGCGTCTTCCGCCGAATCGTCGAGTAGTGCCGCGGCACCGCCTACTGGCGATTGTAGCAGGCCGTAGTCGCCAACCCGCTCGACTTCGATGCCTAGCGTCGGCTCACCTCCACTGTCATCGTCAATGAAGCAGATGTCGCCGTAGTAAGACTGTCCGAATCCTGAGACGCGCCTCTCCACAAAATCGGACATGCCGCTTCGGATCCGGTCGGCGACGATCGTCTGGATCGCGTTGCCGCACTGTCTTGCCTTCGCGGCCATTTCGGCCAATCGCAGCGGATGCCATGGCGTGACTATCACTGAGGCTGCATCGGCGGTGACCCGGACAGTTCCGATACTTAGGATAGCTTTCCAAAGTTCTGCTCGGCATCTTGGCGCCCGTGCTTTCGTCGCGAGTACCTGCAGTAACTCACCGTAGAGGTCAGCCTGCTTGAACAGCAAAGTAGATGATAGACCCGCGCCGTATGCAAAGTCTGTCAGAGCCGACGTGTATGCTTCTGCAAACTTGTTCCAAGCGTTCGCGACATCCTCGGCGTCCGTCGGAGTGAGAATCGTTAGATCCTTTAATCTCGAGACGGTAGCTTCCACGCACTTGTCGATCCGGGCTCCATCGCGATCCGGGTCGAAAAGAGCTCCGTCGCTTGTGTGGAATGAGCCGACAATTGTGCTCCGATTACGGAGGTCGACGACCTTCCTGCCAGTTTTGCCGCGCGCGGCTACGGCGCGCGTCTCCATGATGAATACATTACCCTTGCGCGAAGGGACATGCACGTCCAGGTCAGCGGAGAAAGCCGTAACGATCGAATGTACCGGAGGTTGCCAGACAAGCTTTCCGGCCGATGCTCGGCTGAGAGTCGACTTGGCGACTCCGCCGTCGCCGCCGATCTGGTCTCGTTCGACGAGAAAGCCCTCGAACTGAAATTCAGTGTGAGTCTTCGACGTCGACGTCACGACGTCGAGATCTTTGTCGTCCCACGGGAGAGTGAAATCCCAGCACTTGCCAAAATCGAGGTTAACACCTGAACCAAGTGCATCCTTGAGGCCTCGATATCGGTCCCGCAGATAGCGACACAAGCCTGTGTTCTGTGTTTCTGTCCAAAAACTTCTCTTTTCGCTGTTGGCCAATTTGACATGGAGGACTGGATCCTTGAGGTCATCGTCGGCCCCTTCGATCGCCACACGTTCGGCGAGCCTGAGAAGGCCCCCGAGGAGGTCTTCATCTTCGATCTCCTTGCGGAAGATGAGACGTTGCCAGCGCTTCATCAGCGACGGGTTGTCCTTGATTTGATCGCGGCGGCGGGCAAAGAAATCACGAACCTCGTCCGTGATGGCAGCTTTCGACGTCTCCGACTTAAGTGGAGTAATAAGTTCTCTTTCAGCTTCCGTAAGTTCACCCGGAAATTCGTCGTCGAAGAAGGCGAGCGTCTCGGCACCCAGCCTAGAAGGTGTTGGCTTTGTCCGACGCTCGGCGAAATACGGCTCCAGTTGCTCCCAAGGGAACTGTGCGACCGTCTCCTTCGCCGCGGACCAAACGTCCGCGCGTATGCTCCGGTCCTGCACGAGGGTTCGAACGGCGTCTCTAACCATATCTGCGTCGAGATCGGTAGGTCTTGCTGCTGCGTCCTCCTCGATGCGCTTCAACACGTTGTCACGGCCGACGTTCTTTCCGTCCGGCGTCTGGAGATCGAGGTAAGGACGGAATTCTGTCCGAGCTCGAACGAAATATCGCTTTGCTTCGTTTGCGCTGGCAACGATGCTCTTGGACTTGCCGTCCAATGGAGGCGCAACGAGCTGCAACAAGTACATGCTCTGACGTACGGCATCCGCAATAGGCAGTCCGCTTCGGCCTGCGTGAAGGTTTACTACCTCACTAACGAATGAGCCTACCATTGTCGCGGAATTGGCGACCTCCGATTTAAGCAGACCTTCGATCACATTCCGAAGTTGAGAGAGTATTTCTTCGCTGGGATTAACGGTGTGAGAGTGCAGGGCAATCGAAGCCCATGCAGCCGCTTCCGATGGCGCGAGAAGAGCCGGCTCGCCAACTACGGTGACGTGACCGAGGCTCTGCTCGACGCTCGCGAGCTCGTCCAGGGGAATTGAGATGATTGTAGCCTCGGAACCCGGACGGCGCTTGTTGCGATAGGCAACGGCATTGCTTCCAACCTCGTTCACAACGATCTCATAGGTCGAGTGCCGGCCTTTCAACAGGGTTCCGATAGCGTCAGTTTGCTCGTTCGGAAATCCGACTAGTGCCAGAAGAGATCGGACTCCATTTCCGTTGTCGGAGACCATCTCTTCAACGCGTTGAGCGGCAACCTGTGCGACGAGCGAGCAGGCATCAAGCTGCGACATGCGTGCGCTCCGTAACGTAAGGGTTGATCACGAAGGCAATGGCGTCCGACTTCCGTTCGAGCAATCCGAGCATGCGGAGTCGTTCTTCAAGCCGAGTTTGATTCCTCTCCAGATCCTGAACTGGAGCTGGCACCGTGCCATATGCAAGCGGATCCAGCGCTTCATGGCGTCCAACAACGATACGATACCGGTTAAACAGGCGGCGAAGGAATTTTTGAAATTCCATCGGCCTCGAGACGTTGGCGAGAACGAGCGCTTCGAGGAACTGATCGTTCGGGCCGTACCAAGTGCCAAAACCGCGCCGCGATGTAAGCAGACCTATGCGGCTCCCGTAAGCAGGCAGGATGGCTCCGATTGAGGACAAGGCGGAATCGACGGCGCTTTGCCGCGCCGAAGACAATTGCGTATGAATCTCGTCGATTGAGGTCTTGTAGCCGAACCGTTCCAAGATAAGGCTTTGCGCTGCGCTAATCGCAAGGTTCTTGGTGCCGACCGTCTTCCATTCATCCGAGGTTTCAAAATCGGCAAAGAACCGCTCGATGGCTCGTTCCGGCAGTTGCCTGTGCGCCATGAAGTGTTCTTTCGAGCGACGTACGATGTGTGGGCTATTTGTTCCAATCATATCGAGAAGGAAGGGGGAGTGCGCCGCTTCGCCAGCGACGTCGACCGCACGCTGCAACATGTATCTGATGAGGTGGAAACCAATCAGCCGCATCGCCGCATCGAGGCAGATTGACAAATGAAGGTCCTTCATCCCGAGCACCCTGGCCAGGTCGTGGGCCAGGTCCTCGTACACTTGCATTTTTGCGATGGGTAGATAGCCGACGCAGCGACAGTTTCCTGGCGTTCCGTCTTGCACCGAGTCTTCGTCTGCAGCCAATATGGTTGCCGCGCGGTTCAGGACGTCGTTGCTGTGGAAGAACCGGCTCTCAATCGTGTCGCCTAGCTGCTCTCGCATTGAGGAGCGGTTGACCATCAGCCAGACCAACTCGCCGGTACGACGCATGAATCGACGGTCGTACTCCAGCTGACCGTCTTTCTTCACGTCCCCATCGGCGAAGAGCATTGCTGAACCGAGAGGCAGGAGATGTCGCGAGGTAATGCGCCGGCGACTACCTGCTTCGACTTCCGCGCCTCGCAGAAGCTCGACCGCTGTCGCGAATTTCTCAAATTCGGGACCGAGAGCTCTGCGTACTTTGTTGACATAACCATCTGGAACGTGTTGCGCGACGTCCTCATTGGTCTTTCCCAACCACGCCGACCACATCGCGTCGTCGTCGGCCATCGGGCCTCGATCCTTCCTGAGCCGATCAATCTCCTCGTCTCTGAACACAAGATGACGCAACAGCATGTTCGCGCGGATTGTGTATCCAAATTCCTCATGGATCGGATCGACTGCGCGGGTGGCGGTTGAAATGTCAAAGATCGGATTCTCGGAGGCCGCAACCGGTCGCTTCCTGTGCTTGTCGGCACAAATCTGTATAAATTCGACCAACGTAAACCAAGGAAGTTGCTCTTGATGCAGTGCAAGCCCCCAAATCGCATATTCAGGCCAGTTCTTGACGTTGCGAAGGTCGAGCTGACGCGGGAGCTTAAGCGCTCTGGCGCTTAGCAAAACCTTATCCTTGTCTTGAATCGGCATATTTTAAGTTCCGATCTCGAGAATGTTTTCGTGAAGACGGCCCACGGCATCCAGATCGACCATTCGAATTACCGTTGTCTCTTGGTCCGCGTGACCGTACAGCGCGGATGCCAGCCGCACAGCGAAATGGCGAATTTCTTGATGACATTGTCTGGAGAAGCTCGACGGCAGAGATCCGCCGGCCACTCGCTTGAGATACTCGAAGAGTAGGGGTGTAATCGTTAGGCGGGGCAGCTCTCTTGAAATGCCCTTTTCGGCGGCGACAAGCGCAGGGCAAGAACGGTCCGCATCAAACTGTAGCTGGACACGAGCCCAGCTACTGGCGACGGCTCCCAAAGGTTCCCCCATCGCTAGGCGTCCACCGGTACCGTCCGCACGGCCGACGACGCCGGTCAACCAGAGCTTCTCGCCGTCGCTGGCCATCAGTCCGGTCAGTGTTCTATTGATACCGAGCACGATCTGACGCAGCGCTTCGCCTGAAGCATTTCCGGACTTCAAGGCTGTGCAGATCTGCTCGTACTCTCCAGCATGGCGGAATACCGTCAATCTCCAAGGGGATATGCCGGTTCCCGAAGAGCCCTCGTCGCCGAGTTTGAAGAATAGCCGACGGCGCTGCGTTTGTAGTGCCTCACGGAGATCCTTGGCTTCCTGTGCATCCTGACGCTCGGAGCCGCGTTTTGCATAGTGGTCGAGCGGGCCATCAAAGATGCGATCTCCATAGATCGTGTCCTTCTCGAACAACGACTTTCTTGCCGGATTGTCCGTATGTCTTGCCAACAGAAGCGCATCGATCTCGTTGTCGGTCTCCATGCCGATGCCGAGAGATGCCACCATCGCGAAGAATGGATTCTTGCGCCGCTTCTCAGGATCTCGAATGTTCACGCCGCAGGCGTTGTTGTACGGATTCGTGAATCGATAGAGTGGAGTCTTCGCCTTGATAATCGTAGCGCAGTTCAGAAGAGGCCGTCCCGGCTTCTGAGAAGATCCGAGTAGAACATTGACAATGAGCATTAGCAAATAGCGGATAGGGATGTGCTGATCGTTGGCCGCGGCGAGACGGACCAGCGTCTTTATTCGTGTGCGGAAAGACTCGCTACCATCGGAGCCGATGAGCAAAGAACGGTTGTACCTGATTGGGCAGGGGTTCACGACTTCTGCGGCGCGCGGACAACTGGAACATCCGCTTTCCCAGTCCGGATGCCCAAGTATGGTATCGAGCAATGCATCTAACGAAGCGTCATCGAGCGTGTGGCTCAAGTTGAACATGGAAAATGCGAAGTCGGGTTTGGGGGTCTCCTGACCCGTCCGCATCATCCGGATCATTTCTTGATAGATCTTGCGGCAAAGGCTTCCAGCCTCATCGTCCGATCCAGCAGCGAAGAAGGAGTCAAGGAGCTGGCCGTCGTTTGCTGCTACGAGGAAGATGGTCTCCGGCTGAGCGGATCGGATGGAATTCGCTGCGGCCCGAACCTGGGCGATTTTCTCGCCTGCCGGTAGAGCGCTCACGTCCCGAATGATCCGCAGCTTTCGGCCTGACGGCAGGTCGCGCTCTATGATTCCCCCACTGTTGGAGGCGTTCGTCCAGATCGTGGACGTTTCCGCGTCGCTGCCCACAAGTTCGAGAAGGAACTTGCGGAGGTGGAATGTTTTGCCGTCGCCGGCAGTGCCAGTAAGAAAGACGCTTCGAGGCTCGGCGCCGAGAAGCGCAGCCGAGATTTCCTTCATGCGCGGAGGAGGAATTTCGATGGGACAGCTGATGCCGAACTCTTCGACGAGGACTGGGGCGTGCTCATCGACGAGTGCGTCGGTCGCTGCGCTCGGACCGTACTGAGAAAGAAAATCGATAAATCTGGACGACATGACGGCCTCAGAGATGACAGATTGCACAGCCAGCGTGGTCAGCCTTCGGCTTCATTGGTCGACGAGGCAGCGTCTCGAGTTCGGCTAACGAGCGGCCGTCCACCCAGGTGTAATTGCGGCTGCTACTAGTCTGTTCGTATTCCTTAGCCTTCTCAAACAGGTCGGGGTGTCGTTCCTTCAAGCCCTGCCATTCACCGATTTGCTGATAGAAGCAGAAATAACAACCGGAACGGCTTCGCCATTCGTAATATTGGGGGGCGCCCAGGCCGCTGTCGTCCAGCAGCCGCTGGACATCGGCCAGCCGAAGGCCGCAATCCTTGAAGGGATAGACCGGAACGATATTGGGCTGCTCCGACAGCAGGACGGGCTTACCATTGCCCGTGTAACCAGCTCGATTTTCATCCGATCGTATCGCTATGTAAGAATAAGCCGGTTCAGAGCCGATATATTGCTCGTAGGGATGGATCTTGAGCATCCGGGTGCACCAGCGCGTCCGCGCACTCGGTAAGAAGCCGGCAAAGTGCTCGTACAAGATTACGTCGAATGCAGTTCGACCCGGCTTCTCCTTCAGTTGCAACAACGCGAGAGCCGAGATGCGTCGGATCGGTCGACCGAGCACGTGTTCCAGGCGGTCCAGATATTCGTAGGTCTCCGGAAGCTCCGCACCTGTATCGCAGAATGCGAACTCGAAATCGACCAGCGGAAAGTTCTGAGCAAGATAGATCGCCAGGGCGGTCGAGTCTTTTCCGCCAGATAGGGGAACGATGTGACGTCGGGACGTATCGAGGATGGCATCGTGAAAGCGTGTCGGTGTTATGTTCACGATCGTGCTCCAAACTTTGCGATCTGACGTGGCTCTCGATGTCCTATTCGCGCGAGCACACCTTCGAGTTCGACGATCCTGTTCCTGACAATGGGGGCGAGCCGCTCGTCAGGAATTTCCGACGCCAATGCGGTGTCTTCGATCCTTGCGCGACATTCGCGGACCAGCAGCGCGAACTGCCCGGCCGTCGAATCCTGCCATTGTTCGAAGCCACGCTGCAGGAGAATAGAGCTAACGCTGCGTGCGAGGCTCTGCGGCGTGTAGCGCCCATTCGTTGTGTCATATGCGGTGCGAAGGATGGCTCGATCCGTCATGCGGAGATCGTCCCGCTTCATAAGCATGCCCACGTCGAGACAGGAGAGCCAGGCTTGCAACGACGATAACGCATCATCGGCGGCGTTGATTCGGAAGGTCGAGCCGATGATGCGCACCGCCTCTTCTAGATATCCGTCCAATATCGAGTCGATTTCGTTGCGGACGCGCTCTATTGACTCGACCACGCCGTCAAGTCCATGATCCTTACCGAACATCCCCGGCATGATTTCAAGGAAGAGGCGGGCGGGATCCTCCTCTTGATTGATCTCGCGCAAAAACCGTTGCGTCATCGGGGACAGTCGCACCGAGTGTCGCGCACCCTCCGGTAGCGCTGCCCGCCAGCGTACGAAAGCGTCGTAAGCGAAGCGCAGCCTTTCGTCGGTCTCGGCCGGCCTCTCGTGCGTAAGCACATAGGCCAGCTCGGACAAGTATGACAGAGTCCGCTCTTGCCCGTCATGCACCTCAATCGTGTGCCGCTCAGGTTCGATGAACATCTTGCTGGCTTCGAAGCCCAGGATGTCCTGTACGTAGGATCCTTCGGACCGGAGAGAGACGACCTTCGCAAAGGCGCGGTATCCTGCCATGACGAGGATCGGGATAACGCCGAGCGGTAGGCCGATTGGTGGAGAGGAAAGTTCAGAGACAAGCTCCGATAGCGGCCGGGGGCCACCTACCGTGCTGAAATATCGCTGGACGATGGACCAGGCGCGTTGGAGACCCGGGTCACCGAGCTGACTTGGGCTGGCGAAGCCCCAGCGATCATCGAGCGGGCGATGAAGGCCAGTGCGCTCGAGGACCGTACGGTAGACCGATGCTTCGACTGACGCATCCTGCTCGGCGTAACCAAGACGCGGTTCATGTGTCCGTTCCATGGACCGCATGAGAATCCGGACCCGCGCGGTGCTCATTTGACGAGAGACGCGCTGCCTCATCAATTGGTCATTGATCATGCGCGGAGTGTCGGGATACCAGGCGTCGAGAAGATCGGACGCCGCTACCGACGCCGGCCGATCCATCGTGATCTGGATTTGGCGTCCGCCGAGATGCCAGTCGGCACCTCCTGCGCGATCGCTGGTGAGTTTATGGAGTGTCGATGCCAACTGCCGCCGCGCTAGCGCGAGCAGTTCGTCGAGCTCCGGCCTTACAAGCGGATCACGAGAGAGGAATTCCTCATCTTCCCTCAGCGCCTCTAGCGCCGCAAGCTCGAGGGCCGCCTCGGTAATTGCGAGAGGCTTACGGGGAATCACGATTAGACGGCGATATTGAGGATCCGAACTTGCCGCTGCCGATTTCGCTTCCTCGATACCGTCTGCCGCGTCGGCGAGGACGAAATCGACGGATCCCCACGCGCTGCCCCCGTTAGTCTCCATTGGCTGGCGAACCTGGGAGGGCATAACATAACGACCAGCCAGGTAACGGGAGGTCCCAAACCGTGCGTTATGCCGAGGAGCGCGCAATATCGGTGCCGGATGCCGTGCATTGAGGAAAGAGACGAGATCAAACTGATCCTCGCGGCGGGCGCATTCCTCAGCTACGCGAGCGGGGATGTCGACATCGATACCGTGCCAGAGTGATACGTCGTCATTCCTCTCCCGATAGATCAGGAGTCGCCGTTCGAGAAGCTTTTCGAGACCTGAGCTGACCTGGCTGATCGAGATGCCGCGCGATACCACGGCCGTGATCAGTGCGGCTTTCGTCAAACGGCGACGCTCCCCGCTGGCGCCAAGCTGGAAAAGACACGCGGCCGCCAGCAGCTCGCGTTCAATATCGCTTTCAGCCTTGGCCCGAGCGCTCTCGGTCTCCAACCAGCGTCGCTGCGAGCCACCAGGCCCAGTATCCGTACGCATGAATTGCGAGAAGAAGCGATAAACTTCTTCCACTCCGACGGGCTTCGACAGGTCCATCGCTTGCAGGAAAGAAAAGATGCTGCGTTCGTTCTGACCGATCCGAGCGACAACCTGCGGCAGGACCTGCAATGCACCGGCCGAGATGGGATAGGCGACCCTCAATAATTCGACGATCTCATTTGTCAGACGCGGTCCATCGAACCAATTATGCTGGACGGCGGCCCTGGACACCGATGCAAGGGTCGAGGCCGGCAGCGATGCGACGTTGCGGGCACGTCTTTGCGCGGCCGCCGCAGCCACAAGCGAATAGAGCTCCTTGCTATCCTCGACGAACCTGAGCTGCCGGAAGCGGCCCTCGATCTTTTTCCACTCGTTCCGAGAAGTCTGGTTCAGCCGGCCAGCATACGCCGACAAATTCTGATGCAGGAGAAGCGTTAGACTTGAGGTCGGCTTCTTGGCTCGAGACGTCCATTCGGCAAGGCGCTGGACCTGATCGAGGTCGCGGGCACGTCCCTCGGCCGCGAGGCCTTCCAAGTGTCTACCGAATTCGTCCCATATGATGGCGACGTGATCGGTGCGGACCTCCTCAGTTATCCAGGTCAGAAGGCGGTCGAGCTCTTTGATGCGCTTTGGGGCACCGACGGCGGTTGCCATCGCATCGACCACATCCGATGCAAAGCCGGCAAGGTTGACGATCAGTCCCTTTGATCGGGACGCAACCCGATCCTTTGCCTTCGCGTACAATTTCGGAGCTACCGGCTTCATCCGGCGGATGACCGGCTGTAAGGCATCCTTGGCGCCCGCATCGTTGCGGACCAGCAAGGCGCCTATACCGGCCGCTAAAGACTTGCCGCTGCCGTAGGCGGCGATCACAATAGAAGCATCGTTGCGAAGAACAGCATCGACGACGGCGACTGAGCGCGTTGTTGGGTGATAATGGCTCAGCCGGTCGGGGTGATCGAGGTCGGCCCGCAGATTGACCGCGCGAAAGAAACTTGGCGCCTTCATGCCGAAGCTCCGATCCGGTCGTAATGATGGGCAAGCCAGAATTCCGGTGGCTTGTGAGCGGCTCGCAGACGGCGCTCCCCACCGAGGCGGTCGAAGGTCACGCCCGATCGCGCGTATGCGCGAGCGGCTTCGGCAGCAGCTTCGTCGATCAATTCGGATGCCATTTGGAAGATGCGTCCGGGACCGTGCCGCCAAGTCGCAAGTTCGCTGATGCTGACCGCTTCCAGACCTGATGCCAGTCCTAGTTTCGAAGCGCATGCCAGCAGAATCTCGGGCGAAACGCCATCGTGAGGGGCAATCCGCTCGAAGCGACGTGTGTCGCTGTGATACGCAAGTAGTCCGAGATCAGTGAGGGGACAGATGGTGCCGTCCTCTGGATCTTGGAGCTTGCCAGGCTCGTCCGCATAGCTGGCCAGGAGACACGAGACGTCTCGCTGAACCATCTCGACGCTGGGCGGCTTCGTTGCCCGCTCGCGTAGATAGCGTTGATACGCATCCACGCAATCGAGGCGATCAAAGGTGCGCTGCGGATAGTCGTTGAAAAACCAGCCAAAGATGGAGTTGTCTCGGTTGGCCAAGGCAAGGTGTACAAACCACCACGATACCGGAAACTCGAAGAATGGATCGCGTTCGGCGATGACGCCGCCTACTCTGGAGATGGACAGTTGGCGCGGGCGCGTATGCGGGGCGACCGATGCGACGCCGGACGCTTCGAGCCAATACGAAAGCGATTTGACCATTTTGCTGCCGAGACCTAGCTCGTCGGCAGTCTCGATATCCGCCTGAAAGCCACCTGCGCTGTCCCGGACCCGGACAAGACCCTTGCTGAGCCAACCATGACGGATCGCGAAAGTTTCGTGGCGCCCAAACTCGAAGCGTTGCAAGGCAGAAGCCTTTGTTGATCTC
Source organism: Bradyrhizobium elkanii USDA 76 (assembly GCF_023278185.1). Lineage (NCBI taxonomy): Bacteria > Pseudomonadati > Pseudomonadota > Alphaproteobacteria > Hyphomicrobiales > Nitrobacteraceae > Bradyrhizobium > Bradyrhizobium elkanii. The sequence goes on along the minus strand of NZ_CP066356.1, from coordinate 7,263,559 downwards.
ATTGGGTGAGCCTCTTGACGACGGAGGCGATGATGTCGGCCGCTACGACGGCATCCTCTTCGGTATTGAGAACTGAGAAGGAAAAACGCAGGCTCGAAAACGCCTGGCCTTCACTGAGACCCATAGCTCGGAGTACACGAGATGGCTCGGGGCGGCCGCTCGAACACGCAGAACCTTGAGAGGCCATGACACCGGCCGCATCCAGGTGGGCAAGCAGCTGCATTCCGTCGATAGAACAGAATTGGAGGTTTGAGGTGTTCGAAACTCGCAATGCTTCTGCACCGTTGATCCGCACGCTTTGCCCCAGAGCGCAAGTGACGGCTTCTTCGAATTTCGTCCGCAACTTGAGCATATGGCCGTTGGCTTCTTCGAACGACTTGATGCGTTCGCGCGCCGCAATTCCCAAACCGACAATGCCCGAGACATTTGGTGTTCCCGAGCGAAAGCCGTGCTCTTGACCACCACCTAGGATGAAGGGGCGGAGAGATGTGTGTTCGTTGACTACTAGCGCTCCGGTGCCGTGGGGACCGTGAATTTTGTGACCTGAAAAGCTGATCGAATCCACTGACGACGACCATCCATCGGTTCGGATGCGCCCTACGGCCTGGGCGGCGTCGAGATGGATGAACGCGTCTTGCCGAACCGATCGGATGGCTTCGGCAATTTCTGCGACAGGCTGAATAACGCCAGTTTCACTGTTCGCACCCTGGAGCAGCGCGACAACCGGCCCGCCAGCTTGCGGCGCCTTTTGCTGTGCACTGTGGGGATCAATTCGCCCGCAAGAATCCACCGCGAGCCAGGAAATCCGGTCCGGACACCAGTTGAGCAAGGGTTCGATGATCGACGAATGCTCTACGGGCGCGACAAGGAACGTCACCGATGGATACTGTCGGACGAAGGAGCTTATAACTGTGTTGTTTGCTTCGGTTCCACCGGAAACGAAGAACACAGATTCGGGCATTGGGACGCCGACCAACTCAGCAACGTCGTCGCGAACTTGTTCAATCGCTCTTCGGGCCGAGGCCCCGCTCGCATGGGCGCTTGCCGGATTCCCGACAATTGATCGCATGGCGTGCGAAACTGCATCGACTACGGTTGGCAACGGGGGCGTGGTCGCATTCGCATCCAGATAGATTACGCCTGCATCCCGACGATAAGCGGATGCGTAACGGTCGGGGGTGGAGGAGGCAGTCGAACTTGTCGACCGCTCCTCCGACAGCTGGAGAACGCGGAGCATGTCAGTTCAAGCTTAGAGCGGAAGCGAACATGATCGCGAGGGGCAGTCTCGCGACGCGAAGGCGGCCATTCGCTAGGCACCGCAGAAAACGCCTTCCCTCTACGTTCATCGTTCCCGTATCAGCACGCTCTTCGCGCGCTCCCCCACTTACTGCGTGGTGCACCACCGGCTTTCTGTCGGTTGGTGTCCGCGGCGCTCTACATCTCGGGATTGTATCAAAAAAATGCTAAGCGATGTCAATAATCCTATCGGACAAGCTCACAGTTATAGGGGTACGGCACCGGGGTTCTACGGGGCTCTCAGATGATACGCGGCCCATGATCTGGGGCGCCTGCGAGCGTGGTCCTGGTGGTTCAGGCCGTCGCGGGCGGCCTAGGCGGACGTCGAGTAACGTGATCCTGTCAATCGCCCGAGACGTTCAACATGACGTTTTCGACGGCAAGTCCGTGAAGAGCTTCGCGGAAAGCGTGAGCTTGCAGAGTCGAAGGCCACACCGGTATCCTCGCCGCTGCCTGGTTTTGCAGCTCGGCGTCAGTCGCAAATGCGCGACTTCGTCGAGATTGTAGGTGAGTGACACATCTAGCCAGCGTCCGTTCCGTACAGAAATAATTTCGAGCTGGAGCAATATCGGACCTGCAATGCCGCTCCAAAATTCGCTTAGGTGTGCTACAACTTAAAGGTATATTTTGAAGGATTGCTGCCGGCTCCAAGTGTTGTCGATAGCTCGTCGCGCCGCGCGCGCACACTCAAGCGGTCGCGTGCGACAATGTCCTGCGCCGAATTTTCTGGCCTTGCTTAGCCTTTGAGACCAGGTCCGCGCAGAACCTGAGCAACGCTGCGGCTGAGCTTGAAGGAATTCGCTTGGATAAGAAGGGGTCTCATTGACGCGCTAGCAGAACTTCAAAATCAACAGAGCGGCCTGCCGAGCGGAGGGTGCGGACTTGAGCGTTTCAACTCGTCTGCGTGAATTCTCGCAGCTGTTCGTTCTTCCAGCGATCCTGATCCCCGCTTGGCTTGCGTTTGTTGCGGGTTTTTCTTTCGTTGGATTATTGCCGTTGGGGGTGTTGATCGTCTCAGCGATCTCCGTGTTTGCGGTCCGCTCGGTCTGCCGAAGGCACAGCGGCAACGCGGTTCTCGCCGAGGTCGGTTCGAAACTCACCACTTACTGCATGGTCACCGGCGCCGTTTCGACATGTTTCCTGTTGCTGCAGATCGGCTTCTTTCTTTTCCTGACGGAGTTCTCACCGCGGCTGAGCACCGTGCTTGCTTGGTACAATGGCCTCGAGGCTGGACACATCATTGAATGCGTTGAATCCTTCGCTCTGAAGGCGCGCCTTGCGATCATATTCGTTCTTGGTTTCAACCTGCTCTTCTTCCCACTTCTCTCCTCAAGGGTGGCTCGACTTTCGAAGATGGCATCGAAGGGCATAGACGTCGTCGGCGCCTTCTTCGTCGCGGTCCTGCTGTTCTCCTTCTACGGTTCTGCGCCTAGCGGCTTGAACGCCCTGCGGGTCGAACTTCGGTCGGCTCACGATGCTATCGACAATTCATACAAACGAGCCGTTGTCCGCGTGTCCATACAGTTCGCGAAGGTCATGCTGGATAGGGCGACCCAGCAGGACGACCATCTTTTCCGGACTTCGCCGCCGCCCGGGGATTGGGGTGGGCCGCGACCCGCAGGCGCTCCCGCGGGACCACGCCCGCCGGCCCCGCCTGCCGGTTCGGGTATCTGGGACGCCGAACTCAAGGCCAGGGTCCTGAATTCCGATGAGCGGCTGAACGAGCGCATAGCGGTAAGAACGGCCGCGAACGCAGCCAAGTTCGAGGGACACGTTCAGTCGGGCGACATGCTGAACGTGCCGCCGGCGGCAAGTTCGTCCAAGTTGGCCGAGCTCGGATCCGCTCTTGAGGCACCTCGGGGGGCGGCAACGCGCGGAATGGCCCCTCCAGAGGACGACCTCAAACGACCACGCGACGGCTCATCGCGGCAGCGTGCGATCCGAGAGTTGCTCTCGACTGCACTCGACGCCGCGAAGGTCCCCGAGGTCATCGAACCAGCAATATCGGAGCTAGTGAAAGAAACTGTCTCCGGCAAGGTGATCGACGAAATATTGAAGGCGATGAGCGACGATTTCCTGACTGACGGCATAAGAGCGGCCGCGGTCGAATTCGTCGACGACTTCCTCAAGGGGGTGGTGTCGTCGTCGGACGCGAGGTCCGAGCTCGGAAGAAGATCGTCGGCTTTGCTCGATACGAAATTGGGTGCGTCTTTGAAAAGTTCCCTGAGTCGGATCCAAGGATACGGATCGATGCTGTTTGACCGTTTCCAAAGTCTACGCGGAGGAAGGAGCGATCCGGTGATTTCCCCGCTGGAGGATGGCATGATCGCGGAGGCCAAGTCGAAGGCGTCCAGCCTTTCCGATGCCGGCGGAAGGAGCAGGATTGGCTCCGATCTCATCGAAAGGTCGAGGTTCGAAACCTCGAAGATCATCGATATTCTTTCGGTGCAAGCGAGGACCGACGATTTAGCCGCGAGGTCGCTGCTAAATGTCGGATCGAACATTTCGGATGTGGAATCCAAAGCCAGGCAGTTGGGCGAACTCGTAAGACTGGCGCAACACCATGGCTACAGGACGGAGGTCGGAGTTTGCATCGTGACAATCAGGGGCGTCGTCGTAGCAACGTTCATCTCAACTCGACAGGAGTGCGAGGGTGCGAGACGATAAACTCGCGCGAGACGTTCGCTCCCCTGGCGGCGTAGCTTCGACCGCACTGCCGGCGGCGTCGCCAAGGCCCCTTCCGCTTTCGCCTTGGCGGGCGGCTGGCCGATAGAACGGCGGTCAGACCGCAGAGTAGGTTGATTGTGGCTTGTGTCGCAACCAAGGGTGCCTTAACTGCAGAAGGGCTGCCTGCCCACGCGACGAAAGGCCCTCTCTATTCAGTGTTCCATTCGTAAGGGTTGAAGTCCCATCGTTAATCAATTCGCTTTCCATGCAGGATTGCCTTCGAGAGACTTTGACCTCTCAGCTCGTAAAATAGAAAATAAGAGAAGTTTCAGGGGCTTCGCATATCTATTCAAGCGCTGCTTTAGCGCTCGTCCGCCCTTCGAAAATGGCCCTTAGGCCCAACTCCAATCAATTCAGCATTGTATTCAGGCCATGACCCTAAACGAGACAGATAAGGCCATCCTTGATGCCATCGAAACCGGAGCAAACACTGCCTCCGGAATTCTCGCTGCCCTGGAGCGGAACGGAATATCGATAAGCCAGCCAACCCTCTCCAGGCGCCTATCTGCCCTTCAGGCAGATCGATATGTGCTGGTCGAGGGGAAGGGGCGAAATACCCGATACAAGGCGGACAACTACAATCAATATTTCAGCATTCCGCCGGAGCGCCGAAAGGCCGTCAGCTACGACCGGTCCATCCTTGAGAACTATGTCCCAAATCAAACGCGCTGGTTGGACCCTGAAGTCTCGCAGCAACTCTTGGCCGCTGGCGGGGGAGTGAGAGCTGATGCGAGTACCTATTCGCGCGCTATCGTGCAAAAACTCCTTGTCGATCTGTCCTACGCTTCGTCCAGCCTGGAAGGAAACACCTACTCATACTTGGATACGCAGGTGCTCATCGAGTACGGCCAAGCCGCTGAAGGAAAGGCCGCCGATGAAACTCAGATGATCCTTAATCACAAGGAGGCGATTACCTATCTCGTCGACAACATCGGTGACATTGAATTGGATGTTCGTGAAATAAGAAACGTCCATTCTTTGCTTTCTCGTGGCCTTATCGATCCGGCGGCGCGCGGAACGGTGAGAAGGCGAATCGTTGGACTGGGCAACTCCGCTTACACGCCCTTGGCGATTCCGCAAATCCTCGAGGATCAACTCACCCTCATCGTGCAGAAGCAGACTCTCATTGACGATCCCTTTGAGCGAAGCCTCTTTCTGATGGTGATGATTAGCTACCTCAAGTACTTCGAGGATGTGAACAAGCGCACCGGACGTGTCATCTGCAACGTACCGCTGCTCAAAGCAGGCTTGGCGCCCTTGTCATTTATGAATGTCGACAAAACCAAATACATTAAAGGCCTGCTCGCATTTTATGAACTGGGCCGCCACGACCTGATCGCTGAAGCGTATGCGGAGGGCTATGCCGCATCCGCGAGCCGTTACGATGCTTATGTCGGAAGAGACCGTGAAGAAGCGGAGTTGGAATTCAAGCGACGTGCCGAAATCTACGAAGCCGTCAAACAGTACGTCCTGAAATCGATCGAGCAAGGAGCCAGGCTAGACGCTCAAGAGTTTCTTTCCGCCCAGTTCGAAAAGGACGTAGGCAAGACAAAGCAGACCCTAATGCGCCGGACAAAAGACATCGTCGAAAGTCTAAACGAGGGAAATCACGTCGCCTACGGCATCGGACGGAAGACATTCGACACCTACGATAAATTAGGTGCAGCCCGGAAATCCACGCCTTAAACCCCAGGGTGACCTCTTGCAGGGCGCAAGCCGGATGTCTGAACTCCTCGATATCTGGGAATGTCATGGAGCGCGCGTTTATCCTCACGCCGGCGGTCGCTGAAATCCGCAAGACCACCCCGCGATGTCCGAAGAGACCAATCACGCGCCGGCACCACGTCTCGTTCGGCGAGCATCGAAACCTCGTCCGCGGCAATGGAATCGGCGTCCGGGCCATGCCAATGGAACGCTGCAAATATCTATATGAATTTCCGGGACTGACGCGCGGCGTTCCCGGAACGCTCTGCTATTGATGAATTACGAGGTCTCCCCTCGCATACGCGCTGTCGTAACTGCGGCGTAAGAGCGAAAGTCTGATCAAGGATCGTGCGCGCCACGTTGCTGCCTGAATACCTGGCGTGATTGGAAGGGAGACCTCGTGCCTGGCCCCGCGTCGTTCTTCGTCACTCTGATCCAGGTCACGGTTCCGAACGAGCTTACCAGCGAAGCCGAACTATTGAAGTTCCTTGCCGTATCGGCAGCCGAACTCAGGAAGATCTGGTGGTTTCGTAGCCGGATGTATCAGAAATTCGAGATTTCGAAAGGCAAAGGAAAGAAGCGCCTCATAAGCGCGCCGGACCATCGGCTGAAGATGCTGCAGACCAAGATCGCGTCCTCGCTCGCGCCGATATACAGACCGAGGAATCCCGTTCACGGCTTTGTGGACAATCGTTCGGTCAAGACGAACGCTACGGCGCATCTCCGGAGCAAGTTCATAATGAACTTGGATATCGAAGGCTTCTTTTCGGCCATTACGGAAGGACGTGTTTCCGGATTGATGAGCGCGCTCGGCATCGACGGTCGAGTCGCTGAGATATTGGCGCGGATCTGCTGCAACGAGGGTGTTCTGCCGCAAGGCGCACCTAGCAGTCCCATAATCTCCAACATGATCTGTTTCCGGATGGACAAGCAATTGCAGAGGATCGCCAAGGAGAGCCGCTGCATCTACACCCGGTATGCCGACGACGTCACGTTTTCCAGCTACCAGCCGTTGACCTTGTTGTTCGAAGGGCCTCCGCCGCCGGCCGGAAATTTCTCGCCCGATCTGCTCAAGGATGGGCTTCGCGGAGCATTCCGGTCCAACGGTTTCGCGATCAATCCACAGAAGGTCCACTACGCCGACAAGCATTCGCGGCGAACGGTGACCGGCTTGAAGATCAATGAAATCGTCAATGTCGACCGAAAATTCGTTCGAAACATCCGGGCAGCATTATTCGTGGTCGAAAAGCAGGGCGCTGCGGTCGCTCAGAAGACCCTCAAGGACAAGTATGGTCGCGAAGCGGCCCTCGCGTCGCATCTTCGCGGCCGGATATCCTGGGTAGGGCACATCAAGGGACCTTCGGATCCGATTTTCCGCAGTCTGGCCTCGCGCTACAACAAGCTCTTCCCATCCGAGAAACTCGAAATTCTGCCCACGATTTTCGAGATCAGGGAGCGTGCGGTGTGGGTGGTCGAGCATTGGGGCGATGACGCAACGGAAGGCAGCGTGCAGGGCACGGCCTTCTTCCTGAAGTCGGTGGGTCTCGTTACGGCATGGCACTGCGTTGACGGCGCGACCGATATCGCGGTCTATCACCCCAGCAAGCCTTCGAATAAATTCAAGGTAACGGTTGCCAAAAATGACGCGCATCGCGATCTTGCCGTTCTCGCGCACGAAATACCTGCCACCGAGTACTACGAGTTCGATATATCGAAGCGCACATTCAAAGCTGGCGACAACACGACGGCGCTCGGATTTCCCGGCTTTGGCCCCGGCGACAAGATCAACGTGCGATCCGGATTGATAACGTCGTTGCCCATCAAGAGCGCCGTTCCGATGATCGAGGTCGCGCAAAAGCTCTCGCAGGGCATGTCCGGCGGTCCGCTGCTCGATGAGGACGGCGCGGTCGCCGGAATCAACTACAAAGGCGGACCGAGCGAGGCCAGAGATTTTGCCGTGCACGTCAAAGCGCTGACCGACTGGCTGAGCGTAGCGTAGCTAAGCCCCTGTGGTCTGTTGCGGACCTCTGCAGCCGGTCGAAGGCGTTACGTATCGCGAACGATAGGTTGACATCGACGAGTATCACCGCGTGTCGACGGCCGCTCATGTATTCGTCTTCCGGCAAGCACATCCTTTGCCGCGCGCGCGGGGCGATGCCGAAAACCGTCGCGTCGCCTTCCATAGGGATGGGGACGATCTGTGCCGCCGCCCAACGTCGGACTATGCGATAAAGGCATATGCGGGGAGGCCTTGTCCGAAGCCGGTGAGTTCCTCTTGATCGCCATGCCGTGAAGCTGTCGTTAAACGTTACGTGCAGGCCGCCGAATGGAGCATGAGGCGCTTCCTTTGCGGAGCCATCGCTTTGCGAAATCGGTGGAGGAGCCGGCCGTGCAGATATCGGACGTGGTCGCAGATTTGCTCGGAAAGTTCTTCGCGACAATTGTTGCGGATGACGCGGACGAGCTGCGTGACATCCGGAAATCTCTTTATGAGCCGTAATTACGCGGCCTTGATTGCCTGAAGGGGTTACTCGATCGCTCGAGGGCGACGCGGCCTTTGTTCATTGCGTACTGAGATTGGATGATCAGCGGAAGTTCTGACTGGTGTCTTGAGCGCTAGATCCGGGCCGGCGGTGTACGTCGACGTGCCCGGTGATACGGGCTTGCGATGTCCCGCTTTCAGGGCCTGAATCCGCTATTCGGAAGCGCTGGGCGGTTTGGAACGATTTGAGCCACCTGGCGACGAGGGGTAATCTGGCGTGGGTATTGACTGGTGGCGCGCAACGTCTCGACTTGGGTTATTTGCTGTGGTCAGAAATGCCATCCAAGATCAGCTAGCGCAAGGAATGGCTCGAGCCGCTGACGATCCCTGCCGTCTTAAATTCTCCGGTTCGGGCACCCGAGGGGGCGCGATCATGTCGGAGCCGAAGGAGTTGCCGGCCCCCGACGGCGGCAAGCTCGGCGAACTCTGTAAGCACAGGAATTGGCGGTGAGGCGCGGGACGCATTAATTCCACGTATACGAGCCATCGATTGTGCGTATCGTACCAACCTTGTTTTTAGCCGTAGTCCAACAAATCGCTTTACGCAACTATCAGTTGTTACTATTTTGTCTTGGGCCGATTGAACGGGGGTGGGTCGCGTGTCTTCGGGGGGGACGAAGAAGGCCATCATTGTTTTTGCGGACCCGGCATACTCGCATGTGGTGGCACATACTTCCTGACTTTTGAAAACTCCTTTTCACGAGCCGTCGCGTCCTGAGCGATGGCGGAGCTATACGAACGTAAAAGACGCATGCCGATCGATGCAGAACGCAGCGCGCACGTTTATGAGGCGTGCAAGCTCACAGACAACCTTTTCGTACTCAATCCGTTTCTTCCGCAGCAGAACTTCTATTCCCAACAGCTACGAGCGCTTGCTCTGGCAGCGGAGATTTCCGATCGGCATCTCGCGCCGGGGCATCGAAGCGTGTGCATAGTCGGGGCTGGTGTGGCCGGGAGGACCATCGCTGCTGCCTTTCGCAGCCTGGGGGCCGGCGTCACTATCGTGGACAAGGAAAAGGTGGATTTCACCTCTTACCGTAATGCGATCCATCGGGAGCTCCATCCGAACATCATCTTCTGGCCGTTCCAGGAGCCGACACCCGCGACCGAACTGCCTTTCCTGAATTGGGCTCAAGCGCCGGTCACCGAAGTCGTCGACGCGATGATGAAGGAATGGGAGGAGAGCTTCGCAAAGTACGTCGCGTTCATCCACGCCGAAGTGGATGAGATCGAGCGCGCCGCGACGCCACTTACGATCAAGCTTGCCGACGCCCAGAAAACCGAGCTGAAGGCCGATGTCTGCGTGATCGCCACGGGCTTTGGGGCCGAAAGGCAGTTCGGCAATCTGCAGACCCCTGCCTACTGGTCTCCGTCATCGATCATCGAATCCGGCGACGAGGTCATGGTCAGCGGATCGGGCGACGGCGGCCTGATCGACGCGCTTTCTCCGATCCTCGGGAAGGACGTGACGAAAGCGGCGCACATTTTGGCGGCGCGATTGTCGAAGAAGCCGATGAAGACGGATGTAAAGGCGATCGAGGAAGAAAGGCGCGCACGGGTCACGGCCGGGAAAAAAGACAGCGAGGATCCTTGCCCATTCTATTCCACCGTACATCTTGAAGACGAAGATACGGAGGAGATCGAGCCTTTCATCAAAAGAGATCCGGTGCCGTCCGTCACGCTGCTGCACGAGAGCAAGAGTGCCTATTCCTTTTCGGCCGCGCCCATCAACAAGCTCCTCCTTTCCCATTTCAGCAATGGTCCGGCGCGGTGCGTGACGCATGTGAAAGGTAGCCTTAAGACCGTGGACAATCAGGCGACGATGGTCCCGGAGAACGGCGCGCCCGAATGTATCGAGCCTCCGACGACGCGGTTCGCGAAAGTTATGGTGCGTCATGGCGCCCCACCGGCCGCGAAGGAGATCCTTGATGAGCCGGACCTGGTTCGTCTTGGGGAACTTTCCTTCGAGCATCTCGATGCGGCCATACTGCCCGGATACGACTCCTCGAAATATGCGTGGACCCGTAAGGGAGTAGGGAATGCCGCCATCAGCATGAAAGTGCTGGCGGATTCCCTCGAGCGTTCACTCGATCTGTTATCCAGGGCCTACGATCTGGACTTCTCGAATATCCGCATGCTCCGAACCAACATCGAGGGCGAGCCGATCAAAGTAAATTTACCTACGGCTGATACCAGACGAGCCGAAAGGTTCGATCTATTCCCGTTGATGGTCGGACCTGTTCTGGTGGAGCTGGGCGAGCCCGACACTACGAGAGACATCGACTATGAAGACTGAGCTGAAAGGTCTCCGCGAACCGTCGAGTGTCAGCTCCAATGCCTTGCGGATAGGCACCCTGGTCAGGGTCAAGATCGACGGCAAGAAGGGCGCGAAGATGATGCTGTCGGCCCTGGTCCGAAAGGGGCCTGCCGTCTTTGCGCTGATGACGCCGCATTCCCGGGTGGGCAAGGTGGATTCTGGCCTTTGCGAACTGGTTCGCGGTCCCGGGCGGTCGAATGTCCGGGTCGGCCACTTCGTTCCGGTTGCCGACGTCCTGGGCGCCAAGTCGCCCCACGTCGGCTTCCAGGCGGTCCAGCTCGAGGCATCCCCGCTTTTCAACGATCCGGTCCAGTCGTCCGAAAAGATGGTTACCGTACGGGACTTCCGAAGCAACCTCTGGGATCGACCGAACTTCCGGGTTCGACGCGTCAACGCGGAAGAGGTTTCTCCAGCGTCCTCAGGCTCGCGTCGCAATCAGCAGTCCAGGGCCAAGAACAACAAGCTTGGTCGCTTGACCGGCGAACTGTTCAAGGTGCGGATCAAGGACGGCAAGGAAGCGGACCTTTGCCTGCCGTATTGCGGCCTAGCCACGTCGCGTGGTCGTCCATTCGCGAACAAGCAAAGCGTCGCGCTCCGGTCATATCGAAATCTGGAGCTTTGTCCGGATTCATAGTCGGACGAAACAGCCGCGAGAATCTAATCCTTCCCGTCGAGGAATTGACGAAAGAGCAGTCGCTTTCGTTCGTCACCTTCGGAGAAGACTGGCCCATGGTGCGCATCGCGGCCGAGAAGAACCGCACGAAGTGATGCGGCCGCCGGGCGCCGCGCCTTAGTAGTCGAACAGCTCCGTCCGGCTGGCCTTCGGGTCTTTGGCCGCACGTCCGGGACCAAGCTATCGCCGGCCAGGCGCCCGAGGCACCAAAGATAAACTCCCGAGTCCGGCTTCCGGCCCGAGTCACGTTTGCGGGTGCACCACGAGACTGAGCCTTTGCCGTTGCGATGGAGCGGAACGGAGTTCTAGTCTTGACGCGTTGTTTAAGCGAACCAGTAGGTGCCCGGTGCCCGTAAGCCTTGAGGCATACATCGATTGATGATGATCCACGGTTAGAATCGAATATGGAGGAGAGTGGCGACGCTGCCGATTTCTTGCGTTCTGAACGAGTGAGTGAAGAAAAAGCGCGCAAGTTGGTAAATCCCAGGTGCGAAACATCGACACCATTGATTTAGTCATCTGTGTCGAAAATCTCTTGACCGTCCAGCAGATTGAATCGATAAATCGCTCCACTACTGCAGGTTACGTTATCAATTCTCGACGCGCGTTACGATAATTTGTCAGTCGTCATTATTGCAGGCCGCCCCTAATCTCCGGCGTCATGTTTTCGATGAGAACCGGTACGAGTGTTTTTGGAATTTAGGTCGATTTTGCTCGCTCGGGCTATCCCGTTAGGCAGTGTTCGGAGGTGGCGCGATGACTGTGCGCGAGCAGCTTTTTACATTGTTGCGCAATCTTCGGTGGATTGTTGTTCTGTCGGTGGCCATTTCAGTTTTGCTTTACCTGCCGGATCAGATTCAGGAGCTCTACCGGATCGCCGCTGACGACATTGGGTGGGTTACGGTCGGGGAGTTTATCGCCCTTGGCGTGATCGCGATAACGGTTTGGGCGTCCGCGTTTCAGCTTACCACCGCGACCCTTCCTCTGATCCCGCGCGCTACGGGCCGGCTGGCTCTCTATATAAAACTTGGGCCTGTTGTGCTTGGAGCGTTGCCGATCGTCGCTGCGGCCGCAGGTCAACTCGCCTCGCGCCCGGCTGAAAAGATCGGTGAGGTCGAGGAGGTCGGGAGTATCTTCCGCATTCAGGACCAGGCGCTCGCCTTCGAGCGGAACATGCTGCTTATCCTCGCCTTCGCCATGTTGGTCCTGCTCGCCTGCTTTGTCATGTTCGCCTGGCGGATGGGATCAAGAGATCGCTCGACTGAACTCGCCAGCCGGGCCAACAACGCCTATTTCATCCGCTACAGATTTCTCGCGCTCACGATCGGCGCCATCGCCCTGTTGACGGCGGGGTTCGTATTGCTTCCCGATCGCCTTGCGCAATTCGTCGGATCATTCGGCGTGATCGCTCTCTTTACGATGTGCGTGGTGGCTCTCACCACGCACTTTGCGCTACTGACGATCAGGTTCAATTTCCCGTTCATACCGGTTGTCTTTGGCGGCTTGTTCCTGGTTGCCTCCTTGTTTGGAAGTGACGACCATGGGCTGCGCACCGTAGCCCAAGCAGCTGGCAGGTCGGAAGAGAAGGCGCGCATTTCTGCAGTCGAGGCATTTCGCGGGTGGCTTCTGCAAAAGTCGCGGGTGGCCGAGGCCAACAGGCTTGGGGAATATCCCGTATTCATTGTGGCTGCCCAGGGTGGCGGCATCTACGCAGCCAACAATGCGGCGCGCTTTCTTGCCAGAATGCAGGATCTCTGTCCGGCATTTCGGCAGCATCTGTTTGCGATAAGCGGCGTCTCCGGCGGAAGCGTCGGTTCGGCAATTTTCGCGGCTGCGCTTCATGCCGACAATGCGCCACTTGATGCGATCACTCCCGACGCAAAGACCTGCCCGAAAATCGCGGACTTTCTCGCAGGCGTCGGCCGCGCCGAGGATATCGATGCATCTGGACCGGTGGAACAACGCGTTGCCAGCGTCCTGGATACGGACTTTCTCTCGCCATTGGTTGCGGGCTTTCTATTCACCGATTTCACCCAGTTGTTTTCGCCGGTCGCGATTCCAAGTTTCGATCGCGCACGGTTTCTGGAATACGCGCTGGAGAATGCGACAGACAGAATGCTCAAGACCCTCGGGGGCATCGGCGATCAATCCAATCTGCTAAAAGCCGAGTTTCAGTCGCATTGGACGCCAGGCAACAATATGCCGGCGCTATTGTTGAATACGACAGATGCCGGTAGCGGCAAGCGGGTTGTGATCTCACCCTTCGATATCGATCCGCTACACTCCAAAGACAGAGACCTCTGTATTCTTGCGACGCTTGATCGGGCCGGAAGCGGGGTCGGTCAAACCGTCGCGAGCCATTCCCTGCGGATTCCGCTGAGCACAGCGGCGTTTACGAGCGCGCGATTTCCGTGGGTGACACCGGCAGCGACGGTTCCCTTGAGGAATGACTGCATTACCGCCAATCCGCAGGCACGCTTAGTGGACGGCGGATATGTCGAGAATTCCGGAATCGAGACCGCGCTTGATTTGATTGAGCGGCTTAACAGTATCAAGGGGACTTCTGACGCGCCAAAGTTCCGGATTTATCTGTTGTCGCTGGTGAGCGGTCAGTTCGGAGATCACGGTTCCTTCATGTTCGGTGAACTGATGGAGCCAGTGCGCGCGCTTCTGAGCACGCGCACCTCTCGAACCTATGTGGCGCTCAATCACGCGAGCAATATCGATCGCCGGCCGGAGAACGATGTAACGACCAGCGTGCAACGCTTTCCAACGTTTGGCCGCACGGACATAACAGGCTTGTTCTACAGCCTGCCGCTTGGCTGGACGCTATCTCAGAAAACTGCAGACATCATCTCGCTGAGCAGCGGCCGGTTCTGGGACTGCGTGCCGAAGGATGATTTCGATCAATCCCGCGAGAGACAAAGCAATGCCGATTGCTTGCAAGTGAAATTGTTTCATCTCTTGAACGGGTCTGTCGCGTCCGCATTTGAAACGCTCAAGGATGCAAAACTTGCCCAGGCGGCCTACGCCGACGAACTGGACAAGGAATATCGACCGACGCCAAAGATCAAACCGCAGCCGCTGCTTGCTTGTTATGAGAGCAAGTGGTTGCAGGAGCATGGCTATCAAAGATACCAGGACACAGTTGCTGCGTACGAGCACCAGCTGGCGGTGTCGATCAAGAACCATTCGCCGGCTCCGCCATCCATGCCGCCATATCGAAAGAGCTATATGGCGTATTTTCAGGCCGAGCAGGTCAAAGCCTTGTTGCAGGAATGGGACCGCGTAGAGGAGACCGACCCGCGCATCCTGGCCTACATCCTCGGGTCAATCTCGTACGACAGTGCCGATTTTACGCGCAGCAGTGAAAACTTCTCTTATAGCGCGGTCTCGCAACTCCCACGCAAATGGCGCGAGCGAATAGCCAAGAACAACGCTGATCTGGCGGCCGCGAGCAAGCCGCCGGTCGCCATGGACGCATTGCTTAACCATCCCAAGGAGCTCGCGAATTTTGTTCTCGGCTACGAGGGTAACCCGTTCGCAAACCAGCCCGGAACGGATGACGGTTGGCTGTTTCGTCCGCGAGGAATGTACCAACTGGTCGGACGCGAGCAATATCAGGAAGCCCAGAACCACATGCTCCAGGTTGGAGACTTGGCGGGACTTGATCTCCTCACACTTCCCGACGCACTGCGAGATGCCAAGATCTCAGCCAAAGTTGCCTTCGCTCATTTCCGTCTCCATCCCTACCAAGACCGAACATTGTTCGAGTTGCTTAAGGATCCTTCGAAGGACTGGATCGCCGTGCGCTCGCTGCAAACGGACATGGATCATGGCCCGGCTGACGGCGAGCGTGTCAAAGCTCGAAGCGAGATGTTCCTTGGCTGCATTGAAGAGGCGTTACATCCGACTCAGCTCAAGACCTTGCAAGGCAAACTTTACGGTAGCGATTGAGAAGGCTGATCCACTGATAGGGGGCCCTATGCGACGGAGCGAAGCTAGAAAGCTGCGCTTTCTTCATCTGACATTGGAAACGTTGAGTTTTAGAGGAGAATTGCCGAAGATGGCAAAAGGTGAAGGATGCCGGTCGAAGCTTCGTCGACTGTTTGAAGGGCTGTCTGTCGCCGGGCTGATGTTTGCCGTTGCTTCGGGAGCCGCAGCAGGCCAGGCTCAGACGGCATCGAAGCCGCTTTCAGCCAACGACGTATCTATCCTGTTTCCTGCACCCAGATCGCCGGCTGACCTTGTCAATCTGATTGCGGTATCCGATCTCACTGGTCCAACGACGCCTCCGCAGCGGCTTTTTTCCGACGAGGATTTCGCGCGCTTTGTCGCAAACGCTGAAAATCCCGAACGCCCCGGCGTGCCGGACTCCGGCACGCGCCGCATTGCGCTGCCAGCTGTCGTGAAGAAGATCGATGCCTGGTTTGTCGCCGGCATCCGGATCGATCCGGGAGCACCGGGATTATCGGCTGATGTGATCGCCCAGTTTGGCCGGCAGCCGCAAATTCGCCTGATCATTCAGCCGGTGACCAATGGACCCGACGGATTCAAGGTCCATGACACTGCCGGCCACCTGATCTTCAGCTTCAACCTTGATCCCGATCCGCCTCTCGATGGTTGTGCGCCATTCCCGCGATTTAAGCCCGACGACGAAGCCTTCAAGGCAATCGTCCGCGACGTTGCGTCCTTGCGTGACCAACTTGCGGCGGGAAAATTCGGCAATGTCAAAGTCTCGACTGCGGGTAGCATGAACGTGCATCCGGGCCTTGTCGGGGCGTCCGCGAAGCCGTTTCGAGATGCGGTTAAAACCCTGCTGGAAAAGCATCTATCCCCGCAGCGCCTCAACACCATGGCTATCATGGGCATTTCACCGCCCGAACCCTGGGTGTTCGTCTCGATGCTCAGGGTCCCGCAGGCCGGGTTGATAGCGGTGCCCGGTCCGACGCTCGATGGCCTGCATGCCGCACAGATGTTCAGCATCCTCAGTGGCACACACGTCGTCCCGCGGCCTGTCACGAACAACCAAAATCCAATGACATGTCGCCACGCGGCGCTGCAGACACCGCCCCTGCCGACCGCCGATCGTAAGGGCGTTTCGACGGCCGATTTTATCGATGCCAATGTCCCCAATAGCCGCGTACTCGAGATCGTCAATATCATCGCGGATCCGAAGAAGAGCCATTTCTTCAATACCGACTGCGTGAGCTGTCACACCGAGACGGCGCAGCCACTCGCCAGGAAAGTACAGAATTTTGCTGTGCCGGGCGTGAACCCAGCGGTGCTGCCGAAGGAAAACTGGAATGTTCGCAATTTCGGATGGTTTCCGTCGTTTTTGCATGGTGGCCCGGCGGCCGCGACCATAACCCGGCGTGCCGCAGCAGAGACGGCTGACGTGGTCGCCTTCATCAATAGCCAGTTGCTGAACAAGTAGTCAGCGCCATTTCGGCCCGCGCACTCGCGCGGCAGAAGGCGCTACTTGAGATAGAGAGATGGAGGGTACTATGGGGGCGCGTTCGTTCCGCTCTTGGGGCGCTGGGCTGGTGAGGCGGTGGCCTCATGTCATCGCTCTACTAGTTGTGATCGTGTTCGTCGCGGTGGCGGCAGTAGGCATGGCGTATTTCGTGCCGGAGAAGCTCCGCGATGCGGCTCTCAAGATCAAGAACGACGCAAATCTGGTTGCTCAGTTGCTGCCTGCTACACTGCCCGCGCCGTCGAAGATCGAAAGCGCGTATTGGCTGCCGCAGAATTGGACTTCACGGCAGCGCTACTGGTTTCACCATACATCGCAGGGCACGGCGACGATTCCGGTCCCGTATCGATGGTTCCTGGCCCTGGAACGTCCCGAGTTGTCGATCCATTACACGAGCCTAACGGACGACGACTATCTGCGACGTCTTGGTTTCATCCCAAGTCCGAGCTCAAAGGACTTTGCCCGGAAGGCACCCGCATACGGCTATCAAGATGATGCGTCGAAGGACGTGGGCTCAACTTGGACGCCAGGCACGCCCGACAATCCAGAGGGTCTGCCTGTCGGCTTTGCAATCCTGAAGGGGGGCATCGACCCGACGACGGGAGCAATCTATGAAGATCAGATCGGACTGACCTGCGCCGCTTGTCATACCGGTCATCTTGAGTACAAAAATGTCAGTATCCGCTACGATGGTGGCCCGGCGATGGTCAATCTCGGCGAGGTTGAACGGGTCATCGGGCTATCGATCGGCTACACGCTGATCTTGCCGTGGCGATTCGAACGCTTCGCCAGCCGGCTGGAAGGTATTGAAGGTCGAAGCGTCGACCGCGAGAAGCTTCGACATGATTTGGAGCTCGCACTTCAAAAGATCAAGAAGCAAAAGGCCGCAAGCGATAGCCTTTTGACCGGCCAGGGTGTTGCGAATCTCGATGAGGGCTTCGGACGACTGGACGCGTTGAACCGGATCGGTAACCAGGTTTTCTACGCCAATTTTCTGGATCCTGCGACCGGCGAACTCCCCGATCCCCTCCTCAAGGGCAATTTCGCGCGCAACGATGCCCCTGTGAGCTTTCCGCCGATCTGGGATACACCGTACTTCCTTTGGGCACAGTATGACGCCTCTGTTCTCAACGAACTTGTCCGCAATTCCGGGGAGGCGCTCGGCGTCAGCGCGAAGATCAATATGAGAGCGTCGGCTCCCGGACGGCCGCTTTTTACATCATCCGTCCATCTTTCGGATATCGCGCGTTTCGAGGAGCTTTTGCGTGGCACCGATCCCTTTTCGTCGGCCGAGGCAGGGAACAGAAAGTTCAACGGGCTTGTCGCGCCACGATGGAAGGACGCCCAGGACAGGTTCCGAGGCGACCCGGCCTGGGCCATCGACGAAAAGCTCGTTGAGAAAGGCCGTGATCTTTATCGCTCGCATTGCTTTGAGTGCCACAGGGGACCAGTCAATGATCCCGCATTCGACGCGAAGTGGCCGGAAGATTCGTTTTGGAAGGTGGAGAACCCAGACCGCTCCGCGAAGGGCGAGAAGAATTGGGTCGAGATCGGTGGACGTCACTATTTCAATGTCGTTCAGCTGCCAGTGAACGCAATCGGCACCGATCGTCAGCAATCCCATGTCCTGACGACGCGGCGCGTTCACTTACCCCAGTCGCTCGCTCTCAATCCCGTCGACGATCTGAACAATGCCTGGGGCTGCGGTCTTCCAGCCGACCGGTCGGCAGATCCGCTATTTGTGCTCGCGCTGATGGACGTGGTGGGCAAGACGATCGATCAATGGAACCTGGCGAACGACTCTTCCGAAAAAGCCAAGCAGCAGATGTGGGGGCCGCGCAAGAACTGCCAAAACCAACGGGTATATGTCGGAGCGCGGGCGAGCCGTAACGGCAAGGAGGAAGATGTCCTTGCTCTTGAACCACAATACCGGGCGCGCCCGCTTGACGGTGTCTGGGCAACGGCCCCGTATCTGCACAACGGATCCGTGCCGACGCTGAAGGACATGTTATTGCCTCAAGGCCAGCGGCCCAGCTCATTCTGCATCGGTGGCCGCAAGTTCGATCCTGTTAACGTCGGGCTTGTTACGAAACTTCGAGCCAATGACGCCTGCGCCGCCGGCCTGACGGACATCAACGTGTCGCTGCTTGGGAACAGCAACCGCGGGCATTCGTTTGAGGGCCAGGAAGCCGATATAACGAAGCTGCCGCCCGGGACCATCGGTCCGGAATTGACCGACGCCGAACGGCGGGCGCTGCTTGAGTATTTGAAGACGCTGTAGGGAATCTTTGGTCTGGAAATCAAGGCTGGTAATCAAGATGCAGAGCAGGCCGAAGTTTGGGAGGAATACTCTCGACGTAGACTCATGCATGTATGAGGATTTCACTCAGTGTCCCGCAGGGGAACTGCTGAACTTCATTCTGCGGATCAGATAACGGCGCCGGCTCCGATTGGATTGCCAGGAGAGTCGAGACCGCGCCTGGCTTGACCCTTCAATCAAAGAAGGCTGGGCTGTGGCCGCCGGGCGTAGAGCCTTGGTGCTTCTTCCGTGCTGCTAATGCGGCAAGTGCCTCAGCGGAACGCAGAATGCGCTGACATTCTGAGCCGGTCGCGCACGCCGAGCATTTGCGCATGGAGAAAGCTTTAGGGGCTCACGACGTAGAATGACTCGACGATAACGTGCCGCGAGCGGACATCTTAAATCGCGAAGACCTGCTTGGTACCAGGAAGACCTGTTAGCCTGTCGAACAACTTCTCCGAAATGCCGGAAATCCTGCTAGAGACATCAGCGGGTGATGACACGCGGAGTTATCTGCTGTATGATAGCGCAACCTTAAGTGAGTTGGAAAGCCATCTCTTTCGCGGTTCACATCGCCGGTTGACAATGTTCGTGCCGTGAAAGTCGCGCTTGCAGCGTAGTCATTGCGCCGCTCCAGTGAAGGAGGCCGTGTATGCTCGACTCCGAAACAACTGCCCGTCTCCGTCGAGTTCTGGATGAGGTTTGCAAAGGGCTGTCTCCTCACGAGACCGGCACTCGAACGCAAGTCGCTTCCAAAATTCTGGAAGCCGCCGCTCGAGGCGAGACGTCCGTCGAAGTTCTCCGGCAAGTCGGACAGAACGCGTTGATCAGCGCCCCGTCAATGTGGGTTCAGCAAGGTTCTTCCCGGTATTCGGCCGAAAGTGGGCGGCGCCGCTGAACCTGCCGGCTCCACCAAACAGGATTAAGCACGTCGATCCGGATCCATCGGCAACGTGCCTGGAAACTGGAAGCATTCAGCGAGCGCGCCGTTATGGACGCGAATCCGAAACAGCTGAGCTTGCGGCGAAATGGCGTGGCATCGCCGTAAGGGGAGTTATAACGCATGCAACATGCCGGCCTCCTGAAACGGCACCGCGTGCATCGGCAATTGGCCACGTAAACCCGCGAAAAGCGTGGACGGCTTGCGAGCAGATAGACGACCAGCTCCAATGCGAGCGAGGTGGTTTCATTATGCTCCCCATGACAAGGGCTCATCGCCTGGCGCGGTTACGAGATCAGGGGTCTGTGCGACGAAGAAGGTCGGGACAAGCACTGCGCGGTGCTTACAAGCGCCTTCGTCCGCACTTGTAAGTAGTACTTGAGAGCTTGCGTTCCGCTTTGTGACGATCCTCGTCTGTTAGAGGACTCTATTGTGCGTTACGCTTCTTGCGCCATAGTTCAGCCGCGTGGGCCGCGTTGTTGCGTTGCGGGTGCATTCTTTCCTCATCTTCTTGCAAAACATGCATCTATTTCACATGTGTGACATGCTCACGCGCGCTGCCGTTGTGGATCGAGAGAAGGCGACAGGTCGATTAAGAATAGCGGGTCCTAGCTTGTGATCCTATCTGGCTTTCTTGAGCGTCCGAACCTGCCAGCGGGGAGGACAAAAAGAGCGAAGCCAATTCGCCGTTTTCAATCCTGAGCTACTGACCTAGCGCTGCGTTGTTTTGGTCCCACTCGATATAGTCGGCGAGCTCCGGCCGCACATTCGCTCCGCATGGCGCACCCGGCGACGTCATAGCGGCAAGTGCATATGTGCGCTCGAGATCAAGT
Source organism: Bradyrhizobium elkanii USDA 76 (assembly GCF_023278185.1). Taxonomy (NCBI): domain Bacteria; kingdom Pseudomonadati; phylum Pseudomonadota; class Alphaproteobacteria; order Hyphomicrobiales; family Nitrobacteraceae; genus Bradyrhizobium; species Bradyrhizobium elkanii. The sequence continues at coordinate 7,242,752 of NZ_CP066356.1, read as the reverse complement.
GACTACGTCTCGGTTGCACGAATTGGACGACGCTGAGTCTCGTCAGGTGCAGGACCAGTTCCGTCCCAGCTTAGCCGTGATCCGAAGCGAATACCGCGGCGCGAGCCCGGTTTGAGGCTCCAGTCCTTTGCTCTGGCACACGGTGTCCCTGCGTAGCCTTATCATTCTGGCCCCAGCGGCAATCCGCGGCTCTATTCGGATAGAGCTAAGGCGTAAGTCACAGCCGGTCCGCCCAAGTCTCGGTCGAGCAACGCAGATTGGAAATGGTGGGATTGAGCCCGTTGTTAAACCGCAATGGCAGTTGCACCATTCGAGTTTCGCATCGCGCACCTTGGGCAGAGAGCTTGACCTGACAAGCTGGTGAAAAGCGCGTGTTTTGAACCAATTCAAAGCGGCGAACAATGGCTTGTATACTCGCAAAAGATGTCCTATAGATAGAAGCAACGTTAGGTCGTAGATGTTTGGCGGGTGCAGAGCCAAATAGTTGCGGTTCGTTCATTCGTCATGCGGCGGCATGAGGATCGCTTGAGTGGGCGTATCACACCATCATCAAAGATCTTCCATGGCCACGTTTGGCGGCGAGCAAGCGTTGCTCAAGATCGATAAAGAAAGCTGGTTTCGTTTCATGGACTGGACATGGATTGGTTCTATGATCTGCGGTGTCAAGCCAGGTCGATGATTCAATCGGAAAATCGATCCGATGGCGTTTATACGTAAATGTTCTTCGATCGAAACCGCACTGGATGCCTCCGCGCGCACAGGAGTCAGACGATAAGATGATGGTGCATATCCGAAATCCTGCTTGGCTCGTTGGGCGGCGCGGATCAGGCAATTCGGATGCCCGCCATCAACAAGATGGCTCGTCACTTTGCTCGCCCGGCATCATCATCAATCGGGGGCTATGTTTACGACATCCACAGAGAGAGGCGCCGTCATGAGTAGCACAATGATTGTTGATAACGTCATTCCGCGAGCAGACATCGTCAGGCATGCGGACCGGCTTGGCGCCGAAATCAAGAACATTGCGCTATCGGACGGTTTGTCAGACGAGGTCATCACCGCCATTAAGCAGCTGCTGCTCGAGCATAAGGTCATCTTCTTCCGTAATCAGGGGCATCTCGATGACGCCGAGCAACAGCGTTTTGCTCTCCGGCTCGGCTCGCTGATACCTCATCCCAAAATGGTGGACACAAGGGGAGGCTTGACGATCCGGGAAACGCCCGCTGAACGCGCCTGCCGCCACTTCGACCAGGCGAACGATGACGATGTCTTCAATGCCGGCCACCCGAAAATCTCAGTGCTGCGAGGTGCGGCGATCCCGCCTTTTGGCGGTGACATCGCCTGGTCGAGCACTGCGGCGGCTTATCTTGACCTTCCCGAGTCCCTGCGGATGCTTGCCGATAGTCTCTGGGCTGTGCGCTGCGCAGCATTCGACTACACTATGGCGGAAGGCCGCACGCAAACCGACAACAGGACACTGGACGACGTATTCACCGGAACGATTTGCGAAACGACACATCCGATCGTTCGCGTTCATCCCGAGACCGGCGAACGCATGCTCACGCTTGGTCGTTCCGTGCAGAACTTTGTCGGCCTGCAGCGCTATTCCAGTCAAAGATTGTTCGAACTGCTGCAATCCTACCTCACTGCGCCGGAGAACACTCTGTGCTGGAACTGGAAATCAGGCGACGTTGCAATCTGGGACAATCGCGCGACTGAGCGGTATCCCATCAATGAAATCGGCAGTCCTCATTGGGCCATGGACCGGCTTACGATTGACCTGGGCTTACCGCACCTAAGAAGGCTGAAATCACGGGCCGCTGAGGCTGCCTAGCAAAGGCGGTAGGTCGGATTTCGTAAAGACCCTGGCAGTTCAAGGCCAAGTGGGGCCATCTGCTGTCGGTCAGGAGGGAACCTTTCAGGTTTGTTGCAATCCCGCCAGAATTGCGCGGCCGGCGCGGGCGATCTGGTTGCTTAGATTGCCGAGAAGGCGCGAGCAGCTCCGCCATTCTCGTGTGAGAGAACGCGGCACAGTGCGAGCCGACTGTTCCGACGCTATCTGTGCTGGGCAGTGAAAAGATGAGCGGTCGAGCATGGCTGCGGCGCGAGGTGCTTCCCAAAAGCGCCCTGAAGAACCTCATGAATGTGGGGTCCGCAAGAACAGAGCTTGGATCATCGATGAGCGCGTTTCAAAAAGTGCCCTTCGCGATCAGGGATGGCGTTCACCTCGCTTCAGCTGGCGGCGATCGTGTTTGTACGCGCGGCAACGCTTGCGCGCGCTTGTCGCATACCTTCGGCGTGCTGCGCGGTCAACTAATGGCAACCATTTAGGTCCGCCACCGCGCCGCGATCCTCGGCGCGCCGCTATCTGATCGCGCTGGAGGCGGTCAGACACCTGGACGCATTGTTCGAGATCGAGCGCGCCATCAACGGCCGCGGCGCCGAGGAGCGACCTGCCGTGCACCAGGAACAGAGCAAGCCGCTTCTCGAGGACATGCACGCCTGGTTGCTGCGTGAGCGCGAAACTCTCTCGCGCTCCTCCCAGGCGCTGGAACGACTTCGACCGCTTCCTCGACGATGGCAGGATCTGCTTGACCCAATTGTGCCGAGCGCGCATTGAGAGGCTTCGCCTTGGGACGGCGGAACGGACCTTCGCCGGCAGCCAGCGTGGCGCCGACCGTACCGCCATCATGCTGACGATGATCGCGACCTGTCGCCTCAACGACGTCGATCCGAAAGCTTGACTCGCCAACGTCCTCGCCCGTATCGCCGATCTTCCCACGTCACGTCTGCACGAACTGCTGCCCTGGGAATGGAAGCTCCTGGGCCACGCCGGCAAGCCCGCCGGTCAGCAGGCCGCCTGACCTTCACGCAACGTCATCATAGAGCTCGACGGGCCCGCGCGCACGCGTCAATCGGGCGGTCTTCATCGTATGCCTACAGGATGCTCCCGGGCTGCTCGTTCTCAACGGGGTCGACATCGGCCTGCTTCTATCATGTCGGCCTCTGGTTCGGACGCTATCCCCGTCCGTTAGAGGCGCTTCTCCGCGCGTCGCCTAAGGCGGCAAGGCGCCCGCCCCACGCTCGATGCGTTGAATCCGCCAGAAAGGACGATTTGAAGCGGGATTTGGGCGTCGCCACGAAGCTCATTGCGCAAATCAAGATAGCAGAATCGCTAGAGTTAGCCACTCGGCTAGATCAATTGGCAAGAGACAGACCATCCTATGAGCGACCGCGTGCCCGATGTCTCGGAAGGGCCTGACCGCCCCGCGGATGCCATCCTGAAACGGGCGTCCGATTCACAGCAAATGCTTCGCGGCCTTGGAACGGCAGGTCGTGGCTCTCGGTCGTTTGTCAGAAACGCAATTCTAGCGAAATGTTCTCCTCAAGACCTGGCGGCCATAGGACAGTTCCTTGAGCCGATTGTCCTGAAAGAACGGACGGTGCTGCAGGAGCCGAAAAGGCCCCTTGATCACGTCTATTTTGTCGAGTCGGGGCTCGTCTCTCTCAGAATTGTCGCGACAGGTAGCCTCCTGGAGGTGGCGGTAATAGGGTATCGTGGCGCGATCGGTGCTTCGCTTTTGATAGGCAGACAAATCTCGACGCATCAGGCTGTTGTGCTCTTTCCCGGAAGCGCGCACAGGATTCGTGTGGAGGATTTGCGCCGCGTGATGAACGATCGTCCTGAAATCCGGGAACATCTTTCCAGGTACGATCAAGCGCTCGCCCTGCATTGCGCTCAGACAGGATTATGCGGGGTTCGGCACGGCCGCGAAAGGAGGCTCGCGAGTTGGCTCTGTCTGGCTAGCGACGCCGCGGACGCTCGTGTGCTTCCAGTTACCCATGACTATCTTTCGTCGGTCCTGGGATTGCGCCGCGCCGGGGTTACTGAGACCCTAAGTCTATTCGAAGGACAAGGTTTGATTCGCAAGCGGCGCGGCGTCTTAGAGATTGATGCACGCAAGAGCCTCGAGCAAAAGACATGTGGCTGTTACAAGCTTGTTTCAGATGCTTATGCTTCCTGCGAGTCCGCGACTTCAGCGCAAGGGGCGGCCGGCTAGAAAAGTGCTCTAGACATTTTGCTTTGGCTCTTCTGTTCACTTTGGGCTTCGGCGTTCCGCTGCTGGCGAGAGTTGTTTTCGCTTCAAGCAATCGCCAAGGCCCACTCCGCTTGCGCGAGTTCTTCTTCCTTCAGATCGTCAGATGACGTGGTTCTAAGCGGACTCTTCTACTTCTTTCCACCTCGCTGGCAATCACCGGCGACCAAGTGTTTTCCAGCTCGATCCGTATCTTCCTTCCGTATCCCTCCGGCGTCGGCCGCCTTGTGTAGTTTGAGAGGCGGACCGAGGATTTGACCTTAAGTCTAGTTTTAAGGTCACGTGGCGAATGCAGCTCAATGTGTTGGGCGCAGAGCGTCGGCGGCGATGGGGTTACGACGAGAAGGTTCGCCTTGTCGAAGAGACCTTGCAGGCTGGCGAGACGGTCTACGGCGTCGCGCGCCGGCATGGGGTGGCTCACAGCCTGCTGTTCACCTGGCGTCGACAAGCGCGCCAAGGTCGACTGGGCGAAGATTCGTGAGCGTCACGAGAGGATCACTGGCGCCTGGGCTTGACTTGCGCGGAATGCTCTGGATAGCGCGGTCTGGATGATTGACGCTGCCGGCGCGCGGTGATGGGGTGATCCCGGTTCGGAGCGGGCAACGGGGATCAGAATGACCAGCGAATCGCAGCTGCGCGAGAAGCTTCGGAAGATCGAGGCGTTGTTCGCGGGTGCCGGAACTGCCGGTGAGCGCCTTGCGGCGGAAGCTGCGCTACAGCGGGTGCGTGCCCGGGTCGCGGAGCTCGCTCGCCACGATCCGCCGATCGAGCAGCAATTCTCACTTCCTGACCAATGGTCGCGGCACCTGTTTTTGGCGCTTTGCCGCCGGTACGGGCTGCGGCCGTTTCGTTATCACCGCCAACGACGCAACACGGTGGTGATCCGTGCGTCCCGAGGCTTCGTCGACAAAGTTCTGTTGCCGGAGTTCACCGAGCTGGAGAGGGCGTTGCAAGTTTATCTGCACGAGACGACGCTGCGCGTGATCCGCGAGGAGATCTATGACGACACCAGCGATGCGCAGGAAGTTCCAGAGTCCCTGCCGTCGAACTGATCAGGCGGCGAGCTTTGCCAGCGAACTGTCGCGCTCGGCCTTCCAATTCCACGGCAACAGCATGTGCAGCTGATTGATCTTTGTACGTCCGGAGACGATGCGCTCGAGAACATCGGTCAGATAGTGCCGCGGGTCGATGTCTTGCAGCTTTGCCGTGTTGATGAGCGAGGCGAGAATGGCCCATGTCTCGGCGCCGTCTTCACTGCCGGCGAACAAGTAGTTCTTCTTTCCCAGGCCTATCGGCTTGATGCTGCGCTCGACCGTATTGCTGTCTATTTCAATGCGTCCGTCGTCGATGAAGCGCGTCAGGCCGTCCCAATGGTTGAGGGTGTAGCGGATGGCTTTGCCCAGACCGGACTTCTTCGAGACTTCCAGCAGTCGCGCCTCAAGCCAGGGTTTGAAGTCCTCGATCAACGGCCTGGTGTCGCTTTGCCGCATAGCAGCCCGATGCGCCGCCGGCAGACCGCGGATGCGATCCTCAATGGCGTAGAACATCGCGATCCGTTGCAGCGCTTCCGCGGCAATCGGCGACTTCGTCGCGACGTGAACGTCCCAGAACTTCCGCCGCGCATGCGCGAAGCAGAACGCCAGCAACACCAGACGGCCGCCGTTCTTGATCAGGCCCTTATAGGCGGCATAGCCGTCGACCTGCAGGATGCCGTGGTAATCCCCGAACAGCTGCTTGGCGCGGATCGCCTTGCGATCCTCGGCAAACATGTGGACCACCGCCGGCGGCGCGGGGCCGCCCCACGGACGGTCATCGGTGGCGATCGCCCAGAACTGGCAGACTTTGGTCCTGCCACGGCCGGGATCGAGAACCGGCAGTGGCGTCTCGTCGGCAAACAGCCGCGGGTAGGACATCACTGTGTCGCGCAACAGCGTGTGAAGCGGCTTCAGCCACCAGGCGGCGCGGCCCATCCATGAGGCCAGCGTCTGCCGGTCAAGCGTGATGCCTTGCGCGGCGAACATCTGTTCCTGCCGATACAGCGGCAGCTGGTAGCCGTATTTCATCACCGCGATGTGGGCCAGCAAGGCTTCCGTCACCATCCCCCCGTCGATCGCCTGGGCCGGCGCCGGTGCCTGCAGCACACCCTGGCGGCATCCCCGGCAGCCGTAGCGCGGACGCACAATGCGCTTGACCTGGTACTGCATCGGAATGACGTCGAAGGCTTCCTTGACGGTCTCCCCGATCTTGTGCAGCCGCTCGCCGCAGCAGGGGCAGATGTGGCTCTCGATATCGATCACGACGTCGATGCGCGGCAAATGCTCCGGAAGCCTCCCCCGGTTGCGTCGCGCCGGTCGCTTGCTACGGCCTTCCGCTCCATCAGGCAGCCTGCCTCCGGTCCCGTCGTCGTTGGCGGCGGCACCTGCCGCCTGCGCCGTGATGGTGAAGAGAGACAGCTGTCCGGGATCCAGTGTCTCGGAGCGGGGACCGAAGATCGTGCGCTTGTACTGGGACAGGATCATCAGGAGCTTGTCGTTCTCCTGGACTGCAGCATCGCGTTGGGCGATCGCCACATCACGCTCGGCCGCCAGCGTGCTGCATTCCGCCGACAACACGGCAAGCCGTGACGAATCCCCTTCGCAAAACTCGCGACAAAGCTTGATCGGGCTAGGCAAGGGCTCGTCAAGATTGATGACTACCTCGGCTCGCTCAAGGGCCCCGTCAACCAGTGGGCGCGAGGTTGGGCTTTAGCGTTGGGGGTTCACAACATCTATAACGGCATCGAAGACTTGATGCTGAGCCTCGCAAACGACGTTGACGGCTATGTGCCGACTGGCGAGTCGGCTCACCAGGACCTACTGGATCAGGTGTCAGCCGGGATCGACGGCAAACGTCCTGCCTTGATTGGCTCCGAACTCTACGGCCTCCTTGTCGAGTTGAAGGGCTTCCGTCACGTCATCCGGCATCGGTATGGGTTTGATCTTGATCCGCGCAAAGTCGACGAGAACCTCGCAAGAGTGCGTACAGCCTTTCCGGCGTTCGTCAAAGCCGTGACCTGCCTTTGAGCGAATGATGACGGCTGAGAAGAAGGCGATGATGAGCCTTCTGGGTCGTCTTGCACTGTCTGAAGTTGGCTGCTGCGCAATGCAGCAGCGCTGCAGCGGCGGCCCTGCCGCAGCCGCGCTGCCAGCCAGATCCTCGGCAACTCACTGCAGCGCCGGTCGAAGTGCGTCCCCCAATCCCCCTGCAAGTCGTTGGAATCGCATGCGCTGAATTTCTCGCGTTGAGGCGAATGTTGACGGCGCCGAGCAAAGTGCGCCCTTAACGAAAGTCATGGTCCCGATTGATCTAAGCCGCAACACTTCCACTCGCGGAAATCAGCAAATCCGCCGGAATATGGAAACGTTCGCGCAGACGCTTCACCATCGTCATGCTCAATTCGCGCTTGCCGGACATGACCTCACTGACGCGACTCGCAGTGCCCAGAAGCGGCACAAGATCAGCGCGCGTCAAACCATGTTGCTCCATCAGATAGGTCAGCAAATCCGGCAACGGCGGCGCTTTGCGCGGCCAGCGCGCGCGTTCATACGCTTCGATAAGGCGAGCTTGCGCTACCATGCGCGCTCGATCGGCAGCCTCGTTCGATTGCATCAGCTTGCCGACAAGCACCTTGGCCGCCTCATGATCGGCCTGGTTCTGGATAATTATCAATGTTGCCTTCATCACACCGTCTCCGCGTCCACCTTGTCATAGTCTTCATGACTGCCGAAAAAGCGGATCATCAATACACCATCACGATACTGAACCACGGCGATCAGGCGGTAGTCATTGGCCTTGATGTTGAACACCGCACGTCCGCCTTTCAGGATGCTCGCCTTGGGATGCGATCGCTTCACCTGCTGCGGCGTCCGCCAGTCCGAAGCCTCCGCAATCGCCAGCCATGCCCTGTATTGAGCGCGCGCCGCGTCGATGCCCCGATGACCAGAGCGCTCGGAAAAATAGCGCTCAACCATGTCCGTGCCGATTACCAGCATGGAAGGATCCTACCATGATTTTCCCAAAAATGGAAGAGAGGATTTCCATTTTTGGGAAAATCACGTCACCCGCCGATAACAGGATCGTCTTGCACTCGGGCTAATTCATCTCCAGGCTCGATACTGATGACTGAACGAGGGTCTTAACGCAGTTCGAGGAACTGATCGAAGCCGTCAAGAATACCAGACCATCGGGGTACAAGGTCGTCGACAAGCATATCATCTTGGACCACTATCGTGCCGCAGCTCGTCGCGGCCTGAGCTCCCCGACTTTATTCCGGCGTAGCTACGGGTCCTTCGTGTTCCCGCACTGACCACAGCGACCCGGCGGCACATTGCCGAAGCGGGCGCTGCCGCTCGATCGCCTCCTGATCGGCAGCGCCCGTTCGACAAGTACCCGCCTAGAAGAAGATGTTCGTTGACACGGAGAAATTCAGGGCATGTCCGATCTGTGGGGTGTACGTGATGCTGGTTGGATTGTTGATGTAGGTCAGTCCTACACTTGTATAGACTCCCGGTGCGAGATGGGCGGTGTAAGTGGCCGCGATTGCCTGACTGTCCCGATGAACGAGCTTTCCTTTCGCCAGCGCGGCGTCGACCGCCAGCTTGCTCCACACCGTGTCAGTCGCGACGATGGAAATCTGGTCGGTCGGCCGCCAGTCGAAAGGTCCGTTCACATAAAAGCGTAGCTCATAGTACTGGCTGACCGTATTCAGATCAGGAGGAGCTCCCATGACCGAGAATCCGCCGTAGATGCCACGAGATGCCGAGTCCTGAACATTCGTCTGCAGGAACTGCCTGTCCGCGGCGATGTAATAGAAGGTGTTCGGATCGGTTCTCTGTTGATTTGGAAGCGCCAGACTTTTGTAGCTGCTGGTGTTGTAACCTGCCCCCGCCCTCAGCCAGGTCTGCGGCGAGCCTGGAGCGGCCTTGTTCAGATAGCCGGTTTCATCAAGGTAGAGAACGCCGGCATGCGTCGTGCTCCAGTTCAGGCCCGTGGGGTTCTCGGTGATCTGGGTAAAGAGCCCGTCCGGACTGTCGGCACGCTGGAAGGACACCTTGGTGTAAAGGTGATCATCGAAATTGTACTTCAGGTTGAGAGCCGGCGTCGGTGCCGGGGCGGCGCTCAGGCCTCCCTGGAAAAGTATGCTCGACGAGGGACCGAAAACATTTGATCCCGCATTTCCGCCAACCACCGTGCCGGCGAATTCATGTGAATTCCTGAGATAGCCGACCTTGAGTTCGAGCTTCCTGTCCCAGAAAGTCTGATAGTACGAAATCGTGTTGATGCCTAGTCGATCCGGCCCGCCAGGTTGCCATGTCCAGGATTGCTCCTCGGCCCCCACGACGATCTGGCCGTCTGGAATACCATATCGACTGAGATCATAGGTCACCCACATGTAGTTTACGGTGTTGAACGTCGGATTTTGCCCGTTGTAGAGCTGGTTCGCGATGGTGCTTCTGGCCGAATTCGGCAGAAGATTGTTTGTGTAGGTGACCTGTGACCACAACAGATAACCGATGCCGACTTCGGCCAGCGCAGATCTCACGCCACCGGCATCCTGAACCACTGTATCGGCTGGCCCGGGTATGCTGACGACCAGTCCCTTTTCGCGGAGGTTCTGGAATTTTGCGAACGGATCGGGCTTCTTTTCAATCGTGTAACTGTCCGCAACTTCATTTGCCTTGCGCCGTTGAACGCCGGTCTGCAATCGCGAGGTCGACGCGGCGCCTGCTTTCTTCCGGTGATGATCGGCTTTCGGGACCGACCCTGTTTTCGTGGGCGCTTGCTTCCCGGCCTCACCCTGAGGATCGCTTTTCTGGTCCTGAACGCTGGCTGCCTGTGCCGGCAGCGGGTTGCAGACGAGCCACGCTGCTGTCGACAGCGCGATGGCGAGGCCGCCCTGTTTCGTGACTGGTCGAAACCGGACTTTGTCTGCAGCCACGTACAGCGGCTCACTGTGATACATGTGCCGAACGTTTGCGTCCGTAGCACGGTCTTTGATGTTGACTCGCATAATAACCCCGAACAGATAGGACCCTTGGCGCGTGATCCATCGCATCCGGAGCGCTACAAATGGATGACTATAATCAACTAATTCGATGCGAACTCAGGAAGATGCGATGGTTCGGAAAGCCTGCAACAAGCGACATCAACCGGAGGGGGGAAGACCCTGTCCCGACGCAGGCAGATCTATTCCTGCGCTTTCTCCATGCAAGCCGAACTATGCAGATCGTGGCCATGAGCTTCGGTCACGCCCGGTCTGACAGGTGAAGTTGAGTCCGACGTGCAGAACAGGCGTGAGACGCGCCACTTGATCTTCGTTGAGTCTGCCTGTGTACGTTTGGTGTCTCACGGAGCCGGCGTTAGTTCATCAGCGCTTGCCCGGATCGGCACTCTTGGTCTCTCTGCAACCGGCCGGATGGAAGTGCAGCTCACAGCTGCATGTGGGCCCAGCGGCGGGCGCGAGCGACAGAAAGCCTTGCGCCTGAGAGGAGCCGGCGAGGAGCGGAACGAGCAACGCGTCACAGGTCCTGTTTGCCAGCTACGCACGCCGTAGCTCATACAATGATGCGGTACCCAAACTATTTTGCCGACACAAAGTTTTTCATCGAGGTATTACGGTCTTGACCTGCCCCTGAGTATTTCCTCCAGATGGAGTTAGAGTCCGGCCTGACAAGGACGGACGGATGAAGCGAGCAAGGTTCACGGAAGAACAGATTATCGCGGTGTTGAAGGAGCATGAGGCTGGGGCGAAGACAGCCGACCTGGCTCGCAAACACGGGGTCTGCGAGGCGACGATTTACAATTGGAAGGCCAAGTTCGGCGGCATGGACGTGTCCGAAACCAAGCGGCTGAAGGCGCTCGAGGAAGAGAACGTGAAGCTGAAAAAGCTCCTGGCCGAGCAGATGCTCGATGCGGCCGCGCTTCGCGAGCTTTTGTCAAAAAAATGGTAGGGCCGGTCGCCAAGCGCGCCGCGGTGGCACATCTGAAGGCCGTGATGGGTCTGTCGGAGCGGCAGGCCTGCGCAATCGTCGGCGCGGATCGCAGGATGATCCGCTACCGGTCTCGTCGGCCGCCAGACACGGAGCTTCGTGCCCGGCTGCGCGACCTTGCCCATGAGCGCCGACGGTTTGGCTACCGCCGGCTGTTCGTCTTGCTGAGGCGGGAGAGCGAGCGGTCAGGGATCAACCTATTCGCCGGCTCTATCGGGAAGAAGGACTTGCGGCCCGCAAGCGGCGGGCTCGCCGCAAGGCGGCAGGGTGCCGGTCGCCGATCCTGGTGGAAGCCAGGCCGAATGCGCGCTGGTCGCTGGACTTCGTCCACGACCAGTTCGCAAACGGACAACGGACGGCGCTTTCGCATCCTCAATATCGTCGACGACGTCACCAAGGAATGCCTGGGCGCCATTCCGGACACATCGATCTCGGGCCGGCGTGTGGCACGGGAACTGACGACGGTTATCGCACGGCGCGGCAAACCCGGACTGATCGTCTCCGACAACGGCACCGAGTTCACCTGCAACGCCATGCTGGCCTGGTGCGAGGAGACCGGCATCGGCTGGCACTTCATCACACCGGGCAAGCCGATGCAGAGATGCAGAACGGCTTCGTCGAGAGCTTCAACGCTCGGATGCGCGACGAGTTCTTGAACGAGACGCTGTTCTTCGATCTCGACGACGCCAGGACCAAAATCGCGGCATGGGTCACCGACCATAACGGCGAGCGCCCGCATTCGTCGCTGCAGTATCTCACCCCGGCGGCCTACGCCGCCAACCTCACCGCAACGGACGCTCGGCTGCGCAACCCCGACCAGCTTCGCCGATCGCCCGTTGCTTCGACCGCGCCGCAAGGCGTACAAAACCCCGAGGCTCTAACTGCCGCTGGATGAAAGTTCAGGCGCAGGTCAGTCTCTGGTTCGATGAAATTGGAACTGTCATTTTGGTTTTGTACTAGCAGCAATTTGCACCAGCTTTTCATCAAGCCGCGTCAGAGAAGTCTTCAATTGAAACGTTCTCCACCTTTCATCTAGCCGATCGTCGGTAAGATACTTTTCAAGTATCCACCTTGGATCTATGCCGAACTGCAAATGAGCGGCCGTTCCGTAGCATTTGGCCAGCGTCACATATCGCAGCGTCTTTAGCGTGTCCTGCGCCTCCTTTGTCCAGCCACGACTCAAGAAGTCATTCATGAGCGCGTCGAGAACGAGAACTGACGCCTTCGCGGTACTGATGGAGTGCACATCCTTGCGATGAAGGTCGTTTATGTTCGAGAGGCGGCTGCGAAAGCAGTCAATTGGGTGCATCAATTTGATTTTCAGAGACTTGTCACCATCGGACGTAGTGCCTGTCAACGTAAGGACATTTTTCTTCAACGAGGCATGATCGACGCCCTTGATCGAATGCAGGAAGTCTACATTGATTTCGCGATCACCGACTCGACCGACTACCTTCGCAGAGTTCGGTCCGTAGTCATCGGGGCCCGGAAGGTACAGCTTTGCGTCGCCGAGCTTTTCGGCGAACTCCTCTGCGGCCTTTCTAGTGGCATAAAAATCGACGTCCTCACTGGACATCGTATAGATTTTCGAAATGTCTGGGTTGTAGGCGGCGTAAAATCTTGCCCAGATGGCCATACATTGGCCGCCGACTATGACAGCGTCAGCCTCATTAACGAGGTCTAGAACCTTCGCTACTTCTTCTTCTGTAAGGTGATCTGAATGCTTACTCACACTCAGTCGTGTGACGGCCGCCAATTGCGCTAATGCTGAATCGGCTTAGATTGAGAGAGCGAAAGAAATCGTTCTTGACCGCGATGCTATGTTCCGAAGCAAGACCTTGCTCGATATAGAACTGGTCAAATTCTCGGGAAAGATTCTTTTCGATGCTACGCCCGAGAGCGTCCATAGACTCGACGCTTTGCTTCTTGGACGTCATGGATGCACCCTCGCCAGTTAGATCAAATGACCGTACTTAACCAACATATGGTGGGTCAATATGATCCCAAGGTGTACAACAAAAGATGAACAAAAATTAATCTTTGTATTTCAATGGCTTACGAGATTTGCTTTGAGTTATTTTTACCATTGTCGCCTGGAATCGCATCCATAGCCTTCTCGAAGCTCTCCCCACTTTCGTCTGTCCCGAGTTCCCGCGCGGTCCCCGTGAACCGCTCGGATTGCTCTTTGTCAGTCAGCATAGGCTGCTGCGATGGGGGCGCAGGCTCCAATGCCGCCTAAATTCTGCCGCCAGGTGGGCGGCCGCTCGCCGGGCCAGCATGATCCACGTTGTTCGTGAACGCGCGCAATCGGCGAAGACCACTTCGGCCGCCAGTACTGATTTGTGATGCCTGAACGGAATAGCAGTTCGAAAACGGGCTTTGGCCGACCTCGCCCACCGCTGTTCGTAATCGACCTTCCCGATGTGCGCAATCCGCCACGCGGTTTTGCAGCAGCGGCATCGGCCTCCTGCGTCAAGCGATTCTGACAGCCCGCACCTGGCCTGCATACTGCATCGCTCCAGATCCGGAATGCGACAACGCAAACGCAACGAGCGTCAGTAGCGGCCGGCGTAACGCGTATGTCGATTGGGGGGCAGTCCAGTGATCAGTAGCAGTCGCGACGGCTTCGATCGTTGAACCCGGGGCGGGGCGCAACAACAAGACGGAGGCACGATGCGCATCTGCGGTATCAAATTGACACATGATGGAGCAATCGCCCTCGTCGAGGACGGGCGTCTTGTCTTCTGTATTGAGCAGGAAAAGCGCGGTAACAATCCGCGCTACCTGCACATTGGCAATCTGGATGACATTGTCGTCGCCCTGGCCGCGCAGGGTCTGGGTCCGAAGGACATCGATGAGTACGTCATCGACGGTTGGCCCGGTGACCCACGGACGCGGTTCGATGTCGTCAGCAGTAACAAGCCTGTCACTCTCAAGGCGGCGCCCTATCTTGAGCCGTACGCCAGCGGTCTGCTGGCTGCGTGCGAAAGTTCGGGCCTCATGCTCGGTCGCGAAGTCCTGTCTTACAGGAGCTACCCGCATGTGACAGGGCATCTTGCGTCGGCCTACTGCACCAGCCCGTTTGCGCAGACAGGAAAACCCGCTGTCTGTCTTGTGTGGGACGGCGGTATACCTCCGCGTCTTTATCATGTAGAGCGCCACGAGGCCCGTTTTGTTGAATCGCTGTTTCCGGTGATCGGGCATGCCTATGTACTGGCTGGCCACAAGTTCGGGCCCTACAAAAGATCGAACCGCGCCGGAGGCGGAGACCGCAGCATTGCCGGCAAGGTGATGGCCTATATCGCGCTCGGGTCTTTTGATGAAGCGGTCGTGGCGGTATTTCAGGAGCTTTACGAGGAGCGTGTTGCGGCGGACGACAGGCTCGGTCGCAATTACCGCGGAGAGGTCGCAAGCATAGATTACGCGCTTGCAGCGTGG